>CAMDBX010000015.1 GCA_945889445.1 Rhizobium sp. Q54
ATCCAGAGCTGCAGCGATTTTTTGGAGCGAGCGCCCTTCGGCGTGTAGGCGGGCAATCTCGCAGCGCTCTTCCAGGGAAAACTGTCGATAGGTCCGGGCCATGGCAACACCATCATCTGGTGTTGCACTTCGTTTGTGAACTCAGGGGATCCCGCTTTCCTGCCAAACGGTTGACTCCCAAAGCTGGCCCCCGGCCTTCGCCGGGGTGACGCCAGCAGGGGGCTAGACCAGTCCGATCCGCAGCAGGTCGTGGATGTGCACCAGGCCGACCGGCCTCTTCTCGGCATCGATCACGAACAGGCTGGTGATCTTCAGCGAGTTCAGCTGTTCAAGGGCTTCCGATGCCAGCGCATCGGGCTCGATGGTCTTGGGCGCGCGGGTCATCACCACGCCTGCGGTGCTCTTCAGGAGGTCGGGCGACATGTTGCGGCGGAGGTCGCCGTCGGTGACGATGCCCATGAGTCGCCCCTCCGCATCGAGAACGCCGAAGCAGCCATAGCTGCGCCGCGTCATGACGATCAGCACATCGGCCATGGCCATGGATTCGGGGCCAAGCGGCAGCTCCTCGCGGGCATGCATGATGTCGCGCACGTGCTTGAGCTGCGCCCCAAGCTTGCCGCCCGGGTGGAACTTGCGGAAGTCATGGGCGCTGAAGCCCTTGTCCTCGAGCAAGGCGATGGCCAGCGCATCGCCGAGTGCCAGCTGCAGCAGGGTCGACGTCGTCGGCGCCAGTCCGTTGGGACAGGCTTCCTTGGCGCGCGGCAGCGGCAGCACGATGTCTGCCTCTTTGCCCAGCGTCGAGTCCGGCACCGACGTGATGGCGACGAGCGGCACGGCGAAGCGCTTGGCATAAGTCAGGATGTCACGCAGCTCCGGCGATTCGCCCGAGTTGGAGATCATCACCACCACGTCGTCCGGCGTGATCATGCCGAGGTCGCCATGGCTTGCTTCGGCCGGGTGCACGAAGCTGGCGGGCGTGCCGGTGGACGCGAGCGTGGCGGCAATCTTGCGGGCGATGTGGCCGCTCTTGCCCATGCCCGTCATCACCACGCGGCCCTTGGCCTTGCGGATGACCTCGACGGACTGCGCCAGCGCATCGCCCAGCGGCCCTTCGAGGGCGGCGATCAGCTGCTGCATGCCCTCGGTTTCGGTGACCAGTGCCCGGCGGGCGGACTCGCGCCACTGGGGCCCGAGCGGAACAGGATTGAGATGTCGGTTCGGCATGGGCGGGGTTCTAGACCTTTTGGCCGGGCGGTGCAAAAGCTCTTGCTGGCCTTGCGCGCCGCCCCTTAAAGCCCGCCCCTTTCCGCCAGGATCTTCTTCAGCGCGTCCCGGAAACCCGGACCCACGTCCGCCCGGTCCAGCGCGAAGGCCACGTTGGCGGCGAGGAAGCCCACCTTGTCGCCGCAGTCATAGGTCGTGCCGCGATATTTGAGGCCGTAGAAACGCTCGCGCTGCATCAGCCGGATCATGGCATCGGTGAGCTGGATCTCGCCGCCCGCACCGGGCTCCTGGGCTTCGATTTCCGCGAAGATCTCGGGCTGCAGGATGTAGCGGCCGGAAATGATGAGGTTCGAGGGCGCGTCTTCGCGACGCTTGGGCTTTTCCACCATGCCGGTGATGGTGAAGGCATTGTCGGTCCAGTCCTTGGCGCCCACCACGCCATAGCGGCTCACCTGGTCCCACGGAACCTCTTCCACCGCCACCACGTTTCCGCCGCCGCGGGTCTGATAGACGTCGATCATCTGCTTCAGGCAGCCGGGGCTCGCATGCATCGCCATGTCAGGCAGGAGGAGGGCGAAGGGCTCGTCCTTGACGATCTGCCGCGCGCACCACACGGCGTGGCCCAGCCCCAGGGGCTCCTGCTGGCGGGTAAAACTGGCCTGACCGGCCTTGGGCAGGTCACGCGCCAGCGCTTCGAGGTCTGCCGTCCTGCCGCGCGCAGCCAGCGTGGCATCGAGTTCGAAGGCCTTGTCGAAATGGTCCTCGATTACCGCCTTGCCGCGCCCGGTGACGAACACGAAATGCTCGATGCCGGCCTCCCGCGCCTCGTCCACCGCCAGTTGCACCACCGGCCGGTCAACCACGGTGAGCATTTCCTTGGGCATCGCCTTGGTGGCGGGCAGGAACCGGGTGCCCAGTCCCGCGACCGGAAAAACGGCAGTCTTGATCGGACGGACCATGAAGAACCTCGCATTTGCAACGGCAGCCACCCTTCACCAGAAACAAGTTGTGGTATTGGCAGCGCCCAAACTTCGCTACACTCACCTGACAGGAGATTTCAATGGCCATTCTTGTTACGGGCGGCGCGGGCTACATCGGCAGCCACATGGTTCTGGCGCTGGTGGAGCGCGGCGAAGAGGTCGTCGTACTCGACAATCTGTCCACCGGCATGTGGTGGGCGGTACCCCCGGAGGCCAAGCTCGTAGAAGGTGACATCGGCGACGAGGCCCTGCTCGACCGGGTTATGTCGGAACATACGTTCGATGCCATCGTCCATTTCGCGGGCTCCATCGTGGTGCCGGATTCGGTTCGTGACCCGCTGGGCTACTATCTCAACAACACGGTCAAATCGCGCATGCTGATGGCCTGCGCGGTGAAGGCCCGGATCCCGCGCTTCATCTTTTCATCGACTGCCGCCGTCTATGGCAATGTCCCGGCCGAGCCGGTGTTCGAGGACCGTCCACCTGCCCCCGTCTCGCCCTATGGCGCATCCAAGCTGATGACCGAGCAGATGCTGAAGGATTCAGCCATCGCCTATGGCCTGCAGTACATCGCGCTGCGCTACTTCAACGTGGCGGGCGCTGACCCGAAGGGCCGCATCGGCCAGTCCACACCGCGCGCCACCCACCTGATCAAGGTCGCCTGCCAGGCAGCACTTGGCCAGCGTGAAAGGCTCGAAGTTTTCGGCACCGATTACGACACCCCGGATGGCACCTGCCTGCGCGACTACATCCACGTGAGCGACCTGATCGCGGCGCATGTCGATGCGTTGACGTATCTGCGCACGGGCGGCAACAGCGGCATTTTCAACTGTGGCTATGGCAAGGGCTATTCGGTGCTGGAGGTGATCAAGGCGGTGGAGCGCGTCAACGGCGCGGCCCTTTCCGTCACCTACGGCCCCCGCCGGGCGGGCGACCCGGCGGCAATCGTGGCCGGTGCTGCGCGTGTCCGCGAGGTACTGGGCTGGCAACCGCAATATGAAAATCTCGACTTCATCGTCGAAACGGCCCTGAACTGGGAGCGCAAGCTGGAGCAGCGCAACACCACCGGCTGAGTGCGAATGCCTGATTGAGGCCGCATTTGGCGGTTGAAACGCTTGCCTGTAAAGTATTGGCGCGTCCGGACAGGCCGCGCCACGAATCGTGGGGATCACATGAACCGACGGATGTTCGCATCGCTTCTCGTGCTGGCGCCCTTTCTGGGTTCGCCGGCGCTGGCCGAAGACCCGAAATTCGTGGCCTTCATCCAGAAGACGCTGTGGCCGCGCATGGAAGCGGCAGGCGTCTCACGCAAGCTGTTCGATAAAGCCTTCGCCGGCATCACCGAGCCCGACCCCGTGGTGCTGAAGCTGGCCGACAACCAGCCGGAATTCACTTCCACCACCTCCGCCTATCTTGCGAAGGCGGTAACACCCATCCGCATCGAGTCAGGCAAGCAGAAGAACCAGGACGAGGACAAGCTGCTGTCCGCCATCGAGGCGAAATACGGCGTCGACCGCTTCATCGTGCTCGGCATCTGGGGCATGGAATCAAACTTCGGCAAGGACAAGGGCTCGATGAGCGTGTTCCGCTCGCTCGCCACGCTGGCCTATTCGGGCCGCCGCAAGAAATATGCGAACGAGCAGCTGGTTTCCGCCTTCAAGATCCTCAAGAGCGGCATCGTCAGCGTCGAGGACCTCGACGGGTCCTGGGCGGCCGCCATGGGCCACACCCAGTTCATCCCGTCGTCCTACATCTCCTTCGCGGTGGACTGGACGGGAGACGGCAAGAAGGACATCTGGAACACCAGGCAGGATGCGCTGGCCTCCACGGCTAACTACCTCGCCAAGGCGGGCTGGAAGAGGGACCGGCCATGGGGCTGGGAGGTCGTGCTGCCCAAGGGCTTCAACATGGCCCTCGTCGGCCGCTCGCACTGGAAGACGGTGGCCGAGTGGCAGAAGCTGGGCCTCAAGCGCGCCGATGGCGCCAAGTTCGGCTCGCTGAACGCTGATGCCTTCGTCATGGTGCCGCAGGGCGTCAGCGGCCCGCGTTTTCTGGTGACGCGGAATTTCCTCGCCATCATGGATTACAACATCTCGCACTCCTATGCGCTGGCGGTGGGCCACCTGGCCGACCGCATCCGTGGCAAGGGCGCCTTCGTGGCCCAATGGCCCGACGTGAATTACGACCTCACCTACAAGCAACGGGTGGAACTGCAGAACCGCCTCAACGCGCTGGGCTTCGAGACCGGCGGCAGTGACGGCCGCTTTGGCGCGCGCACCTATGAGGCGATCCTCGCCTACCAGAAGAAGAACGGCCTGCCGCTTGACGGCGTGCCATCCGTGAAGCTGCTGCAGTCGCTCCAGAAGAACAGCTGATGATCCGCTTGGCCGCCATCGCCGCCGCCGTCCTGCTCTGGGCGCTTCCCGCTCAGGCGCAGACGACTGACATGCCGGTGATGGGCTCGTCCGCCGCCAGCAGCATGGAGGACCAGCAGGTGCCGGCGGACGAGAAGACCGTGACCAGCATCCTGTCGATCGGCGATGCCATCGGCGGCGGTTTGGGCGCGGGACTTGCCCGCGTCACCGAGCCGGGCGGCGACTATGACGTGTCGATCCGCTTCAACGAGGAATCAGGATTGGCACGGCCCGAGGTCTATGACTGGCCAGTCACCGTGCCCAAGATCCTCGCGGGCAATGCCTATGACGTGATCGTGGTGATGCTGGGTGCCAACGACCGGCAGATGATCCGCAGCGGCGACATGCGCTTCGACTTCGGCACGCCGGAATGGACAGCGGCCTACACCAGCCAGGCCAAGCTGCTGCTGGACCAGCTTGTGGCATCCAAGGCCCGTGTCATCTGGGTGGCGCCGCCGCCGATGAAGGACCCCGAGTATGACACCGCCATGCGCAGCATCGCGGCGCTGCAAAGGCAACTGGTGGAACAGCGCGGCATGACCTATCTCGACCTCCGCCCGCAGTTCACCAACCCTGACGGCAGCTACACCGACTCGTTCACCGACGCTACGGGCACCGTTGTCAGGCTGCGCGGCCGCGACGGCATCTCCTTCTTCAAGGCCGGAAACAACCGCATGGGCGAGTTGGTGCTCGCCGCCATCGTGGCCGGCGAGGCCCCGGCGGATACTCCGGCCGACGCCCGGGCCGGCGCTCCGGCGTCCGAGAAGACTTCGCGCCTCGACATCCCTGAAGTCAACAAGACCGACTCGGAGGCAAGGCCCGATGCCGTGCCGATGTTCGGGCAGGCGGTGATGGATGCCGAGCCTTATACCGTGCAGCCCGATGGCGTTACCGCCAATGCAATCCTGCTTGCCGCAGGCGACCTGGGGCCTGAGGCGGCGCTCAAGACGCTGCGCGACATTGCCCCGACGGGAAGCGGCGCGGAGCGCCTGTTCAAACTCGGGAGCCCCGAACCGGCACCCGCCGGACGGGCGGATGACTTCGCCGCCCCGGCACCCTAGCCCACCGCCCCTATTCAGAAGCCTTCCGCGCCCCGGCATCCGTGGTGAGACTGGCCAACAGTTCTGCCTGGCGCTGTGTGGCCTTGGCGACATTGGCCTCCTTTACGTGGCCAAAGCCGCGGATCATGTCGGGCAGGTTGGCCAACTCCAGCGCCGTTTCGCTGCGAGCCAATGAGGGGCTGGCGACAAGGGTCTCGAGCAACGCGTGATAATCGGCGATGAGCTGGCGCTCCATCCGGCGCTCCGCCGTGCGGCCGAATACATCCAGGCGCGTGCCGCGCAGACGCTTCATCTTCGCGAGCAGTCGGAAGCCGGTCATCATCCACGGCCCGAATTCGGATTTCACCGGCTTTCCGGTGAAGCCATCGACACGGCCGCGGATCGGCGGCGCGAGATGGAACTTGAGCGTGAAGTCGCCCGTGAACTGCTTCGACAGCTTCTCAGCGAAGCTGCCATCGCTGTAGAGCCGAGCCACCTCATACTCATCCTTGTAGGCCATGAGCTTGAAGAGGTTTCGGGCGACGGCGAGTGCCAGGGGCTCGGACACGGCACGCACCCTTGCGACGACATCACGATAGCGCGCCGCATAGGCAGCGTCCTGATAGGCGGTGAGGAACGCGACCCGGCGCACAATCACCTCATCGAGCGTTTCAGCCTTTTTTTCTACCTTGGCGCCGATCACTGCGCGCACCGCGGCTTCATCAACAGCGGCACGGCGGCCCCAGGCAAAGGCGGCCAGGTTCATCTTCACAGACACGCCATTGAGCTGAACGGCCTCCGCGATCGACTCGCGCGTCAGCGGCACCAGGCCCTTCTGCCAGGCATAGCCCAGCGTGAAGAGATTGGCGGCGATCGAGTCGCCCATCAACTTCGTTGCAATGTCGGTGGCGTCAATGGCGGAAAATCCGCCCGGCTGCACCGCAGCGGCGATGCGCAGCGTGAGGGCCTGACCCTGCATGTCGAAACTCGCATCGTGCGTGAAGTTGGCGGGCATCACCTCATGGCTGTTAATGACGGCATGTGTCTTCACGCGTGATGCCGCCGCGAGGATGCGCTCCGACGCGCTGGTGACCAGATCGCAGCCGAGGATGAGGTCCGCATGGCCGCGCGCCACCCGCACCGCCGAGATGGAATCGGGCGTCGCACCGATCTTCAGGTGGGTGACCACCGTGCCGTTCTTCTGCGAGATACCGACCATGTCGATCAAGGCCGCACCCTTGCCCTCGATGTGCGCCGCCATGCCCAGCAGGTGACCGATGGTGACGACGCCGGTGCCGCCAATGCCGGTGACGAGGATGCTCCACGGCTTGTCCAGCGCGGGCAGCACCGGTTCCGGCACAGGCGGGAATGGCGTCTTCTCAAGGTCCACCGCGGGGCCGTTGGTGCCCTTGACCAGTTCACCACCCTCCACCGTCACGAAGCTGGGGCAGAAGCCCTTGAGGCAGGAGAAGTCCTTGTTGCAACTCGACTGGTCGATCTTGCGCTTGCGGCCGAACTCGGTTTCCACCGGCTGGATTGCCACGCAGTTGGATTGGACACCGCAATCGCCACAGCCCTCGCAGACAAGTTCATTGATGAACACCCGCTTCTGCGGATCAGGGAACTGACCCTTGCGGCGCCGACGCCGTTTCTCCGCCGCACAGGTCTGGTCATAGATGAGGACGGAGACGCCTTTGACGCCCATCAGCTCCGTCTGCACCGCCTGAAGCTCGCTGCGATGGTTGAAGCTGGTGTGCGCCGGGAAGGCGGAGCGCGACGGGTACTTGTCCGGCTCGTCGGAGACGAGCGCGATGCGCTCGACGCCGATGGCGCGCATCTGCTGGGCAATCTGCTCGACGGTCAGACCGCCGTCATTGCGCTGGCCGCCGGTCATCGCCACGGCATCGTTGAACAGGATCTTGTAGGTGATGCTTGTGCCGGTGCCGACCGCATGGCGGATGGCCATCAGGCCTGAGTGGTTGTAGGTGCCGTCGCCCATGTTCTGGAAGATGTGCGCGCGCGTTGAGAATGGCGCCTCGCCGATCCAGTTGGCACCCTCGCCGCCCATGTGGGTGGCGCCCTCGGTCTTGCGCCCCGGCACGAATTGCGCGAGCCAGTGACAGCCGATGCCGGCATAGCCGCGCGCGCCGTCAGGCAGCACGGTCGAGGAATTGTGCGGGCAGCCAGCACAGAAATAGGGAATCCGCGCGACGAGATCCGCCTGATTGCGGCCCGTGGAGGAGTCCTGCAGCGAGGCCGCGCAGTCGGCCGTGGAACGATCCTGCAGGCGTGCTGCGATGGCCAGCGCGATCTGGTTCGGTTCCAGCACGCCATGCGGCGCAAACAGCGTTCGGCCCTGCTCGTCCTGCTTGCCGATGACGGCGGGGCGGCCTTCCTGGGCGTAGAGAATGTCACGCAGCTGCGCCTCGATGAGCGCGCGCTTCTCCTCCACCACGATGATGGTGGAGAGGCCCCTTGCGAAGTCCTTCACCACCGTTTCTTCCAGCGGCCAGACCATGCCGATTTTGAGCAGACGGATGCCGAGGCGCGCCGCCCTCACCTCGTCGATACCGAGATCGTCGAGCGCCTGGCGGACGTCGAGATAGGCCTTGCCTGCCGCGACGATGCCGATCGAGGGCCGCTCGCCGCCGCGCATCACGATGCGGTTGAGGCCATTCGCCCGCGCGAAGGCCTTCACCGCCGGAAGCTTGTGCATGTGGATGCGCTCTTCCTGCACGATGCGGTCATCGCTGGGGCGGATCGACAGGCCACCGGGCGGCGGCGGGGGCTCAGCGGGAATGACGGGGTTCACGCGGTAGAGCCCTGCCTCGATGACGGCGGAAGACTCCACCGTGTCATGCACGCACTTGAGGCCGACCCAGACGCCCGCATGGCGCGACATGGCAAAGCCGAGCAGGCCGTAGTCGATGATTTCCTGCACCCCGGCGGGACTGAGAACCGGGATCAGCGCATCCATCAGCGCCACGTCGCTGGCATGGACGACGGTGGAGCTTTCCCCCGAGTGATCGTCACCCGCGATGGCCAGAACGCCGCCGCGGGGCGAAGTGCCTGCCATGTTGGCGTGACGGAACACGTCGCCCGTACGGTCAACGCCCGGGCCCTTGCCATACCACACGGCAAAGACCCCATCATGCCTGCCCTCGCCGCGCATCTCGGCCTGCTGGGTGCCCCAGCAGGCAGTGGCGGCGAGATCTTCATTGAGGCCAGGCTGGAACACGATGTGGCGCGGTTCGAGCACCTTGCGGGCCGCTACGAACTGGTTGTCCACCGTGCCGACCGGAGATCCGCGATAGCCCGAGACATAGCCGGCCGTGTCGAACCCGTCCTGCCGGTCGCGTTCGGACTGCATCAACACCATGCGCAGGATGGCCTGCGGCCCGGTGAGGAACAGGCGCGTGATCGAAAGGTCATAAAGGTCGGAGAGGCTGTGGATCGACTTGGACATGGGCGCGACTATACTGAAACGCATGAACAATCAAAACGCTTCCGCCGAAGGGGTCTCATTCGGCGCGGCCCTGAAGGTGTGGGCGCGGATCGGCCTCCTCTCCTTCGGGGGCCCGGCCGGGCAGATCGCGCTGATGCACCGGGTGATCGTCGAGGAGCGCGGCTGGCTCACCGAGAGGGAATACCTCTCCGCCCTCAACTTCTGCATGCTGCTGCCCGGCCCGGAGGCGATGCAACTCGCTACCTATGCGGGCTGGAAGCTGCATGGCACGAAGGGTGGGCTGGCGGCGGGGCTGCTCTTCGTGCTGCCTGGCGCGCTGGTCGTGCTGGCGCTCTCGATGCTTTACGCGCATTTTGGCAATCTTCCGGCCGTCGAGGCGGTGTTCTACGGGATCAAGGCGGCCGTGCTGGCCATCGTCATCGAGGCGCTGCTGCGCGTGGCAAGGCGCGCCCTCAAGTCGCGCAGCGACTGGGTGATCGCGGCGCTGGCCTTCCTTGCGTTGTTCTGCTTCGGCCTGCCCTTCCCGCTCGTCATCCTCGCGGCGGCGCTCTTTGGCTTCTGGCGCGGCAGCGGCGAGGCGGAGGCGCATGAGGGCGCTTTGCCGTCATGGCGCAGTCTGGCGGGGACGGTGTCGCTGTGGGCTTCGGTATGGCTGGTGCCGCTGGCATTGATTGCCATGATCCTCGGGCCGGATCACGTGCTGACACAGCTGGGCGTGTTCTTTTCCAAGCTCGCGGTGGTCACCTTCGGCGGCGCCTATGCGGTGCTGGCCTACATGGCGCAGGCGGCGGTGGAGACCAAGGGCTGGCTCAGCGCGCAGGAGATGATCGATGGATTGGCACTGGCCGAGACGACACCGGGGCCGCTGATCCTCGTCACGGAGTTCGTCGGCTATTTCGCAGGGCTTCGCGGCACGGGTTCCGTCTGGGGCGGCATCGCGGGCGCAGCGGTGACGCTGTGGGCTACCTTCGCGCCGTGTTTCCTGTGGATATTCGCCGGAGCGCCCTACATCGAGGCGATCGGCAAGCGGCCGAAACTGTCGGGCGCTCTGGCCGCCATCACCGCCGCAGTGGTGGGCGTGATCCTGAATCTGTCACTTTGGTTCGGCCTGCACGTGCTGTTCGGCCGGGTGGAGCGCTTGGCAGGCTGGTTCCGGCCATGGGTTCCGGACTGGGGAATGCTCGACTGGTTTTCGCTGGGCCTGAGCATTCTCGCCGCCGTGGCGCTGCTGCGCCTGCATTTCGGCGTCATCGGAACGTTGGCGCTGTGCGGGGCGCTGGGCGCTGCGTGGAGGCTGGCGCTCTAGCCCCAGCTCCAGAACTCATTGCCTTCCTTGGCGAGGCTGCGGGCGAGCACCATCTTGTGCACTTCGGATGCGCCGTCCACCAGCTTGGCGCAGCGGGCGTAACGGTAAATCCATTCGAGCACCGTGTCCTTGGAATAGCCGCGCGCTCCGCACAGTTGCACACCGACGTCGGCCGCGCGGTTCAGCGTATCGGCCACGTGGATTTTGGCCATCGAGATCTCCTTCTGCGCCTTGGAGCCCTGGTCGAGCTTCCAGGCGGCATGCATGGTGAGAAGCCTGCCCTTCTCGATCTCGGCAGCGACTTCGCCCAGCATGATCTGCACGCTTTCGTGCTGGTCGAGCGTGGTGCCGAAGGCCTTGCGCTCCTTGACGTAGGCATGTGCGATCTCGAGGCAGCGCTTGGCAAGCCCGGTCCAGCGCATGCAGTGGGTGAGGCGCGCCGGGCCCAATCTGATCTGGGTAAGGCGCAACCCGTCACCCTCCTCCATCAACCGGTTCTCTTGCGGAATCTCGAGGCCGTCGAATTCGATCTCACAGGTGCCACCCAGTTCCTCCGGCCCCATTGTGGGCACACGGCGCAGAATACGCCAGCCGGGCTGGTCCTTGTGATAGAGGAAGGCCGAGAGGCCGTTGCGCGGATCATCGGACGTGCGGGCAACGAGGATGAAGTGCGTAGCGCCGTCAGCCCCCGAGATGAACCACTTTCGTCCGTGTACGACATATTTTCCGCCGCGCTTCTCGGCGCGGGTGAGCATCATGCCGCCGGGGTCGGAGCCTGAACCGGGGTGCGGCTCCGTCATCACGAAGGACGAGCGAATCTTGCCGTCAATGATGGGCTGCAGCCACTGGTCCTTCTGCGCATCCGTCTTCAGCACCTTGTTGAGGACGTTCATGTTGCCGTCGTCAGGTGCCGAGCAGTTGAAGGCGAGCGGCCCGAAGATCGAGCGGTTGGCCTCCTCGTAGAAGGCGGCCCAGCCGATCATCGGCAAACCCAGCCCGCCGCGCTCCTTCGGCATCTGCGGTGCCCACAAGCCAGCGACCCTGGCCTTGTCGCGCAAGGCGGCCAGAACATCGGTTCGGATGTTTTCATGGTCGTCGTAGTTCGCGCGGTCCGACTCGAGCGGGATCACATGCTCCGCGACGAAGGCGCGGGCCTTGAGGCGGAGGGCCTCGATCTCGGGTGACAGGGTGAAATCCATGGAAGCGTCCTTATGCGAGAGCAAGGCCGCCGTCGGCCAGCAGCGAGGCACCTGTGATGAAGCCGGACGCGCGGGCCGAGGCAAAGAGCAGGAGCGCGCCGTCGAGGTCCGACGGATCGCCGGCGCGGCGTTGCGGCACGCGGCGGATCATGTCCAGCCCGGCAGCACTGGCGAGATAGTCATCGGTCATTTCGCTGTGGATGTAGCCGGGGCAGATGGCGTTGACGCGGATCTGGTGCTTCGCCCATTCGAAGGCCTGGGCCTTTGTGAGGTGCAGCACGGCGGCCTTGCTCGCCGCATAGCTTGCTGACGAGACGCCCACCTTCTCGGCCACGACCGATGCAATGTTGATGATGGCGCCGGGCGCTTTCTGCGCGATGAGCCGCTTGGCGAAGGCACGCGAGAGGTGGAACACCGCCGCGACATTGGTTTCCTGCACCGCGTCCCACTCGCCAGGCTCGGTATCGACGATGCGGCTGCCGCCGCCGATACCGGCATTGTTGACGAGCAGCGTCAGCGGCCCGAAGGCATTTTCGGCCTCGTCGAGCGCCGGGCCGAGGCTGGCATTGTCAGTCACGTCCAGCACCAGCGGCGCGATGTTCGTCGAAGACGCCGCAAGGTCCTTCAGCCGGTCGGTACGGCGGGCGGCGGCCACCACCTTGGCGCCGTGGGCCGCCAGAACCTTGGCAAAGCGCCGCCCGAGGCCTGAGGACGCGCCGGTGACCAGGGCCACCTCCCCCGTCAGGTCGAAAAGCTGTTGCGCGGGCGTGATTGGGCTCATCGGTTGGACTTTCCCCCCAAGTCCTTGCTATCTAGACGGCAAATCAGCATTCCCACAAGGTTCGGAAATGTCCTACCTGCCCCTCGTCGGCCTGCCGGCCGACACCTATGAAAGTCACGGCTTTCAGTATCATTCGATCGGCGACAAATATGTGCGTGCCGTGGCCGAGGTGGCGCTGTGCTCGCCCGTCATGATCCCGTCGATGATCGACGCGCTGCAACTCGATGACCTGCTGGAGCACTTCGACGGTATTGTCATGACCGGGGCGGTCTCCAACGTGCATCCGCCGCGCTACGGCGAGCAACCCTCGACTGCGCATGAGCCCTACGACCACGCACGCGATGCCACCACGATGAAGCTGATCGAGAAGGTGCTGAAACGGGGCCTGCCGCTGTTCTGCATCTGCCGCGGCTTCCAAGAGCTCAATGTGGTGCTGGGCGGCACGCTCGAGACCGAACTGCAGGACATCGAGGGCCGCCTCGACCACCGCGCCCCCCAGCATGACGACGTCGACGTGCGCTATGCACCGTCCCACCCGATCAACATCCGCTCCGGCGGTCTGCTCGAGCAGATCCTCGGCAAGCGCGAGACCATGGTAAATTCGATCCACCGCCAGGGGATCAAGCGGCTGGCCAAGGGCCTGCAGGTGGAAGCAACCGCCCCCGACGGCATTATCGAGGCCGTATCGGTGCGCGATGCCAAGAGCTTCGCCATGGGCACCCAGTGGCACCCCGAATTCAAGGCGCTGAACAATCCGGATTCGGTGAAGCTGTTCACGGCCTTCGGCAATGCGGTGCGGAACTATGCCGCGGCGCGGGGCAAGTCGCTGAGGACAGTGGCGTAAGGTCTCGCCCTCTCACCACACAACTCACCTTGCGCGGGCTTGACCCGCGCATCTTTTTGGCTACCGACAAAGAGGACGCCCCGGCCAATCCGGGGCATGGTGAACTTCGTTGGACGTTGCAAACGTGAGTGAAGCCGTCAGCCCTTAAAGCATCGACGGCAGCACGCGGTCCGGCGGATTGTGGCCGTCGACCCAGGTCTTGATGTTGATGATCACCTTCTCGCCCATGTCGATGCGGCCCTCGATGGTGGCCGAGCCCATGTGCGGCAGCAGAACCGCCTTCTTGGCCTTGAGCAGGCGCGGGTTCACGGCGGGCTCGTGCTCGAACACGTCAAGCCCGGCACCGCCCAGTTCACCGGCTTCCAGCATGCGGGCCAGCGCGTTTTCGTCGATCACCTCGCCGCGCGCGGTGTTGACGATGATTGCCTCGGACTTCATCAGCTTGAGGCGACGCGCCGAGAGCAGGTGGTAGGTGGCTGGCGTGTGCGGGCAGTTGACCGAAACGATGTCCATGCGCGCCAGCATCTGGTCGAGGCTTTCCCAATAGGTTGCCTCCAGCTGCTCCTCGATCTTGGCGTGGACGGGCTTTCGGTTGTGATAGTGGATCTGCAAGCCGAAGGCCTTGGCGCGGCGGGCGACAGCCGTGCCGATGCGGCCCATGCCGATGATGCCAAGGCGCTTGCCCCAGATGCGGTGGCCCAGCATCCAGGTGGGCGACCAGCCGCCCCATGAATTGTCAGCACCAATCACCTTCGCGCCTTCGATGATGCGGCGGGACACCGCCATGATGAGCGCCATGGTGAAATCGGCAGTGTCCTCCGTCAGCACGCCCGGCGTGTTGGTGACGGTGATGCCGCGGGAAAGTGCCGTCTCGACGTCGATGTTGTCGACACCATTGCCGAAGTTGGCGATCAGCTTCAGCTGGTCGCCCGCCTGCAACAGCACCGCCTTGTCGATGCGGTCGGTGACGGTGGGGACCAGCACTTCCGCCGTCTTGACCGCCTCGATCAGCTCGGCACGGCCCATCGGCGCGTCCGAGGCGTTGAGCCGGGTGTTGAACAGCTCCATCATCCGGGTCTCGACGACGTCGGGCAGCTTGCGGGTGACGACGACGAGTGGCTTGCGCTTGGTCATGCGGGAATCCTGGCTCCGGTCTCAATCCTCACGCAATCTTAACCCTGCAGGATCAATCCTGCCACCGGTCCGTGACGGGTTAGACACACGTGTTACCTCGTTTGCACGGGCCGGCAGGTGGTGTAAACTGACTTTGTGGCGTAGGGGGTCGTTCTCCTGAAAGAGGCGTCCGGTCCCGGTTGAGGATTTTCGGAAATCATGGCGGCAAGCCCGACCAAGAAACGACATTTTGGCTCCATCATCCTGAGTTTGGCGTGCATCGGCCTCGCCGTTGCGGTCGGCTGGTCGCTGTTCGGCAAGCGCGTCGATTCGCAGGCCAATGTGGAAAAGGGCGCCGTGACCGGCTCCATCGGGCAGGAGGCAGCACGGCCCGTCGGCTCCTCCGGATTGCCCATCCCGCGCTTCGTGTCGCTCAAGGCGGAAAAAGTGAACGTCCGCCGCGGCCCCTCCAGCGACCATCCGGTGGCCTGGGTGTTCCAGCGCAAGGGACTGCCCGTCGAAATTGTCGCCGAATTCGAGAACTGGCGCCGCGTACGCGATTCTGACGGTGAGGAAGGCTGGATCCTGCAGAACATGCTGGCGGGCAAGCGCACCGCCGAGATCGCGCCCTGGAAGCAGGGTCAGAACGTGACACTGCTGAGCGGACCGAAGAGCGGCACCGGCGTAGTGGCTTATGTCGGCTCCGGCGTCGTCGCCGAAGTCGGGCATTGCGACGGCGAATGGTGCGAACTCAGCGCCGGCGGCTATGAGGGCTATGTGCAGCAGACGCAGCTCTGGGGCGTCTACCCTGGCGAAAAGGTAGATTGAGCAGCTGCCGCCATCCGCAACAACTCCACGCCTTGATCATGGCCGGGTTCGACCCGGCCATATTCTTTTGGTTCACGGGAAACGAGGATGCCCGGGCAAGCTGAATGTCAAGCGTATCTCTGAGCCTCAGCTTCCGAAGCCATCCCAGAAGGCCTTGGCCTTGGCGAAGAAGCCTTCCGACTCGGGGCTGTTGTTCTTGGCTTCCTTTTCGAAATCCCGCAGCAGTTCCTTCTGGCGGCGCGACAGGTTGACTGGCGTTTCGACGGCCACCTGGATGTACATGTCGCCCATCTGCGAGGACCGCAGCACCGGCATGCCCTTGCTCTTGAGCCGGAACTGCTTGCCGGTCTGGGTTCCTTCCGGAACCGAGACGCGTGCCTTCTTGCCGTCGATGGTGGGCACTTCGATCTCGCCGCCCATGGCGGCTGCCGTCATCGACACCGGTACCTTGCAGAACAGGTCGGCGCCGTCACGCTGGAAAAACTCGTGGGGTTTGACTGACAAGAAGATGTAAAGGTCACCCGACGGCCCACCCCGCATGCCTGCCTCGCCCTCGCTGGCAAGCCGGATGCGCGTGCCGTCTTCGACGCCCGCAGGGATGTTGACGGAAAGCGTTCGCTCCTTCGTCACGCGGCCCTGCCCTGAGCAGGGGCTGCACGGATCGGAGATGACCTGGCCGCGGCCCTGGCAACTGGGGCACGTGCGCTCCACCGTGAAGAAGCCGGATTGCGAGCGCACAGCCCCGTGTCCGCCACAGGTCGAGCAGGTCTTGGGAGATGTGCCGGGCTTTGCGCCCGAGCCGTTGCAGGTTTCGCAGATGACGGAGGACGGCACGCGGACCTGTGCCGTCTTGCCGGTGAAGGCCTCGGTCAGATTGATTTCCATGTTGTAGCGCAGGTCGGCGCCGCGCGTCGCGCCATTGCTGCGCCCGCCGCCACGGCGGCCACGTCCGCCACCGCCGCCGCCCATGAAGTCGCCGAACAGGTCCTCGAAGATATCGGACATCGACGAATTGAAGTCGGGGCCAAAGCCGGCCCCGCCGCGCCCTCCGCCCATGCCGTTCTCGAAGGCCTGGTGGCCAAAACGGTCATAGGCCGCCCGCTTCTGCGGGTCTTTCAACACGTCATAGGCTTCGTTCAGTTCCTTGAACTTGGCCTCGGTCTGCGCGTCGCCCTGGTTCGCATCCGGATGGAGCTGCTTGGCGAGCTTGCGATAGGCGGCCTTGAGGTCCTTCTCGTCGGCCGACCGGCCAACGCCCAGAACTTCATAATAGTCACGCTTGGCCATGAATGCGTACCGCTGTCGGTTGCCGTCCTTGGGTGGGGTCCACGCAGGAACGGAAAGAGTTGGATCGGGGGTAGAGCAGAACCCCGCCCCGCGCGGCAGACCCGGTGTGGGGCCTGCGACGTGAAGCGGGGTTCCTTGTCACCAAAGGCCTCAGGCCTTCTTATCGTCGTCCTTCACTTCCTCGAAGTCGGCATCGACCACGTCGTCCTCGGCAGCGCGCCCGCCACCAGCGTCACGCTGCGCGTCGGCTTCGGCCTGGCCGGCCTGGGCTTTGTACATGGCCTCGCCGAGCTTCATCGCGGCCTGTGACAGCGCGTTGGTCTTTTCCTGCACCTGCTCGGCATCGCCAGTCTCCAGCGTGGACTTGAGGTCCGCGATGGCACTCTCGATGGCCGACTTGTCAGCAGCAGAAACCTTGTCGCCGAACTCGGCAAGCGACTTCGATGTCGAGTGCATGAGGGCTTCGGCGTGGTTCTTGGCTTCCACCAGGTCCTTGCGCTTCTTGTCCTCGGCGGCGTTGGCTTCCGCCTCCTTGACCATCTTCTCGACTTCCGCGTCCGACAGGCCGCCCGAGGCCTGGATGCGGATCTGCTGTTCCTTGTTCGTCGCCTTGTCCTTGGCGGACACGTTGACGATGCCGTTGGCGTCGATGTCGAAGGTCACCTCGACCTGCGGAATGCCGCGCGGTGCGGGCGGTATGCCCATCAGGTCAAACTGGCCGAGCATCTTGTTGTCGGCCGCCATTTCGCGCTCGCCCTGGAAGACGCGGATGGTCACGGCCGTCTGGTTGTCGTCAGCGGTCGAGAACACCTGACTCTTCTTGGTCGGGATCGTGGTGTTGCGGTCGATCAGGCGGGTGAACACGCCACCCAGCGTCTCGATGCCGAGCGACAGCGGCGTCACGTCGAGCAGCAGCACGTCCTTCACTTCGCCCTTGAGCACGCCGGCCTGGATCGCGGCGCCGATGGCCACGACTTCATCCGGGTTCACGCCCTTGTGGGGCTCCTTGCCGAAGAACTGCTTCACCACCTCGATGACCTTCGGCATGCGGGTCATGCCGCCGACGAGAACGACCTCGTCTATCTGGCCAGCAGTCACGCCGGCATCCTTGAGCGCGGCGCGGCAGGGCTCGATGGTCTTGGCAATGAGGTCCTCGACGAGAGCCTCAAGCTTGGCGCGGGTGAGCTTCAGCGTCAGATGCTTCGGGCCCGAGGCATCGGCGGTGATGAAGGGCAGGTTGATTTCGGTCTGCGTCGCGGACGACAGCTCGATCTTGGCCTTTTCCGCAGCTTCCTTGAGGCGCTGCAGGGCGAGCTTGTCCTTGCGCAGGTCGATGCCCTGCTCCTTCTTGAACTCGTCGGCGAGGTAATCGACGATGCGCATGTCGAAGTCTTCACCGCCGAGGAAGGTGTCGCCGTTCGTCGACTTCACCTCGAACACGCCATCGCCGATCTCGAGGATCGACACGTCAAAGGTGCCGCCGCCGAGGTCATAGACCGCGATGGTGCCGGCTTCCTTCTTGTCGAGGCCATAGGCGAGCGCCGCGGCCGTCGGCTCGTTGATGATGCGCAGCACTTCGAGGCCGGCGATCTTGCCGGCATCCTTGGTGGCCTGGCGCTGGCTGTCGTTGAAGTAGGCCGGGACGGTGATGACCGCCTGGGTGACGGGCTCGCCGAGATAGCGCTCCGCCGTTTCCTTCATCTTGGTCAGCGTGAAGGCCGAGATCTGCGAAGGCGAGAACTTCTTGTCGCGGCTCTCGACCCAGGCATCGCCGTTGTCGGCCTTGACGATGGAATAGGGAACGAGCTTCTTGTCCTTGGCGACCATCGGGTCGTCAAAGCGGCGGCCGATCAGGCGCTTGATCGCGAAGAAGGTGTTCTCGGGGTTGGTCACGCCCTGGCGCTTGGCCGGCTGGCCGACCAGGGTTTCGCCGTCCGCGGTAAACGCGACGATCGAGGGGGTGGTGCGGGCACCCTCGGCATTCTCGATCACTTTGGGGCTCTTGCCTTCGATCACCGCAACGCAGGAGTTGGTGGTGCCGAGGTCGATACCAATCACTTTCGCCATCTTGATCCTCCAATTGGCAGGCGGAGCTTGGGAAAGCCCTATAGGCACTTGCCCGACCCCCATTGGCTAAGGGGGGTCCGCCTCCTGATTAAGATTAGGTCCCGGTTGCCCGATTCTTCGGGTCACCGGCTGTCGAGGGCTATATAGGCAGGGGGGTACGGGCTATCAAGCGGTTCCCCCACGCAATTTTGTTGGGGTTAATCGAGAAGGACCACGCTTTCCTGCTCATTGGGGTCCGTCCGGGCGATCACCGCCCTGACCGGCTTGTCGGTCGGGTTGTAAGGCTGGTGCGGAACGCCCGCTGGAATGTAGCAGAAGTCCCCCGCCTTGATGACCATGACATACTCGAGATTGGGCCCGTGGCGCATCTCGGAATAGCCTTCGAGCACGAAAATCGCCGATTCATGGGCCTCATGGTAGTGTGGCCGGGCCGAGGCACCGGGCGGGATGGTCACGATATGCATGCAAAGCTTCTCGGAACCTGCCGATTCCGCCGAGATGCCGGAGAAGTAGGATAGCCCCTGCTTCCCGTCAAAGGCTTCCCCGCCGCTGATGAGCCTGCAGGACGTCATGGCCACAACTCCTCGAAACTCGATTGATTTCAATCATGCAGAGAAACGGCTTGCCCGCGCAAGACCGGCAGTGAGAAAAGCGCCGAATGCAACCCGGACTTCGATGTTTTCCTGGCCGCCTGGAAACTGACGCGCAGCGCCAGTTGTTGGAAAACCTGCGCGGCGCCGTTGCTGACGCCCCGCTGTTCACCCCCATCATGCCTCGCACCGGCCGGCCCTTCACGGTGCGGATGACCAATCTGGGCGCCCTCGGCTGGGTGTCGGACCGGGCAGGCTACCGCTACCAGCCCACCCACCCCGAGACGGGCAGGCCTTGGCCAGCCATCCCCGAGGCACTGCTGGAGCTTTGGCGGGCAGTGTCCGGCTATTCCCACGACCCGGAAGCCTGCCTCGTCAATTTCTACAATTGCGGCGCCAAGATGGGGCTGCACAGGGACGAAGACGAGGAAGACTTCTCGGCCCCGGTCCTCTCGGTGTCGCTGGGTGACACGGCGGTGTTCCGCATTGGCGGCCCTGAGCGCGGCGGCAAGACGGAGACCCTCAAGCTCGCCTCCGGCGATGTGCTGGTCATGGGCGGTACCTCCCGCCTCTGCTACCATGGGATCGACCGGGTCATCGCCGACACCTCAACCCTGCTGAAGGATGGCGGGCGCATCAACCTCACACTCCGACGGGTGACCAAGCCATGAGCCATTACGACGTCGCCATCATCGGCGCGGGTGCTGCCGGCCTTGCCGCCGGGTTGAGCCTGCAATCCGCAGGCCGCAGCTTCATCGTGCTGGAGGCGCGTGACCGGATCGGTGGCCGGGCCTTTACCGACACCACAACCTTGGGCCTGCCCTTCGACTGCGGTGCCCACTGGCTGCATGCAGCAAGCCAGAACCCCCTCACCACGATCGCCGACAGCCTGGGCTTTGCCTACAACGACAAGATCAGCTGGGCCGACGTCGTCCGCTTGGGCAACGGCGGACCGCTGCCGGAGGCCGTGCAGGCAGAGGCCGTCGACTACATCGTCGACGTCCTGACGCGTCTTTCGCAAGTGACGGAGGATGTGCCGTTCTCCAGCTATCTCGAACCCGGCAATCGCTGGAACCCGCTGATGGACCACATCATCGGCCAGATCACCTCGCATGCCCCGGAGAACTGCTCGACCCTCGATGCCGCCCGCTACATCGACGAAGGCGGCGACTTCCCGGTCAAGGACGGCTATGGCGCGCTGGTGGCGCTCAATGCGGCTGGCCTGCCGGTGACGCTCGCGACGCCTGTCAGCCGCATCGACTGGTCCGGACGCCACGTTCGCGTGGAAACGGAACGCGGGACGGTGACGGCGTCTGCCATCATCCTCGCCGTGCCCGTCAATGTGCTGATCGCCGACGGCATTCGCTTCGATCCCGCACTTCCGGCAGAACTGGTGCAGGCCTTTCACGACTGCCCGATGGGTGTTTCTGAGAAGCTTGCCATCCTGCTCGACAGACCCATCGACGGCTTCGGCCATGTCTATGGCGATGTGATTTTCGAGGATCCGGCGAAGCGGCCCTTCAACCTCCACATCAATCCCTTCGGCCGTCCGCTGCTCATCTCCCACATGGGCGGCTGCTACGGCGCCGAAATGGAGAAGCTCAGCGACGATGCCATGATGGCGTTGGCCATGGAGGCGATGGTGGAGGCCTTCGGATCAGGCATGAAGACCCGCGTGGTGAAGACGCTGCGCACCCACTGGGCATCCGACCCCTATGCGCTCGGTGGCTATTCCCACGCCAAGCCCGGCAAGGCGGCGTCACGCCTGAAGTTCGCAGAACCGGTGGGCGACCGGATCGTGCTGGCCGGCGAGCATTGCTCGATCCCGTTTTATTCGACGGTCCACGGCGCGCATCTCTCAGGGATCGCGGCTGCGGAGAAAACGTCAGGTATGTTGCCCTCCTGAGGCGCGTCAGCGGCGCGGAACGGGCTTCATCCAACCGATGATGGCACCCGTGGGGTCCTGCAGGATGGCGATGCGACCGACCGAGGGCACCTCGAACACCGGCATGCAGAGTTCGGCACCTGCCTCCTGCGCCGCCCGCACATGCGCGTCGAGGTCATCAACCATCATGTAGGTGAACCAACCGGAGGGGCCACCGGGCTTGCCCGTCATGTCCATGATGCCCCAGACGGGCTTGCCCGTCATGTCCATGATGCCCCAGACGGGTTTGCCGTCTCTCGTGGCGAGCCAGTAGTTCTGGGCACCATCCCCAAAGGCATCGAAGCCGAGGCCCAGCGTTCTGCCGTAGAAGGACTTGGCCTTCTCGACCTCGGTCGTCATCAGCTCTGACCAGACGACGGTTCCATTATCGTTCACAGGACCCTCCATGATGATGAGTACTGGAAAATATCACAACCTTAAGAAATTATCCACCGCCGGATTGTTGCCAGCATCACGGCCGGATGTAACCGTGCCCTCATCGGTGGCCAAAAAAACACGCCCGGGACTATGCCCGGGCGCGATGAACTGAGATTGGGGACGCGTGGAGCGAGGCCGCGCCTTAGTCCTCGGCCTTGGCGACGCCCACCATGGCCGGGCGCAGGCAACGGTCACCGATGGCGAAGCCGGACTGCATCTCCTGCACCACCGTGCCGGGCGGATATTCCTTGGTCGGCATCTCGAACAGGGCCTGGTGGACGTTCGGGTCGAACTTGGCGCCGACCGTCTGGACCTTGCGGATGTTGTAGCGCTGGAAGACGTTGAGCAGCTCGCGTTGCGTCATCTCGATGCCGGTGAACAGGTTCTTGGTTTCCTGGCTGGCGTCCTCGGCCGGCTTGTGGTCAAGCGCCCTCTGCATATTGTCGGAAACGCTCAGCAGATCCCGGGCGAAATTGGTGGCGGCATAAAGCGTTGCCTCCGCCTTTTCGCGCTCGCCGCGTTTCCTCAGATTGTCCATGTCCGCGGCGGTGCGCAGCAGCCGGTCCTTGTACTGGGCAGCCTCTTCCCGGAGCCGGGCGATCTCGATGTCGCGCTCGTCGAGTTCTTCCACCAGCGCCTCTTCGAGGGCGATGTCGGGGTTCGGCTCGTTGGTGGGGTTCTTGTCTTCGGCCATGGCTAAGGGCTTTCCAGTCCTTGGGAATTGAGTGATGGCTGCCATATCGGCTGCCCGGGTGCAAAAATCAAGTGAGGAGCCGCCCGATCGCCTTGGCCGTGTAGTCGACCATCGGAATGATCCGGGCATAGTTCATGCGGGTGGGGCCGATGATGCCCATGACGCCGACGATCTTTTCCTCGGCATTGCGGAAGGGCGTCACGATGATCGAGGAGCCCGACAGAGAGAACAGCCGGTTCTCCGAACCGATGAAGATGCGCACGCCTTCGCCGGATTCAGCGGCTCCCAGCAGCTGCGCCAGCTCTTTCTTGTTCTCGATGTCCTCGAACAGCTTGCGGATGCGCTCGAGGTCGGCCGCGGCAGTGCCGTTCTCAATGAGATTGGCCTGGCCGCGGATGATCAACGTTTTGTCGTCAGCCTCCGTCTCACCCGACCATTGCCCGATGCCGGCCTCGACGATGCGGGCCGAGATTTCGTCCAGTTCCGAACGGAGCAGTTGCATCTCGTCGCGCACGAAGCGCTGAACCTCGTCGATGGTCTTGCCCTGGAAGCGGGTTGAGAGATAGTTCGAGGCCTGCGCGAAGGTGGACGGCGGCAGCCCGCGTGGCACCTCGATCACCCGGTTTTCCACGCTGGCATCCTCGCCGACGAGGATAACAAGCGCCCGGCCCGGCCCCAGGTTCACGAATTCGATGTGCTTCAGCCTGGCATTCATCTTGGGCGCAAGGATGACGCCGGCGCAGTGCGACAGTCCCGAAAGCAGCGTCGTCGCCTCGCCCAGCACGTCCTCCACCCGGCGCTGGCGGTTTGACGCCGCCATCTGCGCATCGATCATCGCGCGCTCGTCGGTGGGCATGGCGCCCACCTCCATCACCGCATCAACGAAGAAGCGCAGGCCCTGCTCGGTGGGAACACGCCCTGCGCTGGTGTGGGGAGAGAAGATCAGGCCTGCGTCCTCAAGGTCCATCATCACATTGCGGATGGACGCAGGGGAGAGATTGTTCGGCAGGATGCGCGATATCGTCCGCGAGCCCACGGGCTCGCCGGTGGCGAGGTAGGTGTCCACGAGGCGGCGGAAAATGTCACGCGAGCGCTGGTCGAGCCCGGCGATGCCGGAGAGCCGCTCCTCGGTGAATGGTTTGGGCGGGATCACACTCATGGCCTCAATGTAGGAATCAACTTGGCTCAGGTCAATCAAAGGGGCTAGAAGCCCCCCTTTCAGGACAAGGAATGACCAAAATGCGTCCATCCGGGCGGAAACCAGACGAATTGCGCGCCGTCAGCTTCACCCGTGGCTTCACCCGCCACGCCGAAGGCTCCTGCCTCGTCCGCTTCGGCGACACGCATGTGCTGTGCACCGCCTCGCTGGAAGAGCGTGTGCCGCCGTGGCTGAAGGGTGGCGGAAAGGGCTGGGTCACCGCCGAATACGGCATGCTGCCGCGCGCCACCCATGACCGCACGCGGCGTGAGGCCTCCGCCGGCAAGCAGTCCGGCCGCACCCAGGAAATCCAGCGCCTCGTCGGCCGCTCGCTCCGCGCCGTGGTCGACCTGCCCGCCCTGGGCGAGCGCCAGATCACGCTCGACTGCGACGTGCTGCAGGCCGATGGCGGCACCCGCACCGCCGCCATCACCGGCTCCTGGGTCGCGCTCTTCGACTGCCTGAAGTGGATGGAGCAGCGTTCGATGTTCAAGTCCTGGCCGTTGAAGGACCATGTCGCCGCCATCTCCTGCGGCATCCACAACGGCACTCCGGTGCTCGACCTCGACTACCCCGAGGACTCTTCCGCGGGCACTGACGCCAATTTCGTCATGACGGGCTCGGGCGGCATCGTCGAGATTCAGGGCACGGCAGAGGGCGAACCCTTCTCCGAGGCCACGCTGGGTGAACTTCTGGCACTCGCCAAGAAGGGCATCGGCGAGCTCGTGGCGAAGCAGAAGGAAGCCATCGCCTGATGCGCGCCACACGGATTCTCGAAACCGCTCTTTACGGCCATGACCTCGACGCAATGCGCGCCTTCTACGAAGGCGTTCTGGGCCTCGAGGTCTATGAGGCGGTGCCGGGGAAATTCGTGTTCTTCCGCATGGCGGACCAGATGCTGCTGGTCTTCAACCCCAGCCATTCCTCCACGCAAGACATCAAGGACGGTCCTCCGCCGCATGGTGCTGCGGGCGCAGGCCACCTCTGCTTCCGCGCGCCGGATGGCGGGCTCGACAGATGGCAGGCCCATCTCGAAGCCAAAGGCGTGGCGATCGAGAAGGTGCTCGACTGGCCGGAGGGCGGCCGCTCCGTCTATTTCCGCGACCCGGCCGGCAATTCACTCGAATTCGCCGAGGGCTCGCTTTGGGAGTTTCCGCCGATGCGCACGCTGGCCAATGCGAAGATCGTCATCGCCACCCACAACAAGGGCAAGCTCGAGGAATTCGCCGCACTGCTGAAGCCCTATGGGGTGGAAGCGGTGAGCGCGGGTGCACTCGGGCTGCCCGAGCCCGTGGAAACGGAAAATACCTTCGCCGGCAATGCCCGCATCAAGGCGCTGTCCGCCGTGACGGGGAGCGGGCTGATTGCGGTGTCGGATGATTCAGGCCTTTGCGTGGAAGCATTGGGCGGCGAGCCCGGCGTCTATACCGCCGACTGGGCCGGACCCGACCGTGACTGGAATCGCGCCATGCGGCTGGTGGAAGAAAAGCTGCAGGCCAAGGGTGCGACGACGCCCGACGAGCGCCGCGCCTACTTCTCCTGCACGCTCTGCGTCATCTGGCCGGACGGCGAGGAGCGCATCTACGAGGGCCGCGCGCAAGGCACGCTTGCCTGGCCACCGCGTGGACAACTGGGCCACGGCTACGATCCGATGTTCGTGCCGGATGGCGAGACGCGCACCTTCGCGGAACTCAGCCCCGAAGAAAAGAACCGCATTTCGCACCGCGCGAAAGCCCTGGAAAAGCTGGTCCGTGACCTCTTCTGACGCCTTCGGCATTTATGTCCACTGGCCCTTCTGCAAGGCCAAGTGTCCCTATTGCGACTTCAACAGCCATGTGCGCCACGAGGGTGTGGACGCGCGCTCCTTCGCGAAGGCTCTCGGGACCGAGCTCACGTGGTTCGCTGCGCGCACACCGGGCCGCACCGTGACCTCCATCTTCTTCGGCGGCGGCACGCCCTCCTTGATGCCGCCGGAAGCGGTGGGCCACGTGCTCGAGACCATTGCCTCGCTGTGGAGCGTGTCGCCGGATGTCGAGATCACGCTCGAAGCCAACCCGACTTCCATCGAGGCCGAGAATTTTCGCGGCTACCGCGCGGCAGGCGTCAACCGCGTGTCAGTCGGCGTGCAGGCGCTGAACGACGAGGACCTGAAGGCGCTGGGCCGCCAGCATTCCTCGGAAGAAGCCATCGCTGCCTTCCGGCTGGCGGCGAAAATCTTCCCGCGCGTCTCCTTCGACATGATCTATGCGCGTCCGAACCAGACGCCGGAGCAGTGGCGCGCCGAACTCACCCGTGCGCTGGCCGAGCAGCAGGGCCACATGTCGCTCTACCAGCTCACGATCGAGCCCGGCACGGCATATTTCGATCTTTATGAGCGCGGGCGGCTGGTGACGCCCACAGACGACCGCGCCGCCGATCTCTATGACCTCACGCAGGAGCTCACCGAGAAGGCCGGGCTCCCGACCTATGAAATCTCGAACCACGCGCGGCCCGGCCAGGAATCGCGGCACAATTTGCTCTACTGGCGCTATGGCGAATATGCCGGCGTCGGCCCCGGCGCACACAGCCGGCTGGCCGATGGCGAAAACCGCCGCGCGCTGATCGCCGAGCGCCACCCGGAAACCTGGCGCGAGCTGCTGCGGACACAGGGCCACGGCATGGTTTCGGATTCGGTGGTGCCGCCGGTGGACCAGGCCAGCGAATACCTGCTGATGGGCATGCGCATTGCCGAAGGGATCGACATGGACCGCTATGCCGCCCTGGCAGGGCGCGAGATCGATTCCTCGAAGCTCGCGGGCATGAAATCGATGGGCCTCATCAAGCGCAACGGCCAGCAGCTCATGGCCACAGCTGACGGCCGCAAGCTGCTCAATGCGGTGATTGCGGAACTGGCTTCGTAACATTACGTTGCCGGGATGGCGCCAAATCTGGCGTGAAGGGTGGCTGACTTGAACGACGACCATCGCAGCTACATCATCGGCGCCCATCGCTTCGAGGCTGAGCCGCTGGCGCCGGGGCTCTATGTGGTGGCAACCCCCATCGGCAATCTGGGCGACATGACCATCCGGGCGCTGGCGACGCTGGCCGCCGCCGAGACCGTGCTGTGCGAGGATACGCGCACGTCGGCCAAGCTGATGGAGCGCTTCGCCATCAAGGCAAAGCTGTGGTCCTACCACGAGCACAATGCCCAGAAGGTGCGGCCGGAGATTCTGGCTCGCCTGCAGCAGGGCGCCACCGTCGCGCTCATCTCGGACGCGGGCATGCCGCTGGTCTCCGACCCGGGTTATCGGCTGGTGAAGGAGGCCGTGGAACTCGGCATTCCCGTCACGGCCTGCCCCGGCCCCTCGGCCGTGCTCACGGGCCTGGCACTGTCGGGCCTGCCCACCGACCGCTTCCTCTTCGCGGGCTTCGTGCCGCAGAAGCAAGGCGAGCGCAAAAAGCTGTTTGCGGAATTCGCGAAGCTGAAGGCAACGCTGATCTTCTTCGAAAGCCCGCATCGCATCATCGAAACGTTGCACGATCTCGCCACTGCACTCCCTGGCCGCCATGTTGCCGTCACGCGCGAGCTGACAAAGCTGCACGAGGAGGTGCTGCGCGGCGCGGCCGCGGAGATCGCCACGCAACTGGAAGCGCGGCCATCCGTGAAGGGCGAGATCACCTTGCTTGTCGGACCGCCAGCGGGCGAGGAAGAGGTGTCCGAAACCGAACTCGAGAACGCCATCACCCATGCCCTCGCCGAGATGCCCGCCAGCAAAGCGGCCTCCGAACTGGCCAAGCGCTTCAACCTCAATCGCTCCGACGTCTATCAACGCATCCTCTCCCGCCGGGAAGGCGATGGCGAATGACCGGAAGAAATCCGAGGCAGCAGGCCGCAGCGCAGAGCTGATCGCGCTGTGGGCGCTGCGGCTGAAGGGCTGGCGGCTGCTGGCGCGGCGCTACAAGACGCATGTGGGCGAGGTGGACCTCATCATGCGGCGCGGCGAGGTGACCGCCTTCATTGAGGTGAAGGCGCGAAAGAACCTCGATCGCGCGGTGGAATCCGTCACTCCGCGGCAGGCCCGGCGCATCGCCGCCGCG
Organism: Rhizobium sp. Q54; assembly: GCA_945889445.1. Classification (GTDB taxonomy): domain Bacteria; phylum Pseudomonadota; class Alphaproteobacteria; order Rhizobiales; family Aestuariivirgaceae; genus Aestuariivirga. Next base: position 27,471 of record CAMDBX010000015.1, read on the forward strand.
GCACGCCAGTTCATGGCGGAGGACCGCAGGGCAGCCCTGCAGGCCTGCCGTTTTGACATCGTCGCGGTGAGCCCCTACCACTGGCCGCAGCATATCGAGAACGCATTCGAGGGAGACGGCTGATGGCTCTGAAGGTGGCAGTGCAGATGGACCCGATCGAGTCCATCAACATCGCGGGCGATTCGACCTTCGCCATGATGCTGGAGGCGCAACGGCGCGGGCACAAGCTGTTCTACTACCAGACCAGGACGCTGGCCCTGGGCGGCGGCTCGCTGTTTGGCACCGGCAATGACATCACCGTGCGCGACGAGAAGGGCAACCACTATACGCTGGGCGAAGAGCGCCGCTGCGACTTGGGCAGGCAAGACGTGGTGCTGATGCGCCAGGACCCGCCCTTCGACATGGGCTACATCACCGCCACCCACATGCTGGAAACGATCCACCCCAAGACGCTGGTGGTGAACGACCCCAAGGAAGTGCGCAACGCGCCGGAGAAGCTCTTCGTCCTCAACTATCCGCAGTTCATGCCCGAGACGCTGATCACGCGTGACCCGGTGGAGTTGGCCGCCTTCCGCCGCCAGCACGGCGACATCATCCTGAAGCCGCTTTACGGCAATGGCGGTGCGGGCGTGTTCCGGCTGGGCGAGGGCGACCAGAATTTCTCCTCCCTGCTCGAACTCTTCACGCAGATGTTCCACGAGCCCTTCATCGCTCAGAAATATCTGCCTGACGTGCGAAAGGGCGACAAGCGCATCATCCTCGTCGATGGCAAGGCGGCGGGCGCCATCAACCGTGTGCCGGCACTGAACGAGAACCGCTCCAACATGCATGTGGGCGGCAAGGCCGAGCCCACAGATATGACGAAGCGCGAGCACGAGATATGCGAGGCACTGGGACCGGACCTCAAGGCACGCGGCCTGATCTTCGTCGGCATCGACGTGATCGGCGACTACCTGACGGAGATCAACGTCACCTCGCCCACCGGCATCCGCGAAGTGAAGAAATTCGGCGGGGCAGACATCGCGGCGTTGATCTGGGATGCGATCGAGGCGCGGCGGTAGTTCAGACGATCCCCGCCAGCTCTCCCAAATCCTTCACCAGCGCTGCCGGTTTCCCCGGCAACCGGTCATCCTTCAATCCGAAGCGGTCCACCCGCACCACCTGGAAGCCGAACTGAGCGGCGCCATGGCTATCCCAGGTGTTGGACGTGACGAAGCAGATCGACGGCGCCTCATGGATCTGCAGCTTCTGCATGGCGTGCCGATAGACGCGGCGGGACGGCTTGTAGATGCCGACATCCTCGACCGACAGCACCATGTTGAACAGCTTGTCGAGCCCGGCGTGGCGCACCGCGGCATCAAGCATCGAGGGGCTGCCGTTGGAGAGGATGGCGGTGAGCTTGCCCTTTGCCTTCACCGCGGCGAGCGCGTCCGCCACCTCCGGATAGGCATCGAGTTTCAGGTAGAGCGCAAGGAGCTCGTCGCGCAGGCCCGGCTCGCTGACGTCGAACTGCTCCAGCGCATAATCCAGCGCATCGCCCGTCACGTGCCAGAAATCGCCGTGGACACCCATCAGGCTGCGGAGCCAGCTGTATTCCAGCTGCTTCTGCCGCCACAGCTTCGAGATGTCCTCGGCATGGGGGCCGATCTCGCCGGCGAGCTTGGCGACGGGGCCAGCCACGTCGAACAGCGTGCCATAGGCGTCGAACACACAGGCCCTGATGCCCTGGAGCTTCTCCATGCCGCTTCCTCTTCCGCGTTCCGCCCGGTATGATGATCGCAAACACCGAGGCTGACAACATGCCACATGACGGACATCACCACGATCACGACCACGAGGGCTCCGAGCTTTCGCCGCTGGCGCTGAGGGTGAAGGCGCTGGAATCGCTTCTCGTCGAGAAGGGCTACGTCGACCCCAAGGCGCTCGACGTGCTGATCGACACCTATGAAACGAAGATCGGTCCGCGCAACGGCGCGCGCGTGGTGGCGAAGGCCTGGACTGACCCCACTTTCGCTGACTGGCTGAAGCGCGATGCCACCGCTGCCATCGCCTCGCTCGGCTATACCGGGCGGCAGGGCGAGCACATGGTGGCGCTGTTCAACACGCCTGAGACCCATAACATGGTCGTCTGCACGCTCTGCTCCTGCTATCCGTGGCCGGTGCTGGGGCTGCCGCCTGTCTGGTACAAATCAATGCCCTATCGCTCCCGCGCGGTGATCGAACCGCGCGAGGTGCTGAAGGAATTCGGCGTCGAGGTCCCTGACGAGCGCGAGGTGCGCGTCTGGGATTCGACCGCAGAGGTTCGCTACCTCGTGATCCCTGAACGGCCCCCTGGCACCGAGGGCTGGAGCGAGGAGCAACTCGCCGGGATCGTCACCCGCAACGCCATGATCGGCACCGGCATCGTGACGGCATGAACGGCCCGCACGACATGGGCGGCTTCACCGGCTTCGGCCCGGTGCTGCATGAGTACGACGAGCCAGTCTGGCATGACGGCTGGGAGCCGCGCGCCTTCGCGCTGGTGCTGGCCATGGGCATGACGGGCTCATGGAACATTGACGAGGCCCGCCATGCCCGCGAGCGCCTGCCCGCGATGCAGTACTGGCGGTCGAGCTATTACGAGATGCGCCATTTTGCGCTGATCCTGCAGCTGATCGAGCTGGGCATCGTCACCGCCATGGAGGAAGAGCAGGGCGGCATGGCCATGCCGCCGAAACCAGTGAAGCGGGTGGCGAAGGCGGAGATGATTCCGGCGATTCTCGCGTCGGGAGGACCAGCGAACCGGCCGAGCAACCTGCCGCAGGGCTTTGCGATTGACGATAAGGTCCGTGTACGGACCATCAACCCCTCCGGCCACACACGGCTGCCACGTTATGCGCGCGGCAAGGCGGGCCAGATCGTCGCGGTGCATGGCACGCATGTCTTTCCCGATTCCAATGCGCATGGGGCAGGCGAGGATCCGCAGTGGCTCTACACCGTGCGGTTCACGGCGCAGGACCTGTGGGGCCAGGACACGAAGGACGCCGTGTGCATCGACCTGTGGGAACCCTATCTGGAGGCTGCACCATGAACGGTGCCCATGACTGCGGCGGCATGATGGGATTTGGCCCGGTGGTGGCGGAGGAGAACGAGCCCGTCTTCCACGCGCTCTGGGAGGCGCGGATGTTCGCGCTGATGTCTGCCGTGGGCGACGTCGGCGGCTGGACGCTGGACGAGGACCGCGCCGCCTGTGAGGCAATGGAGCCCGGCCACTACATCACGTCCAGCTATTACGAGCACTGGCTGAACGGCCTCGAACTGCTGCTGCAGAAGCACGGCCTCGCGACGGCAGAGGAGATCACCTCCGGCACCGCAACAACTCGTGGACAGTCTGTGACGCCGACTGCTGCTGAGGTTGTATGGCCCGCCGTCACCGCGCACGGCAGCTATGAACGCAAGGCAGATGCGACACCATTGTTCAAGCTGGGTGACGTGGTGCGCACGCGGCACCTGAACCCGGCGCATCACACCCGCCTGCCGCGCTACCTGCGCGGCCACGTGGGCGAGATCGTGGCCTGCCACGGCGCGCATGTGTTTCCGGATTCCAATTCACGCGGACTTGGCGAGGATCCGCGCCATCTCTACACCGTGCGCTTCAAGGCCTCGGACGTCTGGGGCAATGCCGCGCGCGACCTGATTCATGCCGATCTGTGGGAGCCCTACCTTGAAGCTCGCTGAGTCCGAACGCCTGCCGAAGGATGCCGATGGCCCGGTCTTCGCCGAACCCTGGGAGGCGCAGGCCTTCGCCATGGCGGTGAAGCTCAACGAGGCGGGCGTCTTCGGCTGGACTGAATGGGCAGAGACGCTGGGCGCGGAGCTGAAGGCGCATCCGCTGCGGCCCTATTACGAAAGCTGGCTCGCGGCGCTGGAACGGCTGGTGCTGGCCAAGGGTGTTCTCACCGAGCAGGAGCGTCTCGCGCGCGTCGATGCCTGGGATCGCGCGGCTAAGGCAACGCCGCATGGGGCACCCATCGAACTCAACCGAGGTTGAGCAGGATCGGGAAGCGCTCGATCAGCCAGTAGGACACCGCCTGCACGCCACCGGTGATGAACATCAGGCCGGAGAGCACGAGCAGCGCACCGGCGATCTTCTCGACCAGACCCAGATGCTTCCGGAAGCCCGACATGAAGCCCATGAAGGTACCGATGCCGGCCGCCGCCAGCAGGAAGGGAATGCCGAGGCCCAGCGAATAGACGGCCAGCAGCCCCGCCCCCTTCATCACGTCCTGCTCGCTCGCGGCGATGGTTAGGATGGTGCCGAGCACCGGGCCGATGCAAGGCGTCCAGCCGAAGGCGAAGGCAAGCCCGATCAGATAGGCGCCGGCAAGGCCGCCCGGATGCGCCTTGTGCTGATAGCGCACCTCGCGCGAGATCCAGAACATCCGGAACAGCCCGAGGAAGTGCAGGCCCATGACGATGATGATCAGACCGGCCAGGGTGGTGATCGGGTTGAAGGCGAAGCCGAAGAGCTCGACCTGGCGTCCGAGTTCGGTTCGCAAAAGGCTGCCGAGCCAAGAGGCACTTGCCCCCAGTGCCACGAAGACGGTGGAGAAGCCCAGCACGAACATCAGCGCCGCCAGCATCACCTGCCGCCGCTCCTCCTTCGGCTTCATCTTGTTGTCCACCAGGTCCTCCAGCGAGGTACCGGTGATAAAGCACAGATAGGGCGGCACCAGCGGCAGGACGCAGGGGCTGAGAAAGCTGATGGTGCCGGCGAACAGCGCGGCACCGATGGAGACATCAAGGCTCATGGCCCTCATCTGACAGGTCGAAGCCCAAACCGCAATTCGTCCCGGAGCCGCAGGCCATCACCTCTGCGTCAGGCTTGACGTCATGCCGATGCATGGATATGTTATATTATAACATTACATTCCAAGGATTCGAGCGTCATGCGCCACCTGCCCGCCCTGCTTGCCGCCGCACTGATCACCGCCAGCCCGGCCCTGGCGGCCCCCAGGGTGGTGGCCTCGGTGGTGCCGGTCCACTCCATCGTGTCGGCAGTCATGGGTGACAAGGGCACCCCGGAACTGCTGCTGCAGGGCAGCATGTCGGAACACCGGGCGGTCTTCACCCCCTCCCAAATGGCCACGCTGGGCAACGCCGACCTCGTGTTCATCGTCGGCCATGGGCTGGAAGCGAAGCTCGCGCAGATCAGCGGCTCGGATGCGGTGAACGGCAAAAACTTTATCGCGCTCTCGGATGCACCTGGCATCAAGACACTTCCCATCCGCGAGGGCGGCACCTGGGAGGTGCATGACCACGAGCATGAACACGAGCACGAAGAGGGCGGCGAACACACCGACGACCACGCCGCCGAAGGCGTGCTGAGCTTCGACCCGCATGTCTGGCTGGACCCGGACAACGCCAAGGCCATGGCCTTGGCCGTGGCTGCCGACCTCGGCAAGGCCGACCCGGAGAATGCCGCGGCCTATGACGCCAATGCCCGGGCCTTTGCCGCGGACGTCGACAGGACGTCGTCAAGCATCGTCGCCGAACTCGCCCCGGTGAAGGACAAGCCGTTCATCGTCTTCCATGATGCCTACCAGTATTTCGAGCGGCATTTCGGCCTGTCAGGGGCGGGTTCGATCGCGGACGTCTCCGCCCAGTCACCCTCGGCGGAGCGTCTGGCGCAGGTGCGCGACAAGATCACGGCGGTGAAGGCTGCCTGCGTCTTCCGCGAGCCGCAGTATGACGGCAAGGTCGTTGCCACCGTCATCGAGGGCACCGGCGCTAGGGAAGGCGTTATTGACCCGCTGGGTGCCGACCTCACCCCCGGTCCGCAAGCCTATCCGCAGCTTATCCAGAACCTCGGTGCAGCCCTGAAGGACTGCCTGTCGGGCTAGTTTGGCCTTCACTATTTTGCCGCATTGGCCGATCATTCCTCATCTGATTCAGAAGGACGGACAATGCAAACTGGACGCCGGGCGGTTCTTCCTGCCCTAGCCATCATTGCCTTTGGCGCGGCATCGCCCGCGCAGGCCCATCCGCATGTATGGATCGAGATGCAGTCTGACGTGGTGTTCAACGACCAGGGCCTTATTTCGGGCGTGAAGCTGACGTGGACCTTCGACGAGGGCTATGCCCAGGTGGCGCTCGACGGCCTCGACAAGAATGGTAACGGAACCTACGACCCCGAGGAACTCGAGCCGCTGACCCGCGAAAACCTGGAGTCGCTGAAGGACTACGGCTACTTCACCCATGTGCGCTTCGCCGGCAAGATGCAGGCCATGGGAGCACCCGCCGAGTCGGGCCAGACCTACTCCGACGACAAGTTGCGGCTGCATTTCCAGTTGCCGCTGGTCACGCCCGTCGACCCTACCAAGGGCGAGTTCGTGCTGAAGGTCTATGATCCGGAGTTCTACATCTCGTTCAATTACCTCCCGGATGCGACTGTTGCGGTGACCGGCAACATGCCCAAGGCGTGCAAGCCCGTGCTCAAGCCCGTGCCCACCGATGCCGAGGTCGAGCAGACGCGGGCCATGCTGTCTACCAAGGGCCCCGACTGGAAGCCGGATGAGCAAGAGGACTTCGGCGCGATCTTCGCCCAGCCCGTGACCATCCAATGCCAGGCCTGATCAGGCGCCTGCTGCCGGGCCTTCTGGCCCTCATCTACATGTCACTCGCGGGCGCGCCGCACGCGGTGGCGCAGACTGCCGGCGGCACGTCGGTTGAGCAGGCGCAGCCTGAGGTCAAGATCGACCGCCGCAAGCTGCTGGTGCCGCAGCGCAACGCCGATGGCAGCATCAAGGTGACGCCGTTCCTCGAAGACCCGGTGCTGTGGGCGCGCGACGAGCAGCAGCGATTCTATGGCAGGATGTCCGCCACGCTGAAGGCCATGCGCGGGCCCTCCGCCTTCGCGGCCGGTTGGACGCTCATGCTGCTGAGCTTCGCCTATGGCGTGCTGCACGCTGCGGGTCCGGGCCACGGCAAGGCGGTGATCTCGACCTGGCTGCTCGCAACCGAGAATGAACTGCGCCGCGGCGTGCTGATTTCCTTCATGAGCGCCATCATCCAGGCGCTCACGGCCATCGTGCTGGTGAGCGTGCTGTTCCTCGTGGTGGCGAGCGTTGGCTCCACCGCGCGCAACGTGGCCAGCGTGCTCGAGAGCGCCAGCTACGCGCTGATCGGGCTGCTGGGCCTCTACCTGGTCTGGACGGCGGTGCGCCTGCTGGCGGCGCGCCGCGCCGCTGCATCCCCTGCACCCGCCGGCATCACGACGCGCCAGTCCGTGGCCTTGTCGGATTTCACCGGTTTCGAGCCGATGAAGAACCAGGCAGCGGCGGGCGGTCATGTGCACGGCCCCGACTGCGGATGTAGCCATGCACATCTTCCGGAGGCCAAGGACCTGAAGGGTGACTTTTCTTTCCTTCGGGCGTTCTCCCTGGCCTTCGCGGTGGGCATCAGGCCCTGCACGGGTGCGATCCTGGTGCTCGTCTTCGCCAATGGCTTGGGACTGTACTGGGCGGGCATCGCCTCCACCTTCGCCATGGCGCTCGGAACCTTCATCACGGTCTCCGTCATTGCCGCCATCGCCGTCTATGGCAAGAAGCTGGCGGCCAGGCTGGTGCGCGGCAACTCCGGCCTTCTCGACTGGGCGGCGATCGGCATGCGCTTTCTCGGCGGGGTTGCGATTGCCTTCCTTGGAACGATATTGTTCCTCGGCTCGTTGGGCTCCACCAACGCCATGATGTGAGTGCCATGCAGACTGCCTATCCACGATACCAATGGCTCGTTCTCGCGGGCTTAATCCTGCTCTGCCTCGCCGTTGGCTCCATCGGCGGCTTCGCCACGCAGAATTCCATCGATACCTGGTACTCGACGCTCAACAAGCCCTCGTGGAACCCGCCCAACTGGGTTTTTGCGCCGGTGTGGACACTGCTCTACATCATCATGGGCATCGCCGCCTGGCTCGTCTGGCGCACCAAGGACCGCATCGGCCCCGCCATGCTGCTGTTCTTCGCCCAGCTGGGCTTCAACCTGTTGTGGACGCTGGTCTTTTTCGGCCTGCGCTCACCGGGCTGGGCGCTGGTCGAGGTTGTCTTCCTGGTTGGCTCTGTGCTGCTCACCATGCTGGCCTTCCTCGGCCGGCAGAAAACAGCGGGCTGGCTCTTCGTGCCCTATCTCGCCTGGGTCAGCTTTGCGGCAGTCCTGAACGCGGCGATCTGGTGGCTGAACTGACGCCACGCCGCGGTCAGTGAAAATCCCGGCTCTTCGGAATCACGCGCACCTGCCGCGGGTGGCGCGCCGGGGGTTGCTGCTGGTGCGGGTCGGGTCCCGGCCTTGCCACCTCGTCGGCGCGTGCCAGCGGGTTCCTGAGTAGCGTTCCCTCCTCTGTCAGCAGCGCCAGCCAGTCAGAATGGTCCTCGATGGTGCTTGCAACCACGTGGATGATGTCGCCCGTCCGCTGCACGCGACCTCTGATAAGCATTAATCGCGCGCCCATCACCACGGCGCGGTGGCTTTCCAGCACCTGTGGCCAGATCACCGCGTTGCAGACCGAGAACTCGTCCTCCAGCGTGAGGAAGACAACGCCCTTGGCCGAGCCCGGCCGCTGCCGCACCAGCACGACACCCGCCACCGTGACGGACGCACCGTTGCGCAGGGTCTTGAGCTTCGCCGTGTCCGTCACCTTGCGCTCAGTGCACAGGCTGCGGAGGAACTGCATGGGGTGCGCCTTCAGGGAGAGTTTCAGCGTCTGATAATCATTCACCACATGCTCGGAGAGCGGCATGTCAGGAAGCACCACATCTCCCTCCTCCCCCTGCTCGCGCGTATCGGCGAAGGCGAAGAGCGGCAGCGCCTTGGATTTCGCCAGCGCCTTCACCTCCCACAGCGCTGCGCGCCGGTCGAGGCCCAGCGAGCGGAAGCAGTCGGCAGAGGCGAGTTTCTCAAGACCGCCAACAGGCACGCCAAAGGCCTGGAGATCGGCGATGGTCAGCGGCTTCTTCTGCGAGCGGTACTGTAGCAGCAAGGCCGCATCGGCCGCCTTGAGGCCATCGACCTCCCGCAGGCCCAGGCGGATCGCGGCGCGGTCACCCCGTGATGGCGCTTCGAGGATCGAGTCCCAGCGCGAGAAGCTGACGTCAACCGCCTTGACCTCCACCCCATGCTCGCGCGCATCGCGCACGATCTGGGCGGGCGCATAGAAACCCATGGGCTGGGAATTCAAGAGCGAGGCCGCGAAGACCTCCGGATAGTGATGTTTGAGCCATGACGAGACATAGACCAGATGCGCGAAGCTCGCGGCATGGCTCTCGGGGAAGCCGTATTCGCCGAATCCCTTGATCTGGTTAAAACAGCGCGCCGCAAACGCCGCGTCATAGCCGCGCTCCACCATGCGGCTCACCATCTTCTGTTCCAGCCTGCCGATGGTGCCACGGCGGCGGAAAGTGGCCATGGCTTTGCGCAATTCGTTCAATTCCCCCGCCGTGAATTCAGCAGCGACCATCGCAAGCTTCATCGCCTGTTCCTGGAACAGCGGCACGCCCTTGGTGCGGCCGAGGACCTGGCGCAGTTCATCAGCAGGGCCAAAATCCGGGTGCGGTGCCGGATAGTCTTCGGGCTCCAGCCCATCACGCCGCCTCAAGTAAGGATGCACCATGTCGCCCTGGATGGGGCCGGGCCTGACGATCGCCACCTCGATGACGAGATCATAAAAGCACTGCGGCTTGAGGCGCGGCAGCATGTTCATCTGCGCCCGGCTTTCCACCTGAAACACACCGACGGAGTCTGCCTTGCACAGCATGTCATAGACCGCCTTGTCCTCGCGCGGCAGCGTGGCAAGGGAATATTTGAGGCCGTACCAGCCCTCCATCATCTCGAAGCTCTTCTGGATGCAGGTGAGCATGCCCAAGGCCAGAACGTCGATCTTCAGAATGCCCAGCGTGTCGATGTCGTCCTTGTCCCATTCGATGAAGGTGCGATCCTCCATCGCGCCATTGCCGATGGGCACCGTCTCGTCGAGCCTGCCCTTGGTGAGGATGAAGCCGCCCACATGCTGCGAGAGATGGCGCGGGAAGCCCTGGATGTCGTCGGCCAGTTCAATCACCTTGGCGAGCAGCGGATCATCGGGGTCGAGGCCCGCTTCCTGAAGCCTGCCATTGTGCATCTCCTCGCGCATCTGGCCCCAGACGATGCCGGCGAGCGTGGCCGTCACATCTTCCGAAAGCCCCATCACCTTGCCCACCTCGCGCATGGCGGAGCGGCCGCGATAGGTGATCACCGTGGCGGCAAGTCCCGCGCGTTCGCGGCCATAGCGGGCATAGATGTACTGGATCACCTGCTCGCGCCGTTCATGCTCGAAGTCGACGTCGATGTCGGGCGGTTCCTTTCGCTCCTCCGAGATGAAGCGCTCGAACAGAAGCTCGATCTGGTTGGGGTCGACCGCCGTGATCCCAATGACATAGCAGACAGTGGAATTGGCGGCCGACCCCCGCCCCTGGCACAGGATCGGGGGATCCTGCGTTCGGGCGAACTGCACGATGTCGTGGACAGTGAGGAAGTAAGGTGCGTAGTTGAGCCTCTCGATGAGGATGAGTTCCTTGGCGATGCTCTCCCTCACCTTCTGCGGGATGCCATCCGGGTAACGCTCCTGCGCCCCCTCCCATGCCAGATGTGTGAGATGCGCCTGAGGTGTCGAGCCCTGCGGGATCGGCTCTTCCGGGTATTCGTACTTGAGCTCCTCCAGCGAGAAGCGGCAGGCCTTGGCGATGGCCAGCGTGTTGGCAATGGCCGAAGGGTGGTCGCGGAACAGGCGGGCCATCTCGTCGGGCGTTTTGATGTGACGCTCGGCATTGGCCTCGAGCAGGTAACCGGCTTCAGAGATGGTGACACCCTCGCGGATCGCCGTCACCACGTCCTGCAGCACGCGGCGGGACGAATGGTGATAGAGCACGTCATTGGTGGCGAGCAGCCCCGTCTGGTTCCGCTGCGCCAGTTCGGCGAGGCGGTTGATGCGCTCCTTGTCATCGCCGCGATAATGATGGCTCACCGCGAGGTAGAGCGGTGCCTTGAGGCGCCTGCGGATATCGGAGAGGTGATCGGCCCCTTCGGAGAGAAGTGCCAAGATCATGCCCGGCGCATGGGCATAGACGTCCTCCAGCGTGATGAGGCACTGGCCCTTCTCCGCGCGGCGCTGGCCCATGCTGAGCAGGCGGCACAGCGCGCCATAGGCCTGGCGGTTGGTGGGGTAGGCCAGAAGCGAAATCCCCGGTTCAACCAAATCCAACCGCGCACCGACGATGAAGGGCAGTTCCGCATCCTTCGCCGCCGCATGTGCCCGTACCACGCCGGCCAGCGTGTTGCGGTCGGTCACCGCAATTGCCGCAACGCCTAAATGCTTCGCCTGCATGGCGATCTCTTCCGGGTGAGAGGCCCCACGCAGGAAGGAGAAGTTGCTGGTGCACTGGAGCTCGGCATAATTCGTCATGCCGACAATCCGTGTACGTACCATTTCGGCTGCTCTTCGCCGGGCTCGCCATAAAGCCCCTCGCGGTAGAGCCAATAGCGGCGGCCATGCTCGTCCTCGATCACGTAATAATCGCGCGGGCGCTCGCCGGCAGTGAGGCGCCACCATTCCGGTGCCACGCGCTCCGGTCCCTGCGCCTTGACCACGCGGCGGGTGACGTGCCGCCATGTGAGGCGCATCGGTGGGCCGTCCGGCACGGCGGCCACAACCTTGGCAGGCTCCGGCGCCTCGAAGATCAGGAGCGGCCGCGCCGTAGATGCGGGACGAGAAGGCTTGGGCGGCAAAGTACGCGCAGAAGGGCGCGGCATCTCGGCGCGCTCGGGGATGTGGCTTTCGACGTCTTCCAAGGCCACAAACTGCTGCTCGTGGCGGTTCAGCACACGGTCGTTCAGCTGTTCCAGCGCCAGCGTGCTGTCATCCTCGAGGAAACCATGCTGCTGCACGAGGGCCGCCGCCGTCTCGCGCGCCTCCAGCGTCATGGCGTCGATGCCGAAACCCGCATCCACCGTTTCGAGCTTGGGCTTCAGCACGCGCAGCATGTGTTTGGGGTCATGGGCCGCCACCGAGAAGCCCGCGGGAAGGTTGGCGCGCGAGCCATCGACACGGAATAGCTTGAGGATCAGCCGCAACGCGCCCTTGCCCGCCTTTTCGAGATCGCGGCAGAGCTGGTTGACCAGCCCCTCAAGAACGATTTCCAACCCTTCCGCATGAATGACCGGCTCCATCAGCGCGCGATGCGCCATGAAGGAGGTGGGTGGATTGAGCGGGTTCAGCGGCTCGTCGCGCACCCCCATCATCTCGTCGAGACGGATCAGCACATTCTCGCCGATAGTCTCGCCGCGGAAGCGGCGGGCCAGCGAGGCGCGCGGAATGGCGAGCAGCGATCCAACCGTCTTGAGGCCGAGCCGCCGCAGCGTCTTTGCTGCGGTGCCATCGATGCGCAGTGCCTCGACGGGCAGCGACTGGATGTCCTTTGCTTCGTAACGCGCCAAGGCCCATGCGGCACCCAGCGTGGCGCCCTGCCCGATCCGGACGCTGAAGCCATATTGCGCCAGCCGCTGGCGCATCTCCGCCATCATGCGCTGCTCGCCGCCGAAGAGATGCGGCACGCCCGTCACGTCCAGCAGGATGCCGTCGGGCGCATCGGGTGCCACCCAGGGGCTGTAGCGCTCCATCCAGCGGCAGAGGCCCAAGAGGCTATTCATGTCGTCCTCCGGCTCATGCGGCTCGGTGAGAAGCTCCGGTAATTGCGCGCGCGCGTCCGCCAGCCGCATGCCGCGCATCAACCCGAAGCTGCGCGCCGTGGCATTGACCGCGATGAGGCGCAGGCCGGATTTGCCGCTTTCAACCAGCGCGAAGGGCAGGCCCTTGGCGGGCGGTTTCCGGCCCGTCTTGATCCGTGTCCGGATGAATCGCTCGACGGGAAACTCCGGGAACCAGAGAGAAACGAGACTGCGCATGATGCCATTCCAAAGTCCAGGCGCCGGGGCGGCCGCCCCGGGCGCGGGTGAGTTCGATGTTCCAGCAGGGTGCGCCCGGTGCCGCCGCATCATGGGCGGGGCTCGACGAGGGCACGGCCGCCGCCGTCCAGCGCGTATGGCTGGCGGTGGCGGAGGCATCGGGCCTCGCGAAGGTGAGGATGGCGGCGCATTTGCCCGCAGCCGCCGCCAGCGACAGGCGCCTGGTGGTGGTGAGGTCGGCATGCGCCGCCTCGGCATCACCCAGAACGGCGGCCACCGCCCCCGATTTCAATGCCTCCTCCATGGTCCACAACAGGCTCGCGGGCTTCTTCAGCGTGATGGTCACGAAGCGGTGGCGCGGCAGGCCCAGCCGCTCCAGCCCGTGGCCATAGAGCCGCCCATGCTCGCGCTCATGGCTGCTCAGCCGGCACCACAGCAGCGGACGGCGTTCGCCCAAGTCGCTCAGCCGTCGGAGCGCCAGCGCCAGCGCGAATCCCATGACGGCGGGCTGGTCGCCATAAGCACGGGGGCTCACGTCATGCAGGCCGGAGCGCTGCAGCCCCTGCGCCGGCAAGTGGCGGTCGAGTTCGGCAAGCCCCGTCAGCCAAGGCTGGGCCCGGCTTTTCTGCCGCTCGAACTGGGCTTGCCCCTGCTCCAGCCGCGCGATGTGGGCGCGCAGCGTGTCGAGCAGCCGCGTGGCGTCCCCGCTCTCTTGATGAGCGGGGGGGCGGAAAGGAGTGACGGCAGCGCAAGCGTCTCCGCTCCGCGCAGCCTGATGTGCCGGTCCAATACGCATGAGAACAACATGATCCAGAATGTTCCTATTTTGTTCCACAGGGCGAGTGCGAAGTCAAGCGGAACGGAATCGCAGGCTGGCGCAGGGCTGTCCGAAAGTGTCAGGGCCGGATGAGCAGCTTGCCGAAATTGCGCCCTTCCAGCAGGCCGATGAAGGCGGAAACGGTATTGTCGATCCCCTCCACCACGTCCTCGCGGTACTTCATCTCGCCGGAAGCCACCCACGCCCCCATGTCGCGCAGGAAATCCTCACGCTGGGCCGCGAAGTCCGACACGATGAAGCCCTGGATGCGCAGCCGCTTCACCAGCACGCTGCGCAGCGCCACGCTGGAGCCCGGCCCGCCGCCCTCAACGCCATTGTACTGCGCAATCAGCCCGCACACCGGCACGCGCGCGAAGTTGTTGAGCAAGGGCCGCACGAGGTCCCACACCTGGCCCCCGACATTCTCGAAATAGATGTCGATGCCACCGGGGCAGGCCGCCTTCAGCTGCTCACCGAAATCCGCCGCACGGTGGTCGAGCGCCACGTCGAAGCCCAGTTCCTCGCGGATGTAGCGCGTCTTCTCCGGCCCGCCCGCAATGCCCACGACGCGGCAGCCCTTGATCCGCCCGATTTGCCCCACGGCGGAGCCCACGGCCCCGCTCGCCGCCGCCACCACCAGCGTCTCGCCGGGCTTCGGCGTGCCGATGTTAAGAAGCCCGGTATAGGCCGTCATCCCCGGCATGCCGAGAATGCCAAGTGCGGTCGACACCGGCGCCAGCGCCGGATCGATCTTGCGCAGGCCCTTGGCGCTCGCACGCGGGTGGGTCTGCCAGCCGGTTCCGGCCAGCACGATGTCACCCGGCTTGAACGCCGCGTCACGCGAGGCGAGCACCTCGCACACGCTGCCGCCTTCCATCACGCCGCCGGGTTCCAGCGCCTGCGCATAGGAGGGGCCCGCATCCATGCGGCCGCGCATGTAAGGGTCGAGCGAGAAGAACAAGGTCTTGAGCAGAACGCCGCCGTCGGGCGCATCGTACGGCTCCTCCACCTCTTCCATGCTGAAGTTCTCAAGGCTTGGCATGCCGGTGGGGCGCGAGGCCATCACGATCCGCCGGTTCAGGATTGTCTCTGCCATTGCCATCTCCCTTGCTGAAAGCCGACTATATGTGCAGCATCAACCAATGACCACAGTGGTGCGAGGAAGGAAATGCAGAGACGCGGCGTGATCGTGGGTCTTGCCGCAGCTGCCGCCTGGCCTGCCGCAGCACGCGCCCATTCCTACCGGCTGGGCGATATCGCCATCGGCCATGCCTGGGCGCTGCCCGCCCAGGTCTCGCGCGATGGGCAGGCCTTCGTGCCGCTGGTCAATGACGGAAAGGTGGCGGATGAACTGGTAGCGGCGCGCTCATCCGTCTGCGGAGCAATCGAACTGCGGCGGAACAACCGTTACGATGATCCGCCGCTCAGTTCATTCCTGCTCGAACCCAGCAAGCCCTTGCCGATGCGGCCCACGGCGCGCCACCTCCGCCTCATGAGCCTCAGGGACCCGCTTCTCCTCGACCAGCGCTTCACCATCATCCTGGATTTCCTGAATGCCGGTGAAATGGAAGTCGAATTCCACGTCGAGAACGCGCCGGGCGACTGACGGCGTCAGAGATCGCCGGTCACGCACTTCCTGGCGAGTGCCTTGTACTGCTTCTCGGTGAACTGGATCGGGTTGCCGCCGGCGGACGGGTCCTTGATGGCCATCGCCGCCACCTCGTTGAGGCGCTTGGTGTCGATGCCGATGTCCTTCAGCGCGTGGGGAATGCCGATTTCCTTGCGCAGCGCCAGGATCCACTTGAGGAAGCCGTTGAAGCCGCCCTTGATGCCGAGGTAGGCGGCGGCGCGCTCGATGTCCTTCTCGATCTTGCGGCGGTTGGCCTTCAGCACATAGGGCATGATGATGCCGTTGAGCAGGCCGTGGTGCGCGTCATAAAGGCCACCGAACGGGTGGGCCAGCGCGTGGATGCCACCAAGGCCGCGCTGGAAAGCGGTAGCGCCCATGGCGGAGGCGACCAGCATGTTGCCGCGCGCATCGAGGTCCTTCGGCTTCTTCACGGCCTTGGCGAGATTGTCCTTCACCAGCCGCATGCCCTCCAGCGCCACGCCTGCCGACCAGGGGTGATAGAAGGGTGCGCAATAGGCTTCGAGGTTATGCGCCAGCGCATCCATGCCGGTGGCGGCGGTCAGCTTCGGCGGCAGGCCGACGGTGAGCTCAGGGTCGAGCAACGCCACCTTCGGCATCAGCTGCGGATGGAAGATGATCTTCTTCTCATGGGTGATCGGGTGGGTGACCACGCCGGCGCGGCCAACTTCCGAGCCCGTGCCGGCTGTCGTCGGCACGGCGATGATGGGCGAGATCAGCGAGGCGTCGGCCCTGGTCCACCAGTCGCCGATGTCTTCCAGTTCGAACACCGAAATCTTCTGCGAATGCATCAGCGCGATGAGCTTGCCAACATCGAGGCCCGAACCGCCGCCAAGGGCGACGACGCCGTCATGCTTGCCGTCCTTGAACACCTTGCAGCCGGCGAGCACGTTTTCCTCAACCGGGTTGGGGCGCACGTCGGCGAAGAGCGCGGCCTTGAGGCCCGCCTGCTTCAGGTCGGCCATGATCTCCGCCACCATCGGCATGGCGGCAAGCCCCTTGTCGGTGACAACCAGCGGCCGCTTGATGCCGTTGGCCTTGCAGAACTCCGCGAGTTCCTTGATGCGGCCCGCGCCATACTTGATGGCGGTCGGATAATTGATGTTGCGATTCGGAATGGCCATGGCGTGTCTCCTGATGTCGTCTGACTAGTATTTCCTGGTTTTTCAATCACCCACCCAATTGCCGTCATCCCGGCGCAGGCCGGGATCCAGCTTTCCGCGAGGCCGATGCCCGAAGCGGGACCCCGGCCTTCGCCGGGGTGACGCCATCAGGGGGAGCGGGAACGGATTCATGGGTTGTCGTAACGCTCAATACCGCTCGAAGCCGCGCTTCAGCTCGAGGTCGGTGATGCGGCGGTCGAACTCGAACTGCTCCCACTGCGCGGTATGGACGTAGTGGTCGACGACTTCATTGCCCATCACCTTGCGCAGGAAGTCTGACTCGTCGAGAAGCCGTGTGGCCTCGCGCAGCGTCTTGGGAATTTCGCGCAGCTTGCGCGAGGTGTCGTAGATATCGCCTGACACCACCGGCTCCAGCTCCATCTTCTTCTCGATGCCATCGAGGCCCGCCGCAATCAGCGCGGCGAAGGCGAGATAGGGGTTGAGGTCGGCGCCGCCGATGCGGCACTCGACGCGGATCGCCTTGGTCTCGGCCCCACAGATGCGGAAGCCCGCCGTGCGGTTGTCGAAGCTCCACACCGCGCGGGTGGGCGCGAAGGTGCCGGCCATGAAGCGCTTGTAGGAGTTGATGTAGGGCGCGAGGAAATAGGTGATGTCACCGGCATGCGCCAGCTGGCCCGCCAGATACTGCTTCATCAGGGGCGACATGCCGTGCTCGCCCTTTTTATCCATGAACAGCGGCTTGTCATCGGTGGACCACAGCGACTGGTGGATGTGGGACGAGTTGCCCGCCATGCCATAGTCCCACTTCGCCATGAAGGAGACCGACTTGCCGACATTGTAGGCGATTTCCTTGGCGCCGTTCTTGATGATGGCGTGGCGGTCCGCCATGTCCAGCGCTTCGGCGTAGCGAACGTTGATCTCCTCCTGGCCCGGGCCCCATTCGCCCTTGGAGTTCTCGACCGGGATGCCGGCACCCGCGAGGCCGTTCCGCAGCGCGCGCATGTAGACCTCCTCCTTGGAGGTCTGCAGGATGTGGTAGTCCTCGATGTAGTAGCCCGCCGTCTTGAGGTTGCGGTAGCCCTTCTGGAAGGCCGTCTCGTAGCTGTCGTCGAACAGGAAGAACTCCAGCTCGGAGGCCATGTAGGCCTTCATCTTCATCTTCTCGAGGCGCTTCAGCTGCTTCTTGAGGATGGCGCGGGGCGAATGCGGCACGTCCTCATGGGTGTGGTGGTCGAGCACATCGCACAGCACCAGCGCCGTGCCGGGCAGCCACGGCGTGCGGCGCAGCGTCTTCATGTCGGGTTTCAGCACGAAGTCGCCATAGCCCTTGTCCCAGCTCGTCGCCTTGTAGCCGGGCACCGGCTCCATCTCGATGTCGACGCCGAGCAGGTAGTTGCAGCCATGCGTCTCCTCATAGCCGCCGTCCACGAAGAACTTGGCGTGGAAGCGCTTGCCGATGAGGCGGCCCTGCAGGTCCACCATGGCGGCGACCACGGTGTCGATCGTTCCGGCCTTCACCTCGGCCTTCAGCTGTTCGAGTGTCAGCATGCCTTCGCTCATGGTCGTTCTCCCTCAATCATGTTATTTCGTTGCGGCCTGGATCAGCGGCACGGACAGGCGCTGCGCCCATTCGTCCTGTCCGCGTTCGGTGGACACCAGGTCATTCCTGATTTCGATCATCGCGTGCTGCAGGCCACGGGTGAAGCCATGCAGGTTCAGCGTGTGCAGCACGCCATCCTTCGGGCCATAGGGCTCGTTCAGCCGCGCATCGATGTTGGGAAAGCTCTTGATGAGCTTGGAGGACAGCGTGGCGTCCCGGTCATGCAGGATGCCGAGTTCGACGCTGCGCGGCTTGCCCTTGTAGACGGGCGTGAAGGAATGGATGGAGACCACCAGCGAGTGCTGCCCGCCCGCCGCGCGCGTGTCGAGCACCGCCGAGACGCCGTCATGGAAGGGCCGGTAGATCTCGCGGGCCCGCGCCAGCCTGCCTTCGGCGGAAAGCTTCTTGTTTCCCGGAATGGCGGTGAGCTCGCTCATCTCCGGAATGGAGTCGGGCGATTCCGGCGGGCGGTTGCAGTCATAGGCAAGGCGCGAATAGCGCTGCAGCAGCAGCGGCGCGTCCATCAGGCGCGACAGCAGGCGCCCCACCTTCTCCGCCCCGATGTCCCAGGCGATATGGCGGGTGAACTCGGCCTCGGGCAGGCCCAGCGTGCCGAGAGCCTTCGGCATCGTATTGGAGGCGTGTTCGCAGATCAGAACGAAGGGCGAGCGGCCCTGTTCGTTGACGGCAATGAATGGGCTCTCCTCGCCCTGCTGGAGCAGCGCTCCCATGCATGAAATCTCCGGAAATTCGGTCGGTTGAAGCGATGATTTCAGATTGTAGGAAGCCTGTCAAATTCGTTACAGTGGTTGCGAGCAGGGGGAGAAACAGATGCCGCCGCAGCGCGCCACCACGGTTGCCGAAAGACTGCGTCTGATGTCGGGCGAGCTGACCGCTGCCGAGAGGAAGCTGATGGCGGCCCTCTTCGCCAACTATCCGATGGCGGGCTTGGGCAGCATCACCGACTTCGCGCGCGAGGCGGATGTTTCCACGCCCTCGGTGCTGCGGCTGGCCAAGAAGCTGGGTTTCGCGGGCTATCCCTCCTTCCAGGAGGAGTTGCGCTCGGAGTTGTCCGCCCAGCTGCAGAACCCGATTTCCAAGCACGACCGCTGGGCAGCCGAGGCGCCCGACACCCACATTCTCAACACCTTTGCTACGGCGGCCATGGAAAACCTCTCGGGCTCGCTCAAGCTCATGGACCACCGCGCCTTCGACGCCATCGTGGCGCTGCTGGCCGACCGGAAACGCAAGGTCTTCGTGGCCGGCGGGCGGATCACCGGGGCCGTCGCCTCCTACCTCGTCACCCACCTGCAGATGGCCCGCCCGGGCGTGAGCCTGATGCCCCCCACCCCCACCGTTTGGCCGCAATATCTGATCGACATCGGCAAGAATGACGTCCTTTTGTTCTTCGACATCCGCCGTTATGACGCCCGCATGCTCGATCTTGCCGCTTCCGCCAGAGAGCGGGGTGCCAAGGTCGTGCTCATAACCGACCAGTGGATATCTCCAATCGCGAGACTTGCCATGCATTCACTTCCGCTCCGCATCGAGGCCCCGTCGAGTTGGGACTCGAACATCGTGCCACTTTTCCTGGCCGAGGCCCTGGTGGCCGCGACCGTCAACGCCTCCTGGCGTGAGACCGAGGCTCGCATCGCCGAGATCGAGACGCTGTCCGACAACGGGCGCCGCGGCAAATGACCGAAACCTTCGACTTCGTGATCGTGGGCGCAGGCTCGGCCGGCTGCGCCATGGCCTCTCGCCTCTCGGAAGACGGTAAGAACACCGTCTGCGTGCTGGAGTTCGGCGGCAGTGACCGCGGCCCCTTCATCCAGATGCCCTCCGCCCTCTCCTACCCCATGAACATGAACCTCTATAACTGGGGCTTCGAGTCCGACCCCGAGCCAGGCCTCGGCGGCCGCAGACTGGCCACGCCGCGCGGCAAGGTGGTGGGGGGCTCCTCCTCCATCAACGGCATGGTCTATGTGCGAGGTCACGCGAAGGACTTCGACACATGGGAAGAGATGGGTGCCAAAGGCTGGGGCTTCCGCCACGTGCTGCCCTATTTCAAGCGTCAGGAAACGAGCCACGGCGGCGAGGATGGCTGGCGCGGCACCAGTGGCCCACTGCACGTGAAGCGCGGGCCACAGAACAATCCGCTCTACCGCGCCTTCATCGAGGCCGGACGCGAGGCGGGCTACCCCGTCACCGAGGATTACAACGGCCGTGCCCAAGAGGGTTTCGGCGCAATGGAGATGACCGTCCACAAGGGCATCCGCTGGTCTGCCGCCAATGCCTATCTCAAGCCCGCCATGAAACGCGGCAACGTCAAGCTCATCACCAGGGCCTTCGCGCACCGGGTCATCCTCGAGGGCAAGCGCGCCGTGGGCGTGGAATATGACGTGGGCGGCCAGTTGCGGCAGGTGAAGGCCAGGCGCGAAGTCATCATCGCGGCTTCGTCGATCAATTCGCCCAAGCTTCTCCAGATGTCCGGCATCGGAGCGCCGGAGGTGCTCAAGGCCGCAGGCATCGACGTGGCGCACGCGCTGCCCGGCGTCGGCGAGAACCTGCACGACCATCTGGAGATCTATTTCCAGGTCAAGTCGAAGGAACCGGTGACGCTGTATTCGAAGCTCAACTGGTTCTCCAAGGGCCTGATCGGTGCCGAATGGATGTTCTTCAAGACCGGCCTCGGCACCACCAACCACTTTGAATCCTGCGGCTTCATCCGCTCCGCGGTGGGCGTCGAGTACCCCGACATCCAGTACCACTTCCTGCCCGCCGCCATGCGTTATGACGGCAAGGCCGCCTTCCCGGGCCACGGTTTCCAGGTGCATGTGGGGCCAATGCGCGCCAAATCGCGCGGTTTCGTCCGTGTGCGGAGCAAAGACGCAAGGCAAGCGCCGCAGATCCTGTTCAACTACCTCTCCCACCCGGACGACCTGCCGGAGTGGCGCCGTGCCGTCAGGCTCACGCGCGAACTGTTCCAGCAGCCCGCCATGCAGCGCTACGCGGCGGAGGAAATCCAGCCCGGCCCGAAGGTGAATTCAGACGCCGAGATCGATGCCTTCATCCGCGAGCATTGCGAAAGCGCCTACCACCCCTGCGGCACCTGCAAGATGGGCGATGCCAAGGACCCGACCGCGGTGGTGGACCCCGAGTGCCGGGTGATCGGCATCGAAGCCTTGCGCGTGGCGGACTCCTCCATCATGCCGCAGGTGACCAACGGCAACCTGAACGGTCCCACCATCATGATCGGCGAGAAGGCCTCAGACCTCATCCTCGGCAAGCAACCGCTGGCGCCGTCGAACCAGGAGCCGTGGATCAACCCGGACTGGAAGGTCAGCCAGCGGTAGGACTTCTCCCCCCTTTCACGTTCCCCTCATTCACCATGCCCGGGCTTGACCCGGGCATGCTTTTTGTGGCCGCCGAAAAGGATCGCCGGGTCAAGCCCGGCGAAGGTGACGAGTGATGCGGCGCAGGCCATGCAACCGTGATGGATTGCGGAAAATAATCCTTGACTTTTATTCCTAAATCTGCCATATGTCAGCCGGACGTTCGACCTGCTGATTGACATTGTGAATCAAATTTCCGGACCTCCGAAGGTCCGTCATTCCGGGGACAAGCCGGGGTGACGGCATTGGAGGGTCTAAGGTGCGCCGCCTTAGGCGCTGGCCTCCTTCAGGAAGATTTCCCGCAGCTTCCTGACCACAGGCCCCGGTTGCCCGCCGCCGATGCGGTGCCCGTCGATCTCCACGATGGGCATGACGAATTGCGAGGCGGAGGTGAGGAAGGCTTCGTCCGCCGCGAGGGCCTCATCCACCGTGAACTTGCGTTCGACGATCTCGACACCCTCTTCCTTGGCCAGCCGCATCAGCGCCCGCCGGGTGCAGCCGGCAAGGATCTCGTTGGACAGGTGCCGGGTGATGACCTTGCCGTCCTTGACGATATAGGCGTTGGAAGAGGTGCCCTCCGTCACGTAGCCGTGCTCCACCATCCAGGCTTCCTGCGCGCCCTTCTCGTAAGCCTCCTGCTTGCCGAGTGCGGGGGCCAGCAGCATCACCGTCTTGATGTCGCGCCGCGCCCAGCGCAGGTCCGGCGTGGTGACGACCTTGATGCCGGTCACCGCATTGGGGTTGCTCACGAGGCTCATGGCCTGGGTGAAGGCGATGAGGGTGGGCTTCACGTCGCCCTTTGGGAAGTTGAAGGTGCGGTCCGCGGCACCGCGCGTCACCTGCATGTAGATGATGCCTTCCTTGAGATCATTCCGCTTGATGATCTCTGCATGCATGGCATCCAGTTCTTCGCGCGTGCAGGGCCAGGCCATGCGCAATTCATTGAGTGAACGGCCGAGGCGTTCCATGTGCGCGGCATAGTCGACCAACTTGCCGTTGATCACCGCGCTCACTTCATACACCCCATCGGCGAACAGGAAACCACGGTCGAAGATCGAGATTTTCCCTTCGGTTTCAGGAAGATACTCGCCATTCACATAGACGGTGCGGACCATGGAAACAGGCTCCTTCATGCTGACCTGCCTCTAAGCATGATTCCGGCACTCTAATCCATGGGGGTTGTGGCGGCCTGCCCGGGCGGCTAGGAGATTGGCCAACGTCAACAGCCATACAGGATATCATGCCGCGTAACGTTCCGGAGCAAGCGATAAAGGCCATGCTGAGCCGCGAAGAGGCCCTCTTCACCCAGCGCAACCCCACTTCGAAAAAACTCTCGGATGACGCTGCACGGAACTGGCTGAAGGGCGTTCCCATGCACTGGATGGTGGACTGGGGCACGCCGTTTCCCCTGTTCATCGCCAAGGCACAGGGCGTCGACGTAACCGATGCCGACGGCCACCATTACGTCGACTTCTGCCTGGGCGACACCGGCGCCATGTTCGGTCATTCGCCGCCCGCCGTGGTAGAGGCCCTGCGGCGCGAAGGTGCGAATGGCTTCACCACCATGATGCCCTCGCCCGATGCGGCCGTGGTGGGCAAGCTGCTGGAAGACCGCTTCGGCCTGCCCTGCTGGCAGGTGACCGCAACCGCCTCCGACGCCAACCGTGCCGTCATCAAGTGGTGCCGGGCGATCACAGGCCGCACGAAGATCCTCGTCTTCAACCACTGCTACCATGGCGCGGTGGATGAGACTTACGTGACGATCGACGGCGGTACGCCCCATGCCGACCCGGCGCTGATCGGCGAAGTGCGCGACCTCACGCAGTTCACCAAGGTGGTCGAGTTCAACGACATCCCGGCACTGGAGACGGTGCTCGCCGACCGCGATGTCGCCTGCGTGCTGGCCGAACCCATCATGACCAATGTCGGCATGGTGCTGGCGGACGACGGCTACCACACGGCGCTGCGCGAACTCACCCGCAAGACCGGCACGCTGCTCATCATCGACGAGACGCATTGCATGTCGTCAGGCCCCGGCGGCTACACCCGCGAATACGGGCTGGAGCCTGACGGCATGGTGCTGGGAAAGCCGATTGCCGGCGGCATTCCGGCTGCGGTCTATGGCTTCACGCAGGACGTGACGGACCGCATCCGCACGTTTCTGGAGACGCGCACGCCCGGCCATTCAGGCATCGGCACCACGCTGTCGGGCTCCAAGATCCAGCTGGCGCTGATGCGCGCCGTGCTGGAAAATTATTTCACCGAGGAGGCTTTCGGTCCCCTCGTGGCGCTGGCCAAGCGCCTCGAGAAGGGGATTGCCGATGTCATCATCAAACATGGCGTGGCGTGGCACGTCGTCCGTGTCGGTGCCCGGGTGGAGTTCATGTGCACTCCGGAAAAGCCCCGCAACGGCGGCGAAGCTGCGAGAGTGATCCACCGGCCCATCGATGAAGCCGTGCATCACTATCTGCTCAATCGCGGGGTGATCGTCACCCCCTTCCACAACATGATGCTCATCTGCCCGGCGACGACCGAGGCACATGTGAACCAGCTGGTCGAGGGACTCGACCGCTGTCTCACCGAACTGATGGGCTGAGGAGTAAGTAGAATGACACTCGTGTTCCCCCGCCGCGAAGCCGAAGCGCAGGTCTTCCTCGACCAGAACCCGGACATCGAAAGCGTCCATGTGATCTGGACCGATATGTGCGGTGTTGCCCGCGGCAAGGTGCTGCGCCGTGACGAGGTGGTGCCGGCCTGGAAGGACGGCCGCTTCATGCCGATCTCGGCGCTCGTGCTCGATGTGACCGGACAGGACGTGCCCGAAACCGGCCTCGTGTTCGACGAGGGCGACCGCGACATGCTGCTGTGGCCCGTGCCCGGCTCCATGGTGCGCGTGCCCTGGGCGCATGTGCCGACCGCGCAATACATCGCCACCGTGCATGATCTCGACGGCACGCCGCATTACGCCGACCCGCGCAATGCGCTCGAAAAGATCGTCAAGCGCTTCGAGCTTGAACTCGGCATGAAGCCGGTGGGTGCGGTCGAGCTTGAGTTCTTCCTGATGGACCGGGCCTCCGCACTGGCCGGAAAGCCGACCGCACCCCAGTCGCTGATCAATGAGGCGAGGCCCCAGCATTACCAGGCCTATTATCTTCAGGACACGGAGGATTTCGCGCCTTTCTTCAAGGATCTCTATGCCATGTGCGAGATCCAGGGCCTGCCCGCCAAGACGCTGATCTCGGAATATGCGCCGGGCCAGATGGAAATCGTGCTGCGCCACCGCGCCGACGTGCTGAAGGCCTGCGATGAAGGCATCATGCTGAAGCGGCTGATCAAGAACGTGGCCGAGAAGCACGGGCTGGCCGCCACCTTCATGGCCAAGCCCTATTCCGCGTGGACGGGCTCGGGCATGCACATCCATGTCTCGCTGGGTGATGAAGACGGCAACAACCTGTTCGCCGCCGAAGACCCGATGCAGAACGAACTGCTGATGCACGCCATCGGCGGCCTCAAGGCGGCGATGGCGGAATCGATGCTGATCTTCGCCCCCAATGCCAATTCCTACCGCCGCTTCCGCCGCAACTCCTATGCGCCGGTATCGGCCAGCTGGGGCATCAACAACCGCACGGTATCCTTGCGCATTCCGGCCGGACCGCCCAAGGCCTGCCACATCGAGCACCGTCCGTCAGGTGCCGATGCCAACCCCTATCTGGTGATGGCGGCGATCCTTGCGGGCATGCATTACGGCATCACCGAGAAGTCCGACCCCGGCAACCCGGTGAATGGCAATGGCTATGAACGCCGGGCGAAATACATTCCGGGCAACTGGTTCGACGCCATCGACGCCTTCTGGCGAGCCTCGATCCTCAAGGAATATTTCGGCAAGGAATTCGTCGATACCTATTGTACGCTAAAGGAGGTCGAGGCCGACCGGTTCTATGCCGAACCCACGGCGCGCGACTTCGAGTGGTACCTCCGCACCGTCTGAGGATAGACACGGGAAAATGCCGGACTTCATCTTCGACCTGCCTGCCCTCGGCATTTTCCTGACCGTCTTCGCGACGGTGTCCGTCGTTGCGCTCCTGCTGCACCTGCTGTTCAGCCTGCCTCCGATGGTGGAGCGGGCGGCGCGCTTTGGCGAGGTGTCGGCCGCCGTCATCACGGTGTGCGGCGCGCTGTTCGGCTTGTCCGTCACCTTCCTTGCGAACTCGGTGTGGAACACCGAGGACAAGGCGCGTGAGGCGGTGAGTGCCGAGGCGCGCGCCATCAGGGTGATGGAAGTCTATCTCGACGCCACGCAGGAGCCACCGCACACCGACCTCTACCTCATGCTCGCGAATTATGGCCAGGGCGTCGCGGAGGAATGGCACAGCATGGCCGACGGCGGCCCCGGCATCGTCGCCGAGACATCACTGCGCAACATTTATGCCTCCGTGATCCGCGACGTATCGCGCAGCGATCAGGACCGCATCCTGCAGCAGCGTCTTCTGGTGGAGTTGGACGCCCTGTCGACCGCGCGCCAGCAGCGGCTGTCAATCGCCCAGGACGTGGTCAGCCTTCCACAATGGGTGCTGGTGATGGGCCTGGGCCTGCTGCTGCTGATGGCAGTCGCGGTCAACCACGCGCCCTTCCCCTTCGCCCGCCGCGTTGCACTGACCGGGGTGACGCTGGCCGTGAGTTTCATGCTGTTCGTGATCGTGCAGCATGACCGGCCGTTCCGTGGTGACACTGCACTGACGCCGCAGTCGATCCTCAGAGCCTCGGGAAACGAGGGTTGAATGGTCGATGTCGTTCACGACGGCAAGCGCTACGTCCTCAAAGGCCACCGCGGCGAAGGCTCTTTCGGTGACCTGCTGAAGTGGCAGATGGAAGGAAAGCGCGCGCGCTGGCCGCGGCGCGTGGAAAACCCTGGTCACGCCCCGCCGCCGCAGCGCGTGGAGGGCGCGGCGCTGAAGGCGACATGGGTGGGGCACTCCACCGTGCTGCTGCAAACGGCGGGCCTCAACATCCTCACGGACCCATTCCTATCGACACGGGCGAGCCCCGTGCCCTTCGCGGGACCAAAGCGGGTGCGGCCTGCGGCGCTCAATGCGGAAACCTTGCCGCCAATCGACCTGATCCTGCTGAGCCATAACCACTATGACCACATGGACCTTCCGGCGTTGCGCCGCATCGCGCGGCATCATCAAGCTCATGTAGTGACGCCGCATGGCAATGCGCGCTGGGTGCGCCGTGCCTCGTCCGCCTTCACCACCGATGAACTCGGCTGGGGCGACCACCTGGACCACAAGGGCCTGCGCATTCACGTGACACCCGCGCTGCACTGGTCGAAACGCGGCTTCTTCGATGCCAACACCGCGCTGTGGGGCGCCTTCGTGGTGGAGGCGCCGGGCGGGCCCATCTATTTCGCGGCGGACACCGGCTTCGGCACGGGGTCAACCTTCGCGGAGGTGCATGAACGCTTTGGCGCGCCGCGACTGTCGCTTCTCCCCATTGGCGCCTATGAGCCGCGCTGGTTCATGCATCCGCAGCACATGAACCCGGAAGAGTCGGTGAAGGCGCACAAGATCCTCGAGAGCCGCGCCAGCCTCGCCATCCACCACGGCACCATCCAGCTGACCGACGAGGCCATCGACGCGCCAGTGGCCGCGCTAAGGGTCGCGCTCACACAACATTCGGTTGACCCTGCCCGCTTCCTTGTGCCTGATGCGGGCGAAACCCTGACCATCGACTGAGGATTCCGATGACGCTGCAACGCGCCGCCCTTGCTGCGGGCTTCCTGTTCATGTCCGCAATGCCCGCCCTGGCGGCGGAGGGCCTGGACGGCCGCACGCTGGGCCTGCCCTGGGCCATTCCCTTCCTCGGCATGCTGCTGTCGATCGCCATTTTTCCGCTGGTGGCGCATGACTTCTGGCACCACCACCGCGGCAAGGTGGCCGCCTTCTGGGCACTTCTGGCGCTGATCCCCATCGCGGTGACACGCAGCTTGGGCACAGCTGGCGAGGCGTTGGTGCACACGGCGCTGATGGAATACATCCCCTTCATCCTGCTGCTTCTGGCACTGTTCACCGTGGCCGGCGGCATCGTGGTGCGCGGCAACCTGCATGGCTCACCCGCCACCAACACGGCGATCCTCGCGATTGGCGCCGCACTTGCCTCCATCATCGGCACCACGGGTGCCGCGATGATCATGATCCGTCCACTGCTGCGCGCCAACGACGACCGCAAGCACAATGTGCATGTCTTCGTGTTCTTCATCTTTCTGGTTGCCAATGCGGGAGGCGCCCTGACGCCGCTGGGCGACCCGCCGCTGTTCCTCGGCTTCCTGCGCGGCGTCTCCTTCTTCTGGCCCACCGTGCACCTGCTGCTGCCCGCGCTTCTCATCGTCGGCGTGCTGCTCGCCCTGTTCTTCGTGATGGACAGCATCATCTATCGCAAGGAAGGCCACCTGCGGCGCGACCCCACGCCGGACGGCGCGCCGGTGCGGGTGGTCGGCGGCATCAACTTCCTGCTGATTGCGGCGATCATCGCCACCATCCTGCTGTCCGCCTCCTTCGACCTAGGCGATGTGGTGATCTTCGGCACCCATGAACCCATAACCGCCTTGCTGCGGGATGCGGCCTTCATCGCCATTGTCGGCATCTCTCTCGCCTTGACGCCCGCGGAACGCCGCGAGGCGAACAAGTTCGACTGGGAGCCGATCAAGGAGGTGGCGCAGCTTTTCGCCGGCATCTTCATCACCATCATTCCGGTGCTGGCCATGCTGAAGACCGGCACGGGGGGCGTTTTCGCCCCACTGGTGGAGCTGGTGCAGGGGCCGGGCGGCGAGCCGAACAACCTCGCCTATTTCTGGATCACCGGCGGGCTCTCGTCCTTCCTTGACAATGCGCCGACCTATCTCGTGTTCTTCGAACTCGCCGGCGGCAACCCACAGTACCTGATGACCGAGGGGGCCACCACGCTGGCCGCCATTTCGGCGGGTGCCGTATTCATGGGCGCCAACACCTATATCGGCAATGCGCCCAACTTCATGGTCTATGCCATGGCACGCGACGCGGGCGTGAAGATGCCGGGCTTCTTCGGCTACATGCTGTGGTCCAGCGCCATTTTGCTGCCGCTGTTCGTGGTGGTGGGCTGGATGTTCTTCGCGGGGTAGAGCTGCTCAGGCTTCGTCAGCTCCTTTCAACTCACCTTACGCGGGCTTGACCCGCGTACCTTTCCCCGGCCGCGCAAAGCATGCCGGGGTTAAGCCCGGGCAAGGTGAATTCCGTGTGAAAGCCTACTCCGCCTTGTCCTTCTTGGTCGAGACCATGAGCTTGTCGATATAGGCGAGCAGCAGGGCCGAGATGACGAAGGTCAGGTGGATCAGGGTGAGCCACATCAGCTGGCCGTCGGTATATTGCTGGACGTTGAGGAAGACCTGCAGCAGGTGGATCGACGAGATCGCCACGATGGTGGAGGCCACCTTGATTTTGAGCGAGGCGGCATCGACCTTGCCGAGCCAGGAGATTTCGTTGCCATCGGCATTGTCGAACCGACTCACGAAGTTCTCGTAACCCGAAATGATGACCATGACAACGAGGCTCGCCACCAGCGCGGCGTCGATCAGCGACAGCATCTTGAGGATGGTGTCGGTTTCCTGCAGCACGAAAAGCTTCTCGACGAAGTCGAGGAGCTTCTTGGCGAAGGAGATCGCATAGAGCAGCAGGGCCAGCGCGAGGCCGAGGTAGAAAACCACCAGCAGCCAGCGCGAGGCGAGGATGATGGTCTCGATAAAGTGTTCCAGCTTCTTCATGATCGGGGACCCGCCGTTGGACGGATCCCCTGATAGCGCATCCGCCGTTGGAGGCAAGAGGGTGCCTATTCGGCCACCTTGGCCACCGGGGCGGGTTCCGGCATGTCCTTGCGGGTCTTCCACAGCGACCAGAGGATGCCGCTGGCCAGCACGCCGATGGTGACGGCAAGCGAGATGGCCGTGTCGATCTTGACGCCCAGCGGCACCAGGAAGATCTTGATGCCGACCAGCACCAGGATGACCGCCAGCGAGTACTGCAGGTACTTGAAGCGGTGCATGGCGGCGGCGAGCGCGAAATAGAGGGCGCGCAGGCCAAGGATGGCGAAGATGTTCGAGGTGTAGACGATGAACGGGTCCTGCGTGACGGCGAAGATGGCCGGGACCGAGTCCACCGCGAAGACGAGGTCGACGAACTCGACGATGATGAGGGCCACGAGGAGCGGCGTGATGAACAGCGCCATCTTGCCGGTCTTGGGGTCGATCTGGCGGATGGTGAACTTCTCGCCGTGCAACCTGTCAGTGACGCGAAAGTTCTTCTTGATCAGCTTCAACATCCAGTTGTCCTGAAGCGAGGGCTTCTCGTTCGAGGTCTTGAACATCTTGAGCCCGGTGAACACCAGGAAGGCGCCAAACAGGAACAGGATCCACTGGAAGGACATGACCAGTGCCGCGCCCACGCCAATCAGGATGGCCCGGAACACGATGACGCCGAGGATGCCCCAGAACAGCACCCGGTGCTGGTAGAGGCGGGGAATGCCGAGGAAGGCGAAGACCGTGGCGATGACGAAGATGTTGTCCATCGCCAGCGACTGCTCGATCAGGTAGCCGGTGAAGAACTCGAGGCCGGATTGGGCACCGCGCGCATACCAGACCCAGGCGCCGAAGGCGAAGGCGATGGCCATGTAGCCGGCGTAGAGGATGAAGCTTTCCTTTGCCTCGATCTCCTTCTGGCCCTTGTGCAGGAAGCCGAGGTCGAGGACGAGGAGGCCGATCACCACCGAGATGAAGATCAGCCAGAAATATGAGGGAGTGCCGAGAAAATCGGAGAATAGAGCTGCTTGGACCAATTCCATGTGCCGGACCCTGGGTTGGAGGTTGATGGTCTGCGGCTCCGACATCACAGGACATCGTCCTGCCAGAGGGGCCCGGCGCCGCTCTGGCGAAATGGGGCGAATTGCGGCAAGTTCAAGCGCGGCGGCGATGACATTTTTGTGAACGACGCAAAGGAGGATGATTTTGCGCAGTTCCAGGGCCATTCAGGTGATCGGCTGCCACGCCGAGGGCGAGGTGGGCGACGTGATCGTGGGCGGTGTGGCTCCGCCCCCGGGGAGAACGGTTTGGGAGCAGTCTCGCTTCGTGGCATCGGACGGCAAGCTCCGCGCCTTCGTGCTGAACGAGCCGCGGGGCGGCGTGTTCCGCCACATGAACCTGCTGGTGCCGCCCAAGGACCCCCGCGGCCAGATGGGCTTCATCATCATGGAGCCGGAAGACACCCCGCCCATGTCGGGCTCCAACTGCATCTGCGTGGCCACCGTGCTGCTCGATGCCGGGATCGTTCCGATGGTGGAGCCGGAGACCAGGCTTGTGCTGGAGGCGCCGGCCGGACTGATCGAGGTGACGGCGCAGTGCCGCAATGGCAAGGCGCAGTCGATCACGCTCAGGAACGTGCCGGCCTTCGCCGAGCGCATCGCCGTGCCGCTGGAGGTGGAGGGGCTGGGCACCATCACCGTCGACACCGCCTTCGGCGGCGACAGCTTCGTGATGGCGGATGCCGCCACACTGGGCTTTAGCATTACACCTGATGAGGGCCGCGACCTTGCGGTGGTCGGGCGCAAGATCGTGAAGGCGGCGAATGAACGGCTGGGCTTCACCCACCCAAACCTGCCGGAATGGAGGCACTTTTCCTTCGCCTTCCTGACGGGCGAATTGGGGCGGGTGGACGGCTGCCTCTCCAGCCGCAATGCCTGCGTGGTGAAGCCCGGCAAGATCGACCGCTCGCCCACCGGCACCGGCTGCTCCGCCCTGATGGCGGTGCTGCACGCAAAGGGTCTGCTGAAGGACGGCGAACGCTACATCGGCCGCTCGATCATCGAGAGCCGGTTCATCGGCGAGGTGGCGGGCCTCACCACGGTGGGCAACCACGCGGCGATCATCCCCACCATCACCGGGCGGGCGTGGATCACCGGGCAGTCGACGCTGATGCTGGACCCCGATGACCCGTGGCCCGACGGCTACAAGATTGCCGACACCTGGCCCATCGACGCAAAGGACTGAGCAGGATGAAGATCACCGACATTCCCGTCACCTGCCTCGTCGAGGCCAAGGACAAGCTGGGCGAAGGCTGCTTCTGGGACGTTTCGAGCCAGACGCTGTGGTGGCTCGACATCATCGAGCCTTCCGCCATCCACCGCCTGCACGTGGCATCGGGTGCTTATCGCAAATGGCAGTTCACCGAGAAGGTGACGGCCATGGCCAGGCGTAATGACGGCACGGTGCTGGTCGGCACACAGGCGGGGTTGGCGATCTTCAGCCCCGAGACGGGCGCGCTGACGCCATGGCGCAGGATCGACCCGGAAACGCCGGGCAACCGTGGCAATGACGGGGCCTGCGATGCGCGCGGCCGCTTCTGGTTCGGCACCATGATGAACAACATCGGCCCGCGTGGCGAAGACCTGCCGATCACGGCATCGACCGGCAAGCTGTTCCGCATCGATGCCACCGGCAACGTGGCAGTGATGGAAACCGGGATCGGCGTGTCCAACGGCCCCTGCTGGTCGCCCGACGGGCGGACCTTCTACTTCACGGATTCGATGGCGCAGATCATCTATGCCCATGACTTCGACGAAGCGGCCGGCACGATCTCCAACCGCCGCGTGCTGAACGACACGAAGGATTACGGCTACCCCGATGGCGCAACGGTGGATGCCCATGGCTTCATCTGGAGCGCGCGCTGGGAGGGTGCTTGCGTGCTGCGGATCGACCCCAAGGGCCGCATCGACCGCGTGGTGCCGATGCCGGCGAAGCGCGTGACGAATGTGTGCTTCGGTGGCGCGAGGCTCGACACGCTTTATGCCACCTCCTCGCGCCAGGGCTTGGCCGAAGACGAGCTTCGCGACCGGCCGCTGACGGGCGGACTGTTCTGCTTCGACCCCGGCGTCACCGGCTTCGAAAAACCCGCTTTCGCGGGCTGAGCGGACGGGTTATTCGTCATACAAAAGCATGCAAGGGAGAGCCCAAGATGAACCTCGTCCAGATCACCGACCTGAAGGGCAAGCGCCGCGTGGGCCTCGTGGCGGCGGACCGCATCGTGCTGCTGAAGAAGGCGGCCACCACGCTGGACCTTGCGCGCATGGCGCTGAAGGAGGGCGTGAAGCTCTCCGCCTTGGCTTCATCGCTCGCCACGTCTGTCACAGAAGACTATGCGGCGGCGCTGAAGGAGAAGCGCGTGCTGACCCCGGTGGACCACCCGGACCCGGCCCACTGCATCATCACCGGCACCGGACTCACGCACCTCGGCTCGGCGGCCGCGCGCGACGGCATGCACAAGAAGCTTTCGGGTGCGAAGGAAGACCTGACCGACAGCCTGAAGATGTTCAAGATGGGCCTCGAGGGCGGCAGGCCGAAGTCGAAGTCAGAGGCTGGCGTACAGCCCGAATGGTTCTACAAGGGCGACGGCTCCTGGCTGGTCGGCCCCGGCAAGCCGCTGCCAATGCCCGCCTTCGCACTCGATGGCGGCGAGGAGCCGGAACTGGCGGGTCTCTATGTCATCGACGACAAGGGCCGCCCGGTGCGGCTGGGCTTCGCGCTGGGCAATGAATATTCGGACCATGTGACCGAGCGGCAGAACTACCTCTACCTCGCACATTCGAAGCTGCGCCATTCCTCCATCGGGCCGGAGATGGTGGTGGGCGGCATTCCCGCCTCCATCGAGGGCATGAGCCGCATCATCAGGGCTGGCAAGGTGATCTGGGAGAAGCCCTTCCTCACCGGCGAGAAGAACATGAGCCACACGCTGGCCAACCTCGAATTCCACCACTTCAAGTATGACGGCTTCCGCCGCCCGGGCGACCTGCACATCCATTATTTCGGCACGGCCACGCTTTCAATCGCCGATAATGTGAAGACGCAGGACGGCGACGTGTTCGAGATCAGTGCTGCGCCCTTCGGCGCGCCTCTGCGGAACCCGCTGAAGGCGGTGAAGGCGGTGCACAAGCCGGGCAGTGTGAAAGCGCTGTGAGCACGGAGTTCATCGCCCTCGACTGGGGCACCACATCCTTCCGCGCCTATCGCGTCGGTGCTGGCGGGCATGTGCTCGACACCATCGCCGCTCCCGAGGGCATCCTCGCGGTGAAGGATGGAAAGTTCGAAGACGCACTCGAACGGCTGATCGGCGCGTGGGACGTGGGCCTGCCCGTCATGGCGGCGGGCATGATCACCTCGCGGCAGGGCTGGATCGAACTGCCCTACCTTCCCTGCCCCGCGAGTGCGGCTGACCTTGCAGGCGCGCTGCACCGCCACATCACCGCCTCGGGCCGGCGCATCGCTTTTGCCACGGGGCTGAGCTACCGCGCACCCGACGGCATGCCGGACGTGATGCGTTCGGAAGAGGTGCAGGTGTTCGGCTCACTGGACCTTGGCGTTTCACACTTCATCACACCCGGCACCCATTCCAAGTGGATCACCACCGAGGGTGACCGGCTGCTGCGCTATTCCACCTATGTGACAGGCGAGGTCTTCGCGGCGCTGAAGGACCAAACCATCCTGGGCCGCCTGATGACGCCGGGGCCCGATGACGAGGAGGCCTTCGCCATGGGCGTGCAGGCAGCCCTCGAAGACCCGGCGGGTTTCCTGCACCGCATCTTCTCGGCGCGCTCGTTGGGTCTGTTCGGTGAAATCGCCCCCGAGGCGATCTCGTCCTATCTCTCCGGCCAGGTGATCGGCACAGAGGTGGCTCATGCCATCCGCGGCAATCCGCGCGAGGCGGAATATGCCGTGCTGGCCTCGCCCGGCATTGGAGGGCGCTATGTGAAGGCCATCGAGATCGCGGGACTGAAGGTGCGCTACGGCGACCCGCAGGCCATCGTGAAGGGGCTGGCGATCATCGCAAGGAAAGCGGGGATCATATGATGAGTTTCGAAGACGCCGCGAAGGCCTGCGGCATCGTGGCCATCCTGCGCGGGGTGACGCCGGACGAAGTGGCGGGCATCGGTGATGCGCTTCATGATGCAGGAATTCGCGTGGTCGAAGTGCCACTCAATTCGCCCGGGCCCTTCCAATCCATCGCAGCCCTCGCGGCGCGCTTCAAGGGCCGCATGGTGGTGGGTGCAGGCACGGTGCTGGGCGTCGACAGCGTCGACCAGTTGAAGTCGGCGGGCGGGCAGATTTCGGTGTCCCCCGACTGCAATCCGCTGGTCATCGCGCGGGCGGTCGAACACGGGATGGTGGCGCTGCCGGGCGTGTTCACGCCGACGGAAGCATTCACGGCGGTGCGGGCCGGTGCACGGCACCTGAAACTGTTTCCGGCGGAAGCCGCGAGCCCGAAGACAGTGAAGGCGTGGAAGGCGGTGCTGCCGCGCGACGTGAGCATCTATGCGGTGGGCGGTGTGACGCCTGCCAACATGAAGGACTGGGCCGATGCCGGCTGCGCAGGCTTCGGCATCGGCTCCAACATTTACAAGCCGGGCATGAGCGCCGATGATGTGGCAAAGGCCGCCCGCAGTTTCGTGGCGGCGTGGAAGGACCTGAGGGGGAATTGATGAAGGTTGCGATGGTGACGGGTGCCGGCTCTGGCATCGGCAAGGCGGTGGCACTGGCCTTCGCGCGCGAGGGCTACAAGGTGGTGCTGGCCGGCCGCCGTGCCGACCTTCTAGACACAGTTGCCAAGGAGATTGACCCCGATGCACTGGTGGTGCCCACCGACGTGGGGGACCCCAAGTCGGTAAAGGCGTTGTTCGCGGCGGCAAAGGCGAAGTTCGGACGTCTCGACGTCCTGTTCAACAATGCCGGCACCGGTGCGCCGGGCACGATCATGCTCGAGGACCTCTCGATCGAGATGTGGCAGAACGTGGTGAATGTGAACCTGTCGGGTGTGTTCTACTGCATGCAGGAGGCTTTCCGCATGATGAAGGAGCAGA
This sequence comes from Rhizobium sp. Q54, assembly GCA_945889445.1. Classification (GTDB taxonomy): domain Bacteria; phylum Pseudomonadota; class Alphaproteobacteria; order Rhizobiales; family Aestuariivirgaceae; genus Aestuariivirga. Next base: position 62,947 of record CAMDBX010000015.1, read on the forward strand.
GCCCGCGCGGCGGCCGCATCATCAACAATGGTTCGATCTCGGCGCATGCGCCGCGGCCCAACTCAGCGCCCTATACATCCACCAAGCATGCGGTGACGGGCCTCACCAAGTCCGGCTCGCTGGATGGCCGCAAGTATGACATCGCGGTCTGCCAGATCGACATCGGCAATGCCGGAACCGAGATGACCGAGAAGATGAAGACCGGCATGCCGCAGGCCAACGGCTCCATGGCGCCGGAACCGACGATGGACGTGGCGAACGTGGCGAAGACGGTGATGTACATGGCGTCACTGCCGCTGGAGGCCAACGCGCAGTTCGTGACGGTGATGGCGACGAAGATGCCCTACGTCGGGCGGGGGTAGTTTCCGTTCGCACGCCCCCTATTCACCCTCGCCGGGCTTGTCTCGAAGAATTGGGCTATAAACGGGACACCGGAGGCGCCTTGACCGCACCTCCGGTGTTGACGGGAGACCGATTTACCGGGCTGGTCCCTAGAGACCGTGGTCAAGCGTGGTCCCCGTCATCTTTGCATT
>CAMDBX010000016.1 GCA_945889445.1 Rhizobium sp. Q54
GATCGCCGCACGCACCTTGGGCGTCGTCGTCGCCTGCTTGTGAAGATGGATCAGCATGCCCGCACCTCGCCCAGAATGTCCCTCAAGACCGATCTTGCCATGAACAGGGCGGATCGCCGAGGGGAGATGTGATCATCCGGGATGGAACATCTAGCCGGATGTCGCCTTCTGCGAGATCGGCCACTGATTCCAGCAGCTGGTTCACGGCCGAACTGGCATTCAGCGCCGTGGCAGGCTTCAGCCCCCACATTTCGCCCCATTCGGTGAGCGCCTCCTCGACCTGCTCGTGCCGCCCGGCGCCCGAAACCAGGGTGATCGTTGCCTTCTGCGCGATTCCGATGCGCATCAAACCATTCAAGACAATAGCCACGATCGAGGCTGACATGAGCGGAGACTGGATGAGGATCGCGGCAATTCCCGTCATCCCCACACCCAGCCGCGATGTGGTCAGCACGGCAATCCCCGTGGCGATCGGCAGGCCCACCACCAGCATGCGCCGGGGGGACATCATGCGCGACAGGGAAAGCTGCGCGCCCGCCACGATGAAGTAACTGGCGGCAAAGGCCAGGATGCCGCCCAGCACCGGGTCCGGCATGGCGATCACCAAGGCGAGTGCCGCCGGGAAGAAGGCGATGCCCGCCATGATCAGCCCGGCGGTGATGCCCACCACGCGCGATGTCACCCCGGTGGCGAAGGCCAGCCCGATGTTGGTCGACGAAAGCCCCAGATGCGTGCCGCCGAGCAGCGAGGAGAAGATCGTCGTGGCGCCGAGTGACGAGACGCCGCGCGAGATCTGTCCCACGTCAGGCCTGCTCCATTCTGCATCGTCCAGCCGGTCGGTGCTGATGATCACGCCCATATTGTCGACGGCGGCGATCATCGCCACGATGGCATAACCCGCAAGGAAGCTGGGTTCGAGCGACAGGCTCGGCATGCGCAGTTGCGGCAGGTCCACCATCGAGGCTTGTCCCACCACCTCGGCAAAGCTGCCGAGTTCGCCGAGCGCCGCCGCCGCATAGCCCGCCGCGCAGCCGAGCAGCATGGCAAAGAACCGTTTGCTGCCCTTGAGCCAGATGGTGCAGGCAATGATCGTGGCAAGGGTCACGAGGCCGGTGATCACCGAGGGCAGGTAGATGCCGGTCGCCGCGGGAGCCACCAGCTTGTCGAAGGCGTGCGGCACCATGGAGATGCCGAGTGAAATCGCGATCGGTGCCGAGAATACGGCCGTAATTGCCGAGGGCATGTTGACGATGCGCTCGAAGGCATGCGGCACCATGGAGACGCCAAGCATCAGCACCACCACGCCGCACACCTCTGGCGGAAAGAAGGCCCTGAGCCGGCGGAAGGTGAGCCCCACGAGAATCTGCACAAGGCCGCCGACCAGTGTCAGGGCCGCAACACCGTCTGGTCCCGTCAGTTTGCCCGCCGGTATCGCAAAGATCACGAACATCGGTGACGACAGCGGGATAAGAACGAGCCCGCTCGAAAAGCGCGGGAACCCACCCTGCAGGATCGCACCGACACCGCAGGCGAGCAGGGTGCCGACAACCATGCCTTGTTGCTGCTCGAGCGTGAATCCAGCACCCTTCGCCACCATCGCGGCATAGACCAGGAACACGATGGAGAGCGCGGCATGCTGCAGGCCCAGCACCAGCATGGGTGCCGTCGGCGGCCGCTCGTTCACCGCATAGACAAGGTTGCGCGGGCGCTTCATCGCCGCTGCTCCCGGCGCGTCAGCGCGCCCAGATGCCTTGCCACGACCGTCACGCCAACTTCAGTTCGATCACCACCGGCACATGGTCCGATGGTTTCTCCTGCGTGCGCACCTCGCGGTCGATGCGGGCGTCTTTCAGCAGGTCGGCGGCTTGCGGCGACAGCAGCAGATGGTCGATGCGGATGCCGTTGTTCCGCTGCCATGCCCCTGCCTGATAGTCCCAGAAACTGTAGAGCCCGGGCTCATCGCCATGCACCTGCCGCACGGCATCCACGAATCCCATGTTCAGCAGCGCGCGGAACTTGGCACGCGACTCGAGCTGGAAAAGTGCGTCGCCCGTCCAGTTCTCCGGGTGCTTGGCATCAAGCGGAGTGGGGATCACATTGTAGTCGCCGGCCAGCACCAAAGGGTTTTCCATTTTGAGGAGCGCCCTGGCACGCGCCTGCAGGCGGTCCATCCATCGCAGCTTGTAGTCAAATTTCTCCGTACCCAGAGGATTGCCGTTGGGGAGATAGATCGAGGCCACCCGCACCACGCCAGTCTTGCGCGTGAACACGGCTTCAATATAGCGCGCCTGGGTGTCCTCGTCCTCGCCGGGTAAGCCCCGCGTCACGTCCTCGGGCTTGAGCTTCGAGAGGATGGCAACCCCGTTATAGGTTTTCTGGCCATGGGTGAGCACATTGTAGCCGAGGTCCTCGAAGGCCTGCACCGGAAAGGTCTGGTCCTCGCACTTCAGTTCCTGCAGGCACACGACGTCGGGATTGGCCTCCTTCAACCACGCAAGAGCGTTGTCGAGGCGGGCCTTGATGGAGTTCACGTTCCAGGTGGCGATCTTCATGGGCGGCATGATGCCGGGGCGCATCCTGCGCCGCAAGCCGCATCAGATCGAGAACGAGGTTCCGCAGCCGCAGGAGGAGGTGGCGTTCGGGTTCTTGATGCGGAAGGACTGGCCCATCAGGTCGTCCACGAAGTCGATCTCTGCCCCGTTCAGGAATTCCTGGCTCACCGGGTCGACGAGGGCCTTGACGCCCGACCGCTCGATGACGAGGTCTTCGTCCGCGGCACCGTCGGCCAGTTGGAACTCATACTGAAATCCGGAGCAGCCGCCGCCGTTCACCGCGATTCTGAGCGCGCTCTTGCCGGGCTCCTTCGCAAGAATGTCGCGGATGCGCGAGGCTGCAGCCTCGGTGAGGGTGATGGATGCGGTCATGTTGTGTATGTTGGGTCTTGCCACAGGCTTGTCAACGGATTCTCCCATGCAGCGGTTCACGGCTCCCTATTCCTCCTTTCCCGAGGAGACCCGCGGCCGGGTCCATGCCGAGGGCGGGCCAGATTTCCGCTCCGCCTTCGCCCGCGACCGTGACCGGATCATCCACTCCCAGGCCTTCCGGCGCCTGAAGCACAAGACCCAGGTCTTTGTGTATCACGAGGGCGACCACTACCGGACGAGGCTGACCCACACCATCGAGGTGGCCCAGGTGGCCCGCTCGATCGCCCGGGCGCTGGGGCTGGATGAGGACCTGACCGAGGCCCTGGCGCTCGCCCATGATCTGGGCCACACGCCCTTCGGCCATGCGGGGGAGCGCGAACTCGACACGCTGATGAAGCCCTGGGGCGGCTTCGACCACAATGCCCAGTCGCTTCGCATCCTCACCAAGCTGGAGAAGCGCTACGCCCAGTTCGATGGGCTCAATCTGACCTGGGAGACGCTGGAGGGGCTGGTCAAGCACAATGGCCCGCTGGTGAACGCGGAGGGCGACCCGGTTGGTCACTACCGCGAGAGCGGGCTGCCGGAGGCGATCCTCGAATATGTTGCGGATCATGACCTCGAACTGGCCAGCTACGCCTCGGCCGAAGCGCAGGTCGCGGCGATCGCGGATGACATCGCCTACAATGCGCATGACATCGACGACGGGCTGCGGGCAGGGCTGTTCAGGTTGATCGACCTGGGCGACGTGCCGCTGGCGGGCGAGGCGCTGTCGAAGGTTCTGAAGCTCTACCCCGACCTCGAGCAGGACCGGATCGTGCATGAGACGGTGCGCCGGGTGATGTCGGCGATGGTCAACGACATCATCACGGAATGCAACAACAACAACGCCAAATACAACATCCGGGGCGCCAACGGCGTGCGTCATTTGGGGCAGCCGCTGATCGTGTTCGGAAGGCAGATGCACGAGCAGAACAAGGCGTTGCAGTCGTTTCTTAGCGAGCGCATGTATCGCCATGAAAGAGTTGAAGAAATCATGGCCCGGGCACGGCGGGTGATGCATGATCTGTTTGCCGCCTACATGAACGATCCGAAGTTGCTGCCCGCCGGCTGGCAGGACGGCCAGGCCCGCCAGGTCTGCGACTTCATCGCCGGCATGACCGACCGCTACGCACTGGACCAGCACAAGAGGCTGTTTGACCTCGATCCGCTTTTCCGCTAGGGGCCAGCAGGGCATTGATTCAACAGTTTAAAAGTAGTCATGAACCTGTTTGCTGAGTTTCTGCAGGTGGTCCGTGAGGCCGTCACCACGGCCGCGGCGACGCAGGGCGTAACGCTGCCTGACCTTTCCAAGGTCACGGCCGAGCCCCCGCGCGACCCATCCCACGGTGACATCTCCACCAATGCCGCGATGGTGCTGTACAAGGCATTCGGCGTGCCGCCGAAGGCGTTGGCGGAGACGCTTTCCGCGTTGCTGCGGATGCAGAAAAACGTTGCCGCCGTTGACATCGCCGGGCCAGGTTTCATCAACATCAAGCTTCAGGCTGACCAGTGGCCGCGCGTCCTTCAGGCCATTTTGGCAGAGGGTGGTCGCTACGGGGGTTCAACCCTTGGTGGTGGCAAGAAGGTCAATGTCGAGTATGTCTCCGCCAACCCGACCGGCCCGCTTCATGTGGGCCATGTACGCGGTGCGGTGTTCGGCGATGCGCTTGCCGAACTGCTGACAACCTGCGGCTACCAGGTGACCCGCGAGTACTACATCAACGACGCGGGCGCCCAGGTGGACGTGCTGGCCCGCTCCGCCTACCTCCGCTACCTCGAGGCGCTGGGCGAGACCATCGGGGACATTCCAGCCGGCCTCTATCCGGGCGACTACCTGAACCCAGTGGGGCAGGCGCTGGCCCAGGAATTCGGTCCGGCCCTGAAGGACATGCCGGAAGTGGAATGGCTGCCCATCGTGCGCAGCAAGGCGATCACCATGATGATGGCGCTGATCCGGGACGACCTGGCGGCGCTGAACATCAAGCAGGAGGTCTTTGCCTCTGAGAAGGAACTGCACGAGACCGGAGAGGTGAAGGACACCATCGCCGAATTGCGTGCGCGGGACCTCGTCTACCAGGGCACCCTGCCGCCGCCCAAGGGCGAGGTGCCGGAGGACTGGGAAGACCGCGAGCAGACCCTCTTCCGCACCACCGGCTTTGGCGACGACATCGACCGGCCGCTGCTGAAATCGGACGGCTCCTACACCTATTTCGCCTCGGACGTGGCCTACAGCCGCAACAAGATCCAGCGCGGCTTCAACGAGCTCATCTACATTCTCGGTGCCGATCACGGCGGCTACGTGAAGCGGCTGGAAGCGCTGGGCGCGGCACTTGCCGGCGACCGCGAAGTCGACGTCATCGTCAGGCTGTGCCAGCTGGTGAAGCTCTATCGAGCCGGCGAACCAGTGCGCATGTCGAAGCGGGCGGGAGAATACGTGACGCTGCGTGACGCGGTCGACGAGGTCGGCCCCGATGTCCTGCGTTTCATGATGCTGTTCCGCAAGAACGAGGCACCGCTCGACTTTGATTTCGCCAAGGTGACGGAGCAGTCGAAGGACAATCCGGTGTTCTATGTGCAGTATGCCCATGCCCGGACCTGCTCGGTCCTGCGCAATGCGGCAGAGGAGGGCTTTGTCCCAGCAGAAACACATAGCTTCGATCTTCTCAGCGACGAGGCGGAGCTTGGACTGGCGCGCCGGCTCGCCGAATTCCCGCGTATCGTCGAGGCTGCGGCGTTGGCCCACGAGCCCCATCGCATCGCATTCTATCTTTTTGACCTTGCTGGCGATTTTCACGCCCTTTGGAACAAGGGCAAAGACTCGCCGCATTTAAGATTTATTTTGAAAGAAGATGTGAACTTGACCCAAACTCGTCTCGCCTTCTTGGTGGCGATTCGATATGTTTTGGCAAATGGCCTTCGGATCCTCGGGGTGAGACCCGCCGAAGAGATGTAGAGGCGTATGGTTCAATGGATCAAGATTCGAGCAACGGCACAGGGCCGGATAAGCGGAACTGGCGCGAGCGACTCGGCATCGGTGCGAAGGAGCTTCCGAAACTCTCGGATGAATTCCGCGACGGGCCGCAGATGACTTCGCAGCCCGCGCCGCCTGCCGGTACTGCCAAGGCCGCGCCGCGCGCCCCGGTGACCAAGCCTGCGCCGATGGCCCCACGCGTGGCCCCCAAGCCAGCCCAGCCCGCCGCCGAGGCCTCCGGTCCTGCTGCTGCCCCATCCATTCCGCCGTCGCTGTCACGCGCCACGCCCCGGGGGGCTGACAATGCCGCCCAGGACGCGCTGGCCGAGAAACTCCGTGCCCAGCGCGCTGCCGCTGAGCGCCTTGCCGAGCAGCGCGTGCAGGCGGCCCGCAGCCGTGCCGAGGGCAAGAAGCCCGATCCCGTTCCGCAACGCCCTGCCACTCCGCCGCCGCCGCTGCGCACGAGCCCATCGTCGCTGCGCTCGAGCCCATCGTCGCCGCGCACGACTGGCCCGACGCCTCCTCCGGGCAGCCCTCGACCCAAGTTCAGCTTTGCCGATGATCGCGGTGAGACGCCGCAGCGCCCCGGCCTGGGTGGTGCCCCGCTGACGCCGCCGCGCCCGGCCCTTGGTGTCGAGCGTGGCCAGCCGCCATTCCTGCGCCCGGCCGGCAATGGCACCTTGGGCGCCCGCCCGCAGCCGGCGTTCCGCCCCACCAGCACGGAAGGTGGTTCGGGCTATGTCCCCCAGCCGCGTCTGCAGGCGCCTGGCGCCGCGCGCCCCAGCCTCGGCGCGGAAGCGGCAGGCTATGGCGCCTCGCGGGTTCCAGTGCGCCGTTCACCGGCGCTTGAGCCCTATGCCCGCCCACCCGTTCCGGAAGCGCGCGAGCCCAGTGAAGACGAGTTCGATGACGAGGGGCGCATGGCGCCGCGGCTCGGACGGCCCGGTCTGTCGGCGCGTGGCCGTTCAAGCGACGATTTCGACGAGGTGTTCGAGGACGAACAGGCGCCGCGCAGCCGCGCGGGTGCGCGTGAGTACCAAGCCGCCTACCCGGATGGCGAGGAAGGTTTCGCTGATGAGCCGCGCCGTTCCGGCGGCCCGTGGCTGCTTCTGCTGGCCTTGTTGGCCGCTGCCGTTCTCACGGGCGCCGTGGTCTGGTTCTACAGCGACAGCGTGAAGAACCTCGCGGGAATTGGGTCTTCTTCTTCTTCCTCTGGTTCGACACCCGTGGTGGCCGCACCCGAAGATCCTTCAAAGGTGGCGGCTCCCGACGCCTCGGGCAACAGCGAGACCGAAGCACCGGCGTCACGCAAGAAGCAGATCTACGATCGCATCGTCGGCGAACAGGAAGTGACCGGCGAGATGCAGCCGACGGAAGAAATTCCGGTGGCGCCTGAGGCCGCGGCCCCGGCGGATGCCGCGGCGCCTGCGGAAGCGGCCGCGCCGGCCGGTTCAGCAGCGCCAGCCGACCAGGTGCCGAAGATCGAACCGGCGGGCACCGCCGACCCGATCCCGGCGCCGGATGCACCCACGCAGGGAGCAACCGGGCTTCCCGAAGTCGAACCGCCGCCGCCGCTGCCAATTCCCGGCAGCGACGAGCAGGGGAGTTTGGGGCTGAAGGGCGGTAGCCAGGTGGCCGCCGCCTCTGCCCAGCCGGATCAGGGGGCAACGGCGCCACCTCCACTGCCAGCCAGTTCCGCTCAGCCCTTGTCGAGTGACGCGAATGCCCCGCCGCCCCCGGAAAAAGCCACCGACGGGGCGGCTTTTGTTTCAGGGGGAGGCTCAGCCGCAGGCACTGGAACGGCAAGCGACCAGACCGCGTCTGCGGCGCCTGTGGTGACGCCTGAACCCAACACCCAGATCACGCCGCCCGCGCCCGTGGCGCCGGCCGAGACGCAGAGCGCCACCAAGCCGAAGCCTGCGGCAAAAAAGAAGCCGCCTGCCAAGAAGACCGCCACCAAGCAGACCAACTTCGACGAACTCGGTTCCGAGCCTGTGGTGCTGGTTCCGCCGTCAAAGCAGGCAGCGCAGAGCCAGAGTTCGTCCGCTGCCTCGCAGCCGGCGGCCACCGCGCCGGCGACGACGCCCGAGCAGCCCGCCACGCAGGCTGCCAATCCGCAGAAGCGCAAAACCATCTTCGATCTGTTCAACGGCGGCACCGGCAGTGGCGGTGCCACCACCGCAGCCCCCACCCAGGTTGCCTCGGCACCGACCCAGACGAAGCAGGCGGCCACGCCCGCTCCGCAGCAGAAGGCCGCGCCTGCGCCGGCCCAGCCGCAAGCCTCGGCGGGTGGCGGCTATGTTGTGCAGCTTGCGTCGTTCCGCAGCGACACCGACGCGAAGACGGAATATTCGCGGCTGGCAAAGGACTACCCCAGCATCGTGGGGCCGCTGAAGTCGCAGATCCGTCAGACGACGGTGGGTGGAAGCACGCGCTACCAGCTGGGCCTTGGCCCGCTTCCGACGCGTGGAGATGCCACGCGCGTGTGCGGCGAGCTGATTGCCGCGGGCGAAAGCGACTGCATCGTGAGAGGACCCTGACGGGGGCGGCGGACTGATTTCATGACATCCATCGGCGCATTCATCTCGGGCTGTTCCGGTCCAGTGCTGAGCACGGCCGAGCGCGCTTTCTTCGCGCGCACCAACCCCTGGGGCCTAATCCTGTTCAAGCGCAATTGCGAGACGCCGGAGCAGTTGAAGCGGCTGACCAGCGACTTCCGCGATGCGGTGGGGCGCAAGACTGCGCCCGTGTTCATCGACCAGGAAGGCGGCCGCGTGCAGCGGCTGGGTCCGCCGAGCAACGCGTGGCGCCGCTACCCCGCCGCCCGCGCCTATGGCGAGGCCTTCAATGCCAGTGCGCTGGCGGGCCTGCGCGCCGCGCGCAACGTGGGCCGCCTGATGGCGGAAGACCTCATTGCCGCGGGGATCACGGCGAACTGCGTGCCGGTGCTGGACGTGCCGCAACCGGGCGCACACGAGATCGTGGGCAACCGTGCCTATTCGGACCGCATCGAAGCCATCATGGCGCTGGCGAGAGCCCATGCGGCGGGTTTTGCCGATGGCGGCGTGCTGCCGGTGATCAAGCACATTCCCGGCCACGGCCGGGCGCGGGCCGACAGCCATCTTGAACTGCCTGTGGTCGATGCCACGCGGGCCGAACTTGAAGCTGTGGACTTTCCGCCCTTTGCTGCCATGGCCGATGCGCCGATGGCGATGACGGCGCATGTGGTTTACACAGCGATCGACAAGACAGCGCCGGCCACGCTCTCCAAGAAGGTGATCTTGTCCGTCATCCGCAAGCAGATCGGGTTTCGCGGGCTGCTGATGACGGATGATCTTTCCATGAAAGCGCTGACCGGCAGCTATGCCGACAAGACGCGACGCGCACTGGATGCGGGGTGTGACATCGTTCTCCACTGCAACGGCGAGATGGTGCAGATGGAAGAGGTGGCTGCCGCCGCCGGTGTGCTGAAGGGCAAGGCCCTGTCACGGGCGAAGGCGGCGCTGAAGGCAGCCCGCAAGCCGCAGCCCTTCGACCGGAAGATGGCCCTGAAGGATCTTGAGGCGGTGTTGCCCGCCTGAACGCCCCCCGGGCGTGCGCCAAGCGGGACGAGCCGGGTGTATCCCACTGGTGAATCTGGGGATAAGTTGTGGCATCTGGGCGAATCACCCACCATCCCTTGGTATCAAGGGTGGTGACGATGCGAGGATGATTCCGGCGTGAGCAGTCAGGACCAGAGCAACCAGGAACCGGTGGGCGCCCCAGAGGGCTGGCCCGATGGCGAGTCGCCACTGCGCACGGAGCCCGTGGCCGTCGTCGACGAGGGCATGCTGATCGTCGATGTCGGTGGCTTTGAGGGGCCGTTGGACCTGCTGCTTGAACTGGCCCGTCAGCACAAGGTTGATCTCAAGCATATCTCCATTCTCAAGCTTGCCGAGCAGTATCTCGAGTTCATCGAGAGGGCGCGCAAGCTGCAACTCGAGATCGCGGCCGATTATCTGGTCATGGCGGCATGGCTGGCTTATCTGAAGTCGCGGCTGCTGATCCCGGTTCCGCCCGGCTCGGAAGAGCAGGAGCCGGCCGACCTGGCCGCGCGCCTCGCCTTCCGACTGCAGCGCCTGCAAGCGATGCGCACGGCCTCCGAGAATTTGATGAAGCGCAGCGTGCTCGGCCGCGACGTGTTCGCGCGCGGTGCACCGGAGCCGATCATCGTCGATACCACGCGCCAGTATTCCGACAACCTCATCGACCTGCTGAAGGCCTATGCGGACCGGCGCAAGAAGAAGATGGTGCACCAGATCTATGTGCCCAAGCGCCATCCCACCTGGTCGATCAAGGAAGCCCGCAACGCGCTGGAGCGCATGGTGGGCGTGATGGACGACTGGGGCACCTTCGACATGTGGCTGGCGCAATACTTGACCGAGCCCGGCATGCGCCGGTCGGTGACGGCATCGAGTTTTACCGCAAGTCTCGAGCTTGCGCGCGAAGGCCTGCTGGAGCTGAGGCAGGAGGGGCCGTTCCGCCCCATCTATCTCAGGCGGCGGGCAAGTGCGGCCTGAGGGCCGCGTCAGTGAAGTGACGGAGTGAGGACATGACCATGCAGACGCAAGCCGTAGCGGCCGAAGCCGCACACGACGAGGACGAGGCGATCGCGCATGAGGCGGGTGTCGAGGACGGAAACCCCGGTGAGGAAGAGGTTGTGGCCATCATCACCGAAGAGGTGATCGAGATCGAGATGGTGGTGGAAGAGTCCACCAAGGACATGCCGGACGGCGAGACCGAGGACCAGCCCTCGGCCACGGTGACGCGCCATCCGCGTGCCGACCGTAACCATCACCTGCGCATCGTCGAGGCCATTCTGTTTGCCACTGCCGAGCCGGTCGACGTGGCCCACCTCAAGGCTTTCCTGCCCGAGGGCACCGACATTGCCGGCCTGCTCACCGACTTGCAGGCCAACTACGCCAACCGCGGCGTGAACCTCGTCGAAGTGGCCGGCAAGTGGCTGTTCCGCACATCCGATGATCTCAGCTACCTGCTGCGCCGCGAAAAGGTCGAGGCGCGCAAGCTCTCCAAGGCCGCGATGGAGACCCTGGCGATCATCGCCTATCATCAGGCCGTGACGCGCGCCGAGATCGAGGACATTCGTGGCGTTGCCATCTCCAAGGGCACGCTGGACCAGCTTCTGGAAATCGGTTGGGTGCGCATGCGCGGCCGCCGCAAGACGCCGGGGCGCCCCGTCACCTATGGCACGACGGACGCGTTCCTCAGCCATTTCGGCCTGAATGAAGTCGGTGACCTGCCGGGTCTGCAGGAGCTCAAGGGAGCTGGTCTGCTCGACGCCAACCTGCCGCCGGGCTTCGACATCCCGATGCCGCGATCAAGCGACGACCTGCTGCCCGACGAGGATCCGCTGGATGGCACCGAAACGGACCAGCTGCCGCTCGAAATGCACTTGCCGGAAGCGAGCGAAGAGCCGGGTTCGGTGTAAGCACCTGACGGACCGGCCTCGCGCGGCCGGTCATTTCATAGACATCATGTGTGCGAGGACGTGGCGGCCCCGCGGCGTTCCGCGGCGCGTGCGATGGACGCCTCGGCGCGGCGGATGATGCCCGCGTCACCGGTGGCCACGGCGTTCCACATGAACGCACGCGCCACGGCGGGGTGGTTCAGCTGCTGGGCCACATCAAAGCGACGCTCGGCCTTTTCAAACGAATCATCAACGTCCATGAAGGGAGTATGGCGGGGGCGCGTGCGCATGCTATTGGGATTTTCTCATAGATGCGCTGCCGGACGATTTATCCCGGCAATTCGGCGGTCTCCGCCGTGCGGGCGCGCTTGTCATAAAGGCATGCAAAGCGAGCCGGGGCGTTCTTCATGAGCGGCTGCGGCCAGTTGCCATCCACGATCACCAGCAACTTGTCGCTGAAGTCAACCGGCTTGCCCGTTCTCACCTTCTTGAGTTCGCTGGCTTTGGCGCAGGCGGCCGATGCGCGTGTGAAGAGTTCCGTCCAGGTTTCGGGCGATGAGGCGCGTGCGGATCCTGGGGCGGCTGCGATGGCGCCCAGAGCGAGGATGGTGGCGACAGGCTTCATGCGTTTCCTCCCTTACAACTGGATGTAGGTGTTCTTCACCTGGCAGTACTTGTCCATGGCGTGGAGCGACTTGTCGCGGCCGATGCCGGACTGTTTGTAGCCGCCGAAGGGGTTGGTGATGTCGGAGCCCCAGACATTGTTGACGACCACCGTGCCGGCCTTGAGGCGGCGGGCCAGGCGGTGGGCACGGCTCACGTCGCGGGTCCACAGATTGGCCTGCAGGCCATAGATCGAGTCATTGGCGATCCGCACGGCCTCGTCTTCGTCCTTGAAGGAGACGGCGACGACGACGGGTCCGAAGATTTCCTCCTGGGCGATCTTCATGTCGTTCCTGACATCGGTGAAGACGGTGGGCTCGATATAGGTGCCGCCGCTGTCCTGGCGGGCCTGGGCGCCGCCTGCGGCCACTGTGGCGCCTTCCTCGCGGCCCGCGGCGATGTAGCCCAGCACGCGGTTCATCTGGTCCTTGTCGACGACAGCACCCATGGAGGTGTTGGGGTCCAACGGATCGGCGGGTGTCCAGGGCTTTGCATTTCTCGCCATCAGCGCCACGAACTCGTCCCTGATCTTGTCCTCGACGAGGATGCGGGTGGGGGCGTTGCAGCTCTGGCCGGAATTGTAGAAGACGCCATCGGCCGAGGTCTTGGCGATATGCTCGAGATTGCCGGCGTCAGCGAAGACGATGTTGGGCGACTTGCCGCCCGTCTCCAGCGACACATGCTTCATGTTGGACTCGCCCGCATAGCGCAGGAAGTATTTGCCGACCACGGTGGAGCCGGTGAAGGCAACCATGTCGACGTCCATGTGGCGGCCAAGCGCCTGGCCCGCCGTCTCGCCGAAGCCGGGCAGGACCTGCAGCACGCCGTCAGGAAGACCCGCCTCCGCAGCCAGTTCGGCGATGCGGATGGCGGTCAGCGGCGATTGCTCAGCGGGCTTCAGGATGATCGAGTTGCCGGTGGCAAGCGCCGGGCCCAGTTTCCACGAGGCCATCATGAGGGGATAGTTCCATGGCACCACGGCGGCGACGACGCCAATGGGTTCGCGCGTGATGAGCGAGACGGAGTCGGGGCGGTAGGGTGCCACCTCGTCATAGACCTTGTCGGCCGCCTCGGCATACCACTGGATGGCCTGGATGGAACCGGGGATGTCGCCGCCGGCGGATGCCGAGATCGGCTTGCCCATGTCGAGCGTCTCGAGGAGCGCCAGCTCGTCCTTGTGTCTGGCAATGAGGTCAGCGAATTTTAGCATCACCTTCTTGCGCTTGGCTGGGTGGCAGGCCGACCACGAACCCTTCTCGAACACCGCACGCGCTGCGGCGACGGCGCGGTTCACGTCCTCGGCGTCACACTCTGCAACCTGGGTCAGCACCCGGCCGTCGATGGGCGAGACGCAGTCGAACGTCTTACCGGAGGCGGCCGCCACGTACTTGCCATTGATGAAAGCCTGGTTGCGGTAGCTGAGGGTGGGGATCATGGCGCGATAGTCGACGGGCATGTGGCTCTCCGGAACGGGGGTCAGAAATGCGAAAGGCACCGCCCGCGAGCGATGCCTTTTCGATTTGGGCCGTAAAGGTCCAAGATTACTTGATCTTGGTTTCCTTGAACTCGACGTGCTTGCGCGCGACGGGGTCGTACTTCTTGAACGACAGCTTGTCGGTCTTGGTACGCGAGTTCTTCTTGGTCACGTAGAAGTAGCCGGTGTCGGCAGTCGACGCGAGCTTGATCTTGATAACGTTGCCTTTGGCCATAATGCTCTCCAGAACACGAATTTGGGGCCGATAGACCCGAATTGGCAGGCAAAGTCAAGGCAGCGGGGAGATCTCGTCCTCGACCCAGTCCTTGCCCCGGTAATACTGGAAAGAGGCAGGGCATTCCGGGGTTGGCAGCTGGCCCTGATCAAGGAATGGTTTCAGACGCTTGAGGGCGTCAATGGTGATCAGCGGCAGGTCCAGCGAAGCGATATCGTCGAGCGTCAGCCATGACAGGGTGAGCAGCTCGCCGCCGCCGTCATGGTGGGGCTGGTCGATGTTGGACAAGTGCTTGGCGTCAGCCACGAAAAACCGGGAGTCGTAGCGCCTGGTGCGGCCCGGGGGCGTGATGGCCCGCATGAACAGGGTGAGGCCGGAAAGGTCGGGAGCGTCCTCCAGACGGCCGCGGCCGAACAGCAGGCCGGTCTCCTCCCAGGTCTCGCGCACCGCGGCATGGGCCAGGCCACGGGCCCGGGTGGGGGTGGGCTTGCCCCGCATGCGGTGCAGGAGCTTGGCGAGGGTGGCGGGGTGGAGGTCACGCCCCGGCTTCACGCGGCAGTCGGCGGCGTCCAACCGCCCACCGGGGAAGACGAACTTGTTGGGCATGAAGGCGTGGCCCTGGGCCCGCTGGCCCATGAGAATGCGGGGGCTCCCAAGCCCCTTGCGCACTAGGACCAGCGTGGCAGAGTCCTTTGGTTTCAGGACCTTGGCATGGACCTTGGAGCCTGCGAATTCCGGGTGGTCGTAGCTCATTCGGCCTCGAACCGATGTGCGGGATCGAAGCCGTGCATGCGGTTTGCCCACTGCAGGCCGACGATGGCGCCCTTGACGGCGGGCATGAGCGCGAAGGTCATCGACAGGACCACGGCCGTCCACAGCATGAAATGGACCGAGACGTCCGGATGCCAGATCTTCTCCACCACCAGCACGAGCGGCACCACGATGTGGCCAACGATCATCATGGTGAAATAGGGCGGTGCGTCATCTGCCTGGTGATGGTGGAGTTCCTCGCCGCAGGCGGAGCAGGTGTCCGCCACCTTGAGATACTTGCCGAACATGCGGCCCTTGCCGCAGGCCGGGCAGGAACAGGTGAAGCCGCGCCACATCGCCTGCTTCCAGAAGCGGGGGTGGGCAAGGTGGATGGGCTGGGATTCGAGGGTGAGGGTCATGGGTTACGAGGATGGGGGCGGCCTTGGGCGAATTGAAGGTCTTTTCGTCCGCGCGACGGTGTGCCGCAAGGGGCTTCGCGCGTGACGGGTTTGAGGTTCGAACTCATGGAGGATTCCGCTGGCCGATTGTTTTGCTTGAAAGAGTGCGGTTCTTTGGGAATGCTGATTGTAATTTCCATCAGATCGGCTGGTATTGTCCAGTCCCTGACATGGATGACGGGGAGCTTCCGGAGCGAATGATCGCATTGCTGTCGTTTTCCCGCGCAATCGACCGGATCAGCCATGTTGCCGCCATCGTGGCGGCAATCCTCGCCTTTGTGAGTTGCTTCATCAGCGCGGCAAATGCCTTGTCGCGCTATCTGCTCGACGCTTCATCAAACGCATGGCTGGAGATCCAGTGGCAGATGTTTGCCGGCATCTTTCTGCTGGGCGCGGCATGGGTTCTGAAGCTCAACGAGCACGTCCGTGTTGACCTGATTTACGGCAGCCTGTCACCTCGGTCCCGCGCCAAGGTCGACATCTTCGGCTTCCTGTTTTTCTTCTTTCCGTTTTGTCTCGTGATGCTGGACATGACCATACCGTGGTTCCTGCGCAGCTTCTGGTCGGGCGAGGGGTCGGCCAATGCAGGGGGCCTGCCGGTATGGCCGGTAAAGGGTTTGCTGCCCATCGGCTTCGGACTGCTGGCGCTGCAGGGAGTGTCGGAGCTCATCAAGCGCCTCGCGGTGCTGCGCGGCACTGGCGAAGTTGAACTCAGCTATGAGAGGCCCCTTCAGTGAGCACGGAGAGACCCCTTGCTTGACTATGGCCTTCTCGCACCAACGATGTTCGCCGGGCTCATCCTGTTCCTGCTGATCGGCTTTCCGGTCGCATTCTCGCTCGCATCGCTCGGTCTGTTCTTCAGTTTCATTGCGATTGAAACGGGCTACTTCGGTGTCGAGTTCATGCAGGCACTGCCGGCGCGGGTGTTCGGCATCATGTCGAACGAACTGCTCCTGGCCATTCCCTTCTTCACGCTGATGGGCGTGGTGCTGGAGAAATCCGGCCTCGCCGAAGACCTGATGGAAGGCTTCGGCCAACTCTTTGGTTCAATGCCGGGCGGCCTTGCACAGGCGGTCATCTTCGTCGGCGCGATTCTCGGCGCGATCACCGGCACGGTTGCAGCCAGCGTTATCGCCATCGGCATGATCTCCATTCCGATCATGATGAAGTATGGCTATGACATGAAACTCGGTACCGGGGTGATTGCCGCCTCAGGCACCATCACACAGGTCATTCCGCCATCGTTGGTGCTGATCGTTCTTGCCTTCCAGCTGGGCGTGCCCGTTGGCGACATGTACCTTGGGGCCATTGGCCCCTCGATTGCGCAGGTGCTTCTGTTCTCCGGTTTCATATTGCTGGTCTCGATTTTCCAGCCGCACCGGGTGCCCGCATTGCCGCCCGAGGCACGCACCCTGAGGGGCATGGCCCTGTGGTCAAAGGTTGCCTGGGGAATGGTGCCTTCGCTGGTGCTGATTTTCCTTGTTCTCGGCACCATCTTCATGGGCATCGCTTCACCCACCGAAGCCGGCGCCATGGGTTCGATGGGCGCCATTCTGCTTGCCGTTGCGCATGGCCGGTTCTCCTGGAAAAAACTGTGGGAGTCCGCCGACGGAACCATGCGCATCACCACCATGGTGATTTTCATCCTGATCGGCGCTACGGTTTTCAGCCTGGTGTTTCAGGGCGTCAATGGCGGCAAGTGGATTGAGCATCTGCTCAGCCACATTCCGGGCGGGCGACTGGGCTTTCTTATCTTCATCAACATTTTCATCTTCTTCATCGCCTTCTTTCTCGATTTCTTCGAGATCGTGTTCATCATCGTGCCGCTGCTGATACCGACGGCCGTGGCACTGGACATCGACCTGATCTGGCTTGGCGTGCTGCTCTGCGTGAACATGCAGACGGCCTTCATGCACCCGCCTTTCGGTTTTGCGCTGTTCTACCTGAGGGGCATTGCGCCACCGGAGATCAAGAGCCGGGACATCTATCTGGGGTCGATACCCTGGATCTTCCTCCAGCTCATTCTGGTGGCGCTGATCATCACATTTCCGGCAATCGTGGACTACTGGATTGCAGACGCAGCGAAGCTCAACGATGCTGGCGTCCAGCAGCAGCTGGACGACATACAGATGCCGACCATTGCGCCGCTCGATTTCAACCAATGACAGCTGAATGAAGCCAAAAGAGAAGAGGGAGGAACAAGACCATGAAGAGACGTTATCTTTTGAAGGCAGCAGCCGCAGGCTCGTTGGCAACCGCGATCGCATCTCCGGCCATCGCTCAGTCGTCGCCGAAAGTGACTTGGCGTTTGACGTCAGGCTTTCCCAAGACGCTCGACACGATTTACGGCGCAGCCGAGGAATTCACCAAGATCATTTCGGAAGCGACTGACGGCAACTTCCAGATCCAGACCTTCGCTGCCGGCGAGATCGTGCCCATGCCGGAGGCGGCCGACGCGGTTTCCTCAGGGACCGTCGAGATGGCCCACACCGCGAGCTATTACTATTGGGGCAAGAATGCTGCCTATGCGCTCGGCACGGCCATTCCCTTCGGGTTGAATGCCCGGGGCATCAACGCATGGTACTACCACGGCGGCGGCATCGACATGATGAACGAGTTCTATCATGGCCAGGGCCTGCACGTGTTCCCCGGTGGCAATACGGGCGTGCAGATGGGCGGCTGGTGGCGCAAGGAGATCAAGTCCCTCGACGACCTTCAGGGCGTCAAGATGCGCATTGGCGGCATGGGTGGCAAGGTCATGGAGGCGCTCGGCGTCGTGCCCCAGCAGATCCCCGGTGGCGAGATCTATCCCGCTCTCGAGCGCGGTGCGATCGACGCGGCCGAGTGGGTGGGCCCCTATGACGACGAGAAGCTCGGCCTCAACAAGGTTGCGTCCTACTACTACTATCCCGGCTTCTGGGAAGGTGGTCCGACGCTCAATTTCATGATCAACCTCACCAAGTGGAACGAGTTGCCGAAGAACTACCAGGCCATCCTCGCCACTGCAGCCGCGACGGCGAACCAGTCGATGCTGGCCAAGTATGACGCCAAGAACCCTGGCGCCCTCAAGTCTCTCATCGCGGGTGGTGCGCAGTTGCGTGCTTACCCGGATGACATGATGAGCAAGGCGCTCGAAGCGGCAAATGCGCTCTATGCGAAGTTGTCAGCGGAGAACCCGGAGTTCAAGAAGATCTATGACAACCAGGTTGCCTTCCGCAATGAAGCGAACTTGTGGAACCAGGTTGCGGAGCTGAGCTTCGACGTCTTCATGATCCGGAATCGTCCGAAGGGTTGAGATCACTAAGCGCTCTGCCTCCCCGCCCAGGCGGGGAGGCAGCCTTGACCATGGGAACCATCTGGCCGGTCCAGATCAGGGCTTGACAGCCACGAGAGACCGACGCGCATCCGGGCGCTGATCAGCGCCGGCGACCCTTGCTGGCTTTGCCGCCCCGGAACGGCTTCGCCGCCGTGCGCGCAGCCCTGCGGTTGGCGGGCTTGCCCTCCTTGCCCTCGGAGACCACCTCGAAGCGCATGCCACCGGAGACGGGGGTGGCCTCCACAAGTTTCACCTCCAGCCGGTCGCCCATCTGGTAGGTGTCGCCGGATCGTTCGCCGATGAGGGCATGGCGGGCTTTGTCATAAACAAAGTATTCGCGGCCCAGCGTGGTGACGGGCACGAAGCCATCCGCACCATTGTCGTCCAGCTTCACGAAGAGCCCGGCGCTGACGACGCCGCCGATACGCCCACGGAAGGTGGCGCCGGTGTGATTGGCGAGGTGAGTGGCGATGAGGCGATCGATGGTCTCGCGCTCAGCCGCCATGGCGCGGCGCTCGGCATCCGAGATCATCTCGGCGGTTTCAGGCAACCGTGCGATGTCATCTGCGCTCAGGCCGTCGGAACCGAAGCCGAGCGATGTGACCAGCGCCCGGTGGACGATCAGGTCGGCATAGCGGCGGATCGGCGAGGTGAAATGGGCATAGCGGCGCAGTGCCAGTCCGAAGTGGCCCTTGTTCTCCGGGCTGTAGATGGCCTGCGCCTGCGTTCTCAGCACCACCTCATTGACGACATGCTGATAATCCTTGCCCTCAACTTCTTTCAATAATTTGTTGAAATGCTTAGGCCTCATGACCTGGCCCAGGGGCAGGGACAGGTTCACGGTACGGAGGAACTCGGCCAATGCCCGGACCTTTTCCTCAGACGGCTGGTCATGCACGCGGAAGATCAGCGGGGTCTTGCGGTTTTCCAGCTCCTCTGCGGCGGCAACATTGGCCTGGATCATGAACTCCTCGACCAGCTTGTGGGCGTCGAGGCGGTTGGGCGTGACCACACGCTCGATCAGGCCATGGGCATCGAGCACCAGCTTGCGCTCGGGGAGATCGAGCTCAAGTGGCTCTCGCGCATTGCGGCCCTTGGTGAGGACGCCATAGGCGGCCCACAGGGGCTTCAGCACGCCGTCGAGGAGGGTCTCGGTCTTGTCGTTCGTCTGGCCGTCAATGGCGGCCTGCGCCTCCTCGTAGGCCAGCTTGGCGGCCGACCGCATGATGACGCGTTCGAAGCGGTGCTTCATCTTGCGGCCCGACTTGTCGAAGCTCATGTAGCAGGCGAGGGCGGGGCGTTCTTCCTTCTCGCGGAGCGAGCACAAGTCGTTCGAGATGCGCTCGGGCAGCATCGGCACGACGCGGTCGGGGAAATAGACGGAGTTGCCGCGGATACGTGCCTCGCGGTCGAGTGACGATCCAGAGCGGACGTAGGCGGCAACATCGGCAATGGCGACGATGATGTTGGCCCCGCCGGTCGCTTCGTCGATTTCGCCCCAGACGGCGTCGTCATGGTCGCGCGCGTCCTTGGGGTCGATGGTGAGGAGCGGCACTTGCCGCAAGTCAGTGCGGCCCTCGCGGGCGAAGGGCCTAAGCTCTTCGGACTCGCGCAGCACGCGCTCCGGGAACTCGTTGGGGATGCCGTGGTGGTTGATGGCGATGAGCGAGATGTTGCGCTGGTCGTTCATGTTGCCCAGCCGCTCGCGCACGCGGGCCGAGGGCAGGCCCTGGCCGCGATCCTTGATGATCTCGGCCTCCACCAGCTCGCCGTTGAGGGCGCCGTTTTCGTCGCCCTTCTTGACCTGCAGTTCGTGGCGGGCTTTCTTGTCCACGGGAATGATGCGGGCGCCCAGGCCAGCCTGAACGCGGAACACCCCCAGCACTTTGGTGGAACGGTCCGACAGGGTCTTGATGACCCGGGCACGGAACTTGTAGCGGCCGTCCTTCGAGGGCTGGATCTTGGCCAGCACCCGATCGCCCTTGCGCGGCGCCTTCTCGGTGCCTTCGATCACAACATGCGGAGGCTTGCCCGCCTGGCGCTCGTCCCATTCCACGGGCTCGGCATAAGCCTCGCCATCCTTGTCGGTACCGATGACCTCCAGCACGGTGACGGGCGGCAGGGAGGAGCGGTCGATCAGCTTGCGGGCGCGCTTGGCCAGCAGGCCCTTCTCCTCCATGCGCTTCAGCAGGGCCTTGAGGCCGATCTTGTCGCCGCCCTTGACGTCAAAATGGCGCGAGATTTCGCGCTTGCCCACGATCGAGGGCGATGACTGGATGAATTCCAGGACGTCTGCTTCGGTGGGAAGCTGCGGTTTTGCTGCGGGGCGTTTGGCCATGGATCAAGGATTAGCCGGGAATTATGCCCGAAATCCAGCGGAATGCCGGATGCTACCTTGCTACGGCCGCAGTTTGGACCGATCAGCTTCGCAGCATCAACTTGCTGTTAACTGAAAGAAAGTGAATGTCCGGTTCCCTGTATCCATATAATCACGGAGCCCGAATCGTTTGCTCTGGACAGGTGCAGTGAAGAAGCCGGCCACCAATAAACAGTATGCCGCCCTGCCGTGGCGCTATAGCGGCGGTGTGCGTGAGGTGTGCCTCATTTCATCGCGTGAAACGGGACGCTGGGTGATCCCCAAAGGCTGGCCGATCAAGGGCCTCACGCCTCCTCAAACCGCCGCTCGCGAGGCCTATGAAGAAGCTGGCCTCGGCGGCATGATGAGCACGAAGCCGATCGGCGAGTACGAGTACGGCAAGCGGCTGGACAATGGCAAGGTGCAGCCGACGCGCGTTGAGGTCTTCGCCCTCGAACAGATGGTGCAGCACCCGGAGTGGCCCGAGCAGGGCCAGCGCAAGCTGCAGTGGTTCTCGGTTCCCGAGGCGGCCGAGGCTGTCGATGAGCCGGAGCTGAAGGTGATCATCAGGAAGCTGAAGTAGGCACGGCCGCTCCCTTCGCTTCCGGCAAATGGTTCAATTTGAATCCTTCACCTCGCCCCGGCTTGACCGGTGCGTCCTTTTGTTTCGGCCAGAAAAGGATGCGCGGATCAAGTCCGCGCAAGGTGCGCTTGGTGGCGGCGGCACCGCTCGAATAGCAATGAACTAAGCCGCTTCCTTGGGTGTCTTCGCTGCTTTCTTCGCGGCCTTCTTCGCCGGCTTCTTGGCTGCCGCTTTCTTTGCCGGGGCCGTCGTTGCAGCGGCCTTCTTGGGTGCAGCCTTTTTCGCCGGTGCCTTCTTCTGCACCGGGCTCTTGCCCTCGCGCTCGACGATCAGCGCCACGGCCTCGTCCATGGTCAGCTGCTCTGGGTCCTTGTCCTTCGGCAGCGTGGCGTTGACCTTGCCGAACTTCACATAGGGACCGTACTTGCCCTTCATCACCTGGACATTGCCGCCGCCTGACGGATGCGGGCCCAGATCCTTCAGCGCGCCCGCCTTGGGGCGCTGGAAACCGCGGAGCTTCTTTTCGGCCAGGATATCCACCGCGCGGTTGATGCCGATGGTGAAGACATCCTCCGGGCTTTCGAGATTGGCGTAGGTGCCGTCATGCAGCACGAAGGGCCCGAAGCGGCCGAAGTTCGCCACGATGGGCTTGCCCGATTCCGGGTGGATGCCGACTTCACGTGGCAGCGAGAGCAGCTTCAGCGCCTCTTCGAGCGTGATCTCCTCGGGCTTCTTGTTGCGCGGGATGGAGGCGCGCTGGGGCTTCTCGCCTTCAACCGCCTCGCCCAGTTGCAGGTAGGGGCCGAAGCGGCCCATGCGGCGCGTGACCTTCTCTCCTGTCTCGGGATCGACACCGAGCAGCACGCCTTCGGCGGGCATGGCTTCCGCACCCTCGGCACCGGGCGACATGGGACGCGTGAATTTGCACTCGGGGTAGTTCGAGCAGCCGATGAAGGAGCCGAACTTGCCGAGCTTGAGGGAAAGCTGGCCGCCGCCGCAGGACGGGCAGGCGCGGGCATCGCCGCCATCTTCCCGCGGTGGGAAGATGTGTGGGGCGAGGATGACGTTGAGAGAATCCAGCACGTTGGTGACGCGCAGTTCCTTGACGTCGGCTAGTGCGGCGGTGAAGTCGACCCAGAATTCGCGCAGCACCTGCTTCCAGTCGATCTCGCCGGCCGAGACCTTGTCGAGCTTTTCCTCGAGGTCGGCGGTGAAGTCATATTCCACATAGCGGCGGAAGAAGCTTTCGAGGAAGGCGGTGACGACGCGGCCCTTGTCCTCAGGGATCAACCGCTTCTTGTCGAGGCGGACATAGCCGCGCGTGCGCAGCGTTTCCATGATGGACACATAGGTCGAGGGGCGGCCGATGCCGAGCTCTTCCATCTTCTTGATAAGCGAGGCTTCCGAATAGCGCGGCGGCGGCTCGGTGAAATGCTGCACACCCTCGATCTTCTTGACGCCGATGGAGTCGCCGCGCGCCATGGCGGGCAGTCGCTTGGAGTCCTCGTCCTCGCCGTCGTCCAGACCCTCGGTATAAACCTTGAGGAAGCCGTCGAACTTCACGACCGAGCCATTGGCCCGGAAGGTGTAGTGCTTGCCGTCCTTGCCGTCGGTGCCGATGTCGGCAGTGGTGCGCTCGAGCTCCGCACTCTCCATCTGCGAGGCGATGGTGCGCTTCCAGACCAGATCATATAGCGCGAATTGGTCTTCATCGAGCACGCGGCGCACGTCATTCGGGTGGCGCGACATCTCGGTGGGGCGGATCGCCTCGTGTGCCTCCTGCGCGTTCTTGGCCTTGGTGGTGTAGAGGCGCGGGGTGGGCGGCACATAGGGCTCGCCGAAGTTCTTGAGAATGGCGTTGCGCGTGGCGGCAATGGCCTCGGGCGCCATGTCGACGCCGTCGGTACGCATGTAGGTGATGAGGCCCACTGTCTCGCCGCCCAGTTCCACGCCTTCATAGAGGCGTTGGGCAATCTGCATGGTGCGTGCAGACGAGAACCCCAGCTTGCGCGAGGCTTCCTGCTGAAGCGTCGAGGTGCGGAATGGCGGGTAGGGGTTGCGCTTGGCGGGCTTCGATTCAATCGAGTCCACCTTAAAGGGCTGGCCCTTCACGGCCTGCTCGACGGCCCGCGCCGAGGCTTCGTCCTTGAGGTCGAGCTTGCCGAGCTTCTTGTCGCCGATGGCGTTGAGGAAAGCCTGGAACTCCTGGCCCTTCGGCGTCACGAAGGTGCCGTCGATGGTCCAATACTCCTGGGCCCGGAACGCTTCGATCTCCAATTCACGGTCACAGATCAGGCGCAGCGCCACCGACTGCACGCGGCCCGCCGAACGCGAGCCCGGCAGCTTGCGCCAGAGGACGGGAGAGAGCGAGAAGCCGACGAGATAGTCCAGCGCCCGGCGGGCCAGATAGGCATCGACCAGCGGCACGTCGACGTCACGCGGGTGCTGCATGGCTTCGAGCACGGAGGATTTGGTGATGGCGTTGAACACCACGCGCTGAACGGCCTTGCCCTTGAGCGCACCCTTCTTGCGCAGAACCTCCATGACGTGCCAGGAAATGGCCTCGCCTTCGCGGTCAGGGTCGGTTGCGAGGATCAGGCGGTCGTCGGTCTTGAGAGCTGCCGCAATGTCGGCCAGGCGCTTGGCGGATTTGCCGTCAACCTCCCAATCCATCTCGAAATCGGCGTCGGGACGCACCGAACCGTCCTTGGCAGGCAGGTCGCGGACATGGCCATATGAGGCCAGGACCTTGAAATCCTTACCCAAATACTTGTTGATGGTCTTGGCCTTGGCCGGTGATTCAACGACGACGACTGTCATACATGGTCCCGTTCAGGTTTCAGGGCCTCATATAGGCATCGTTCCTCCGGTTCAAGCCGAGCCAAATTTCTACCTGTCACAGCACCAGTTCAAGTTTAAGTTGCTTTTAAAAGAAGAAAGCACGTTTAGAGTGCAATTCCGGAAATTGACGCAACTGGAGGACGGCATGGAAAAACGGCGCGCACAGGCCCCCCGGACAGCACCGGTGCTGGTGGAGGCGGGATCGAGAGCGCCTCCCACTCTTGCCGAGCGGCAGCGGGACACAGCGGAATATCTGGCCGACATGATCCTGGAGCTGCGAAACCTCGCGCGCTCGGTCGGGCTCCATACCGTGATGGTTCCGCTGGAGTTCGCCTATTACGAGTCCTTCGGGGTGGCGCACCGGGTGGAAGTGCCCAAAGGCGAGATTGAACGCATCCAGCAATTGTCGAAGGCTGCCGACAGTCTCGACCGTGATCCTGCAAACGGCGGAATCTAGAGCGCGTGACTGTCTGCGCCGAGTGGTTCGGCGTGGGCGATGACCCGGCGGATGTCGGAAAAGCGTTCCTTCAGTCCGGCTTCGACGCGGTCGATGTCGTCATGGATCTGCTCCACCGTGTCGGTGGGAGAACAGCGGCAGTGATAGTGCAGGAACAGGCCTTCTTCGTTGCGCCGAAGCCGGATTGAGTGGATATCGCTGAGCCGCTCATGGGTGGCGGCGAGTTGCAGGAGTGCGGTTGACACTTCCGCCATCAGTCTGGCCGGAGCCTCCTCGCCCAGCAGCATGCGCTCAGGCTGGGGCTCAATGTGGCTTTCCACTTCAACGTCACTGCCCAGTTCGCCGCGGATCGCGTCCTCCAGCTCGGTGGCACGGTCATGCGCCTCGCCCAGCGGCATGGAGCCATCCACCTCGAGGTCGAAGCTGATGGCCGGTCTGCCGTCGATCTTCTGGACGTTCAGGTGGTGGATAGCCTGGTTGCGCCGGCTGGCGATGAGCATGACCTTCTGAAAAACCGTCTCGCCATCGAGGGCCACCGGGTTTGCCGTCACCGTGATATCGGCGTTGGGGAAGCGCTCCTGCACGGCGGCGGTGATCGCATCCTTGGTGCGGACGATTTCGTCGATCGGCAAGGTGCGGGCAACCTCGACGACGATGGCGGTGAACATGGTTGCGCCCGCCGGTCGGAGCCGGATCGACTTGATGGCAAGCACGCCGTGGACGTCGTTGACGAGGCCGCGCACGATTTCCGTGGCACCGGCCGGGGCAGCGTCGAGCAGGGTGCTCATGGTGCGGGCGCCAAGCTCCCACCCGGCATGGGCGATGAAGGCCGAGACGACGAGGGCGGCAATCGAGTCCGCCGCCGGAACGCCCGCCCAGACCGCACCAAGCCCGCCGAGTACGACGATGGAACTCCACATGTCGGAGGAGAAGTGCAGCGCATCGGCTTCCAGCGCCTCGCTGGAGGTCTTTTTCGCCACCCGCTTGAGCGCCCGGGCCCGGTTGTAGTCGATGATGATCGAACCGGCGATGATTGCCACCGCCCACCAGGTGACCTCGACCTCGTGGACCTCATCGCCCAGCAGGCGCCGCAACGCCTCCCAGGCAATCCAGCCGGTGGTGACAAACAGCAGACCCGTCTCGACAAGTGCTGCAATGCTCTCGATCTTGGCGTGGCCGTAATGGTGCTGGTCATCGGCCGGGCGGTCGGCCCAGCGGATGGCGAAATAGGTGACGATGGTGGCCCCGAAGTCGATCACGCTGTGGACCGCTTCCGACAAGATGCCCAGCGAGCCGGTGAACATGGCGGCCAGAAACTTGCTGCCGGCCAGAAGGGCGCTGGCGCCCATTGAAACCAGGGCGACGGTCTGTTTCTCGGAGCTGGACATGACTCTGTGTATCGCTCTCACAGGTGCGCCTCAAGCCATACCTTTCCGGCATGCGGGGAAGCGGCATCGACAGTTGCGGATCAGTCCCGAAAAATGCTGGTCTGACGGCAGCAACCATGCCGACCGACGCAACGACAACCGATTTTCCGCTGCCGCGCCGCGCCGGGGCCTACACCTTCGCGTCGCTATTCGCCTTTGAGTCTTTCGTCCGGTCGCTGAACTCCACCGTCATCTCACTGCAGGCCTATGACATTCTGGGCACCGCCCAGAGGGTGAGCGTGCTGTCCACGGTGGTGTCGCTCAGCGTGCTGAGTGCAACGCTGCTGCTGCCCTTCCTGCTCGGCCGCATGCGCCGGCGCTGGGCCTATACGCTGGGTATCAGCATGATGATGGCGGCCAGCCTGGCGCTGGCCAGCCATGTGCTGGCAGGGCAGGCGGGTGGCATGCTGCTGCGAAATCTGGGTGCTGCGGTGCTCAACATCACGCTGCAGCTCTACATCATGGAGAATATCCGGCGCACCGACCTGGCACGATCGGAACCGATCCGGCTCAGCCTGTCGACGCTGTCATGGGCGATGGGTCCGGCCTTGGGGGTCTCGCTCTATGTGAGCTATGGCCCATGGGGTCCGCAGCTTCTGGCGATCGGGGCTGCCGCGGCGCTGCTGGTGCTGTTCTGGTGGCTCAGGCTCTCGGACACCGCCAATGCGTTGCCAACGGGCAACCTCGAGGCGTTCAACCCGTTGGCCAACGTCAGGCGCTTTCTGGCCCAGCCGCGACTGGTGCTGGCCTGGCTCATCGCCTTCGGGAGGTCCTGCTTCTGGACAACCTTCTTCATCTATGGGCCGCTGCTGCTTGTCGAGGCGGGGCTCGACAAGCGGGTGGGCGGCTACATGATCTCAGCGAGCCAGGTGCTGCTGTTCACCGCCTGGTTCGCGGGGCGCTTTGCCCGGAGCCATGGCGTGCGCGCGGTGCTGGTGGTGGCGTTTACGGTGTGTGCCGTGGCCTCGCTGTGCGCTGGTCTGGCCGGCACGGCCTCGCCCTATGTGGCGATCGTCTGCCTGCTGGCAGGTTCTGTTGCGGCCTCCGCCATCGACGGGGTGGGAGGGATCCCCTTCCTGCGTGCCGTGCGCCACCACGAACGGCAGAAGATGGCTGCCGTCTACCGCACCTATATCGACTGCTCGGAACTGATCCCTGCCTTCGTGTTCGCCATCGCCTTGCTCTGGCTTCCAATCGGGGCGGTGTTCGTCATTCTTT
Source organism: Rhizobium sp. Q54 (assembly GCA_945889445.1). GTDB lineage: Bacteria > Pseudomonadota > Alphaproteobacteria > Rhizobiales > Aestuariivirgaceae > Aestuariivirga. Next base: position 27,180 of record CAMDBX010000016.1, read on the forward strand.
CCGTGGCGCTGGCGGGCGTGGGCTATGTCGCCTGGCGCCACTTGCCGAAGTCGCTGTAGCGGACCTTCGGCGAGACACGAGGAAGCCCCCGATCACGCAGGCCAGCGCCGAGATGATGTGCCAGGTGACCGGTTCGCCAAGCACGGCCCAGGCCAGCAGCACGCCCGACACCGGCATGAAATAGCTCGCCATGCTCATGAAGCTCTGGCCCACGGTGAGCGTGATATTGGCCCGCAGCAGGTAAGCGAAGCCGGTGCAGACGAGACCCAGGTATAGCGCGGCAAGGGCCGCCGTACCGGACATCTGCGGAAAGGGATGATGGGCGACCAGCAGGAGCGGGGTGAGAGCAAGGATGCCGACGCCCATGTTGACCGCTGTCATCATCGGCACGCTGGTGCGGCGCACGAAGCGGATGAGGGTTCCCGCCGCCACGTAACACAGCATACCAGACCACACCGCCGCGTAGGCCAATGCATCGAAGCCGATCCCCTGCGAGAGCCCGGGGCCGACCACCAGAGCAAGACCGGCAAAGCCGAGGAACATGCTCATGATCTTGCCGCCGGTGAAACGGTCATCGGGGGTGGTGAAGTGCGCCGCCACCATGGTGGCCAGTGGCCCCACACCCATGATGAGCGAGGTGACGCCAGCCGGGATGTGAAGCTCTGCCCATGAAATGAGAAAGAACGGGCCAACGGTGTTGAGCAGGCTCATGGCGATGATCACCAGCCAGTCGTGCAGTGTTGGCGGCAGCGGGTCCTTGCGCCACCAGGCGAACATCGCGATGGGCAGGAAAGCAATGGCAACCCGGATCATGACGAGCCACAATGGCCCGGTCTCGTGGACTGAGAGCTTGATCGCGAGGAAAGCTGAACCCCAGATTGCCCCAAGGAGCACAATCTTCAGCAGGTCGACCAGAGTAGGATGGCGTAAGGTGTTAGGTGAAAGCATTTCACTTGACGGGCCTGCCGCAGACAGGCGAGGAAACGGGAAAGAACAATAGGGGGGATCGAATGCCACAGAATATCGTCGTGGGCCACAAGCAACTGATGGCCGAGGCCGAGGCCGAAGTGGACAGCATGTCCACCGCCGATGCGATTGCAGTGCTGGGGCAACCCGACGTCGCCATCATCGACATTCGCGACCCGCGCGAGATCGAGCGCGAGGGGCGCATTCCCGGTTCCTTCCACGCGCCGCGCGGCATGCTGGAATTCTGGGTCGACCCGGAAAGCCCCTATCACAAGCCGATTTTCGCGGAAGAAAAGAAATTTATCATCCATTGCGCCTCGGGCTGGCGCTCGCTGCTGGCCACCCAGGTGCTCCAGCGCATGGGGCTGAAGCCCGTGTTCAACCTCACGGGCGGTTTCGGGGCGTGGAAGGAAGCGGGTGGGCCGGTCGAGATGGTGGAAAAAAAGAAGTGAGCAACATCCATCTCGTCATTGGCAACAAGAACTACTCCTCATGGTCGCTCAGGCCGTGGATGGCATTGTCGATGGCAGGAATCCCCTTCCGAGAGACGGTGATCCCGCTGGACACGCCGGAGACAGCGAAGCTGATCACCGAGCATTCGGCCGCTGGCCGGGTGCCGGTGCTCTATCACGGGCGGCAGGTGGTGTGGGAATCCCTCGCCATCATGGAGTATCTCGCGGAGTTGTTCCCCGAGAAGCACCTGTGGCCCAAGACGGTTTCGGCCCGGGCCATGGCGCGTGCCGTCTCCAACGAGATGCATGCCGGCTTCAGCGCGCTGCGCAATGCCTGCCCGATGAACATCCGCCGCAAGCCCAAGCCTGTTCCGCTCAGCGACGCAGCCAGGCGCGACATTGCCCGCATCGAGCAGATCTGGCGTCAGTGCAGGGCCAAGTTCGGCAAGGGCGGCAAGTTCCTGTTCGGCAAGTTCTCGATCGCCGATGCGATGTACACGCCCGTGGTGTCGCGCTTCGAGACCTTTGCCATTCCGGTGGCCGACGATACGCGAGTCTACATGGACACGATCAACAACACCACGGCCTTTTCAGCCTGGCGTGAGGCAGCACTGAAGGAGACGTGGATCGTTCCGTCCGACGAGGTGGACTGATCCATTTTGGCAAGGGGGATGGCAGCAGCCAGCGCGGAATGCCGTCTTGCGGTTCATCCACCCGGCTGGCGTGAATGTCCTCCCAACCGAGGCCGACGACGCGCAGGAGGCGGCGGAAGCTGCCAGCCGTCATCCAGGGGCCAGGTATGTCAATGCCGTAGGGTCCCGCCGAGTGAAATGAAAACTCGTGCAGATCGCGACCGAATGGGGTCATGATGAAATGCTGGCCATAACGTTCCGCGACGCTGCGCCCGTCCACGAGCTTGAAGGCCCGCTATCTGCCCTCTGTAACCATTTGCGCAAAGACGTCGAGTTGATGGACCTCGACAGAAAGGTAGTCCGGAAAGACCCCGCTGGCAAAGAGTGTGCGCAGAACCCGCGCGTCGTAGTACTCAAGATCGATCTTCACAGAGTGCGGCTGGCCGTGGCGTGCGACAAGTTCCGCTACTGAAAGAGCTGGCAGCGCGATCGCCTCGAAGGCGGCTGCATGGCTGGCCGGTGGTGCCGGAAACTGGCTCAGGACGTGTTTCGTCCGATGGATATCGAACAGGATGTCAGCGTCTCTGCCTTCGTGCGTGAGAACGACATTCTCGACCACAAGAGCACCTGAGGATATTTGATCGGCGTAACGCGTGCGAATGACGTCACACAGTGCCGGATTGGCCTCAACCGCAACGACGTGGTCGGCCTGCTTCTCGTTTTAGACTATGTCATCCCCGTTATTGGCACCAATGTCATAGATCAGGGTCGTCGCGATGCGCACCTCTCGCAGAGGCATGTCCTCGCGCAGTGGTGCGCGCCGTGCAAGGCCTTCTCGATCAGTGTTGAAGTTTGTCAAACATTCGCCGGGCCTGTTGCAGGCGTTAGTGGCGGACGGAACCAGCAGGTGGCACAATATCCTTGCCGCTTTGCGTCCAGTGGATGCCGCACTCGGTCTTTGCCGAGCCTGACCAACGCCCGGCACGCGGATCGGCCGCCGTGCCACCGGCCTGGGTGCAGGGTTCGCAACCGATCGAGAAGTATCCGATCTCGGTGAGCGGATGGTGCGGCAGGTCGTGGGTCTTCATGTAGGCCGCGATATCGAGCGCGGAGAAGCCAGCGAGCGGCTCAACCTTCAGCCGGCCATCGGCGATGGACAGGAAGTCCAGCGTGGCACGTGCCGCGCCATGGTAGCGCTTGCGGCCGGAGATGGTGACCTCGAAGCCTTCCAGCGCCTTGGCCAGCGGAATGGCCTTGCGGATGCGGCAGCAGGCGTCTGCGCTGTTCTTGTGCAGCGTGCCGTCGGGATCCCGCGTGGAGAGATCCGCAGTGGCTGGCGTGATGATGCGCACAGCGGTGAGGCCCAGCTGGTCGATGAGCTTGGCGCGATACGACAGTGTCTCCCAGAAATGCTTGCCGGTATCGAGGAAGATCACCGGCGTTGCCTTGTCCACCTGCGAAACCATGTGCAGCAGCACTGCCGACTCCGCCCCGAAGGAAGAGATGACTGCGGCCTTGCCCGCGAAGTCGCGCAGGATCGGCCCCAGCAACTGCTGGCCCTCGAGGCCGGCGTAGCTTTCGAAGATGAACCTGTCCATGGCCGTTCAGCCAGCGTGCGGCTGTTCGAGCCAGGGTTCAGCGTCGGTGTGGCGCTCTGTCCAGATCTCGGCCTCCGAACCGCGGCGGAACAAGCCGCGCTGATAGGCCAGCGACATCTGGCGCGACGCCTTCTGCCACGTTTCCAAGGGAAAACGCTCGCCGATCTCGAAGGCATCGAAGCCAACCTGAAGCATGAACTGCAGCTGGTCCGGCAACACGTTGCCGGTGGCGCGCAGCTCTCCGCGATAACCCATCTCGCGCAAGGACCGCGCGATGGAGTAGGCACGGCCGTCGTTGAAGGCGGGGAAGGGCAGCACGATGACCGAGAGCTTCGGCAGGAAGGTGCCAAGCGCTTCGGGACGGTCGGTGTTCGAAAGCCTGAGGCCCAGCTTGCCGGGGCGTGCTGAAAGCTCACCCCAGTCCTTGAGGAGCCGCGCGAAAGGCACGATCACGTCGCCAGAGGCGGGAAAATCGCCGTCTGCTTCGGCGTTGATCCAGGTGTCGGCGACCAGCACATTGTTCTTAAGCAGTGGCATAGAGTGCCTCCTTGAAGGGCTTGGGTCCGAGACGGCGGTAGGTGGCGAGGAACTCCTCGCCGGCTTCACGATGCTTGAGATAGGTGTCGAGGATGGTTTCAATGGCATCCGCCACCTCGTGGCCGGCGAAGCCCGGGCCGAGGATCGTGCCAATCGAGGCGTTCTCGGCGGAGGAGCCGCCGAGCGTGATCTGGTAAAATTCCTCGCCCTTCTTGTCGAGGCCGAGAATGCCGATATGGCCCACATGGTGGTGGCCGCATGCGTTGATGCAGCCCGAGATGTTGATCTTGAGCTTGCCGATCTCGTCCTGCTTCTTCGAGTCCGCAAACTTGCGCGAGATCGACTGCGCGACGGGGATCGAGCGCGCCGTTGCCAGCGCGCAATAGTCGAGGCCGGGACAGGCAATGATGTCGCCCGCCAGCCCATAGTTCGCGGCGGCGAGGTCGGCCTTTTCCAGCGCCTGATAGACGGTGAGCAGGTCGTCCTTCTTCACATGCGGCAGCACGATGTTCTGGGCGTGGCTGACGCGCAGCTCGTCACTGCCGAAGCGCTCGGCAAGATCCGCCATGACGCGCATCTGGTCGCCGGTCGCATCGCCTGGAATTCCGCCCTCGGGCTTTAGCGAGATGTTGACGATGGCGTAGCCGTCGACATGGTGGGGGCCGAGGTTGTTCCTGGCCCAGCGCGCGAAAGCCGGGTTAGCGAGCTTGGCTTCTTCGAAGGAAGCCGACCAGCGTGGCAGCTTTTCGAAATCCGGCGGTGCGAAATAGGCGGCGATGCGAGCCAACTCGCGCTCTTCCACTTCCGTGGTCGGGTGCGGTCGGCGGGCGTATTCGGCCTCCACTTCGGACTTGAACTTGTCGGCCCCGATCTCGTGCACCAATATCTTGATGCGCGCCTTGTACTTGTTGTCACGCCGGCCATAGAGATTGTAGACGCGCATGATGGCTTCCAGATAGCCGATCAGCTCATGCTGGGGCAGGAAGTCACGCACCGTGACGCCCACCATGGGCGTGCGGCCAAGGCCACCACCGACGATCACTTCCCAGCCGATCTCGCCCGCATCGTTTTTGTGCAGGCGAAGGCCGATGTCATGCACCTTCACCGCCGCGCGGTCATGCGGGGCACCTGTCACCGCGATCTTGAACTTGCGCGGCAGGAACGAGAATTCGGGGTGGAGCGAGGACCACTGGCGCAGCAGCTCGCCAACCGGCCGCGGATCGGCGATCTCGTCGGCCGCAGCACCCGCCCAATGATCGGTCGTGACGTTGCGGATGCAGTTTCCGCTGGTCTGGATGGCATGCATCTCGACGGCGGCCAGCGCGTCAAGAATGTCCGGCGCATCTTCAAGCTTTACCCAGTTGTACTGGATGTTCTGGCGCGTGGTGAAATGGCCATAGCCTTTGTCCCACGTGTCGGCGATGTAGGCGAGCTGCCGCATCTGCCGCCCCGACAAGGTGCCATAGGGAATCGCGACGCGCAGCATGTAGGCGTGGAGCTGCAGGTAGAGGCCATTCATCAGGCGCAGCGGACGGAACTCGTCCTCGGTCAGCGCACCTGACAGGCGGCGTTCCGTCTGATTGCGGAACTGGTCGGTGCGCTCACGCACGAACTGGTGGTCGAACTCGTCGTAACGGTACATCTGAAATCACTCTCCCTCGGGCGCGGCAAAGCCGGCACCTTTGCCCTCGGCCTGCTTGCCGAGGTCCAGTCTCACGGTTGGTCCCAGAGCGCGCATGCGCTCGCGGATATGTGCGGCGCGTACCCGGCCTTCCAGGCGCTCGGCATCGACGAGATAGGCCCCCGTCACGATGGTCTTCTTCTCGTCGTCGCGGGCGCGCGCCTCGAGTGCGGCGGCGGCCTGCGGCTCCAGCGCCAGCACGGCCTCGTCGATCACCTCGCTCCAGTCACCCCCACGGGTGAGAAACACAGCGATCCCGTCACGCAGGCGGTTGGCGGTAACCAGTTGTCCCTTTTCAGGCGTTGTCATGATGCGGCTCTCAGGATGTCGTCACGAATGTCCTCGCGGACGGGAAATTCGATGATCTCGGCGGCCTTGGGCTGCGGCACCGAGGGTATGGTTTCGAAGGCGATGCCCTCGGCGGCGACCGATACAGTCTCCTCCAGCGAGACTTCCGCCGCGAGGCGCACCACCAGCTTGCCGGCCTTGGCCTCGGCCAGCAGCAGGTCGGTGGCGCCCCCATAGAGTTCGCCCTTCACGGGCGCGCGCACGGCGTCACGGCGGGCGAGTTCGAGGATCGCTTGCGGCACGGCGCGGTCATGCACGATGACGTCGGCTTCCTGCAACTTGCGCTGCGCTTTGATGGTCAGGAGTTCGGGGTCGTCCGAGCCGAGGCTGACGAAGGTGACGCGCCCCTGCGGCGGCTGTGCTTGCTCCACGAACAGGTTTTCGACGCCCGCGAGATAGCCGCAGGTATCACCCGCCACAAAGGCCTCGCGCACGTCGCCGAAGAAGAAGCGATACCAGAAGGAGCGGCGGCGGTTGCCGGGCGGAATGCTCTCGGCCACGCGGTGGCGCAAGCCTGACGCGGCCTGCGCAAGGTCGCCCAGCACCTGCGGCAACATGGCGTCGATGCGTGCCCTTAGGCCTTGGCCCAGAATGGGGGCCGTGCCTTCGGTGCCGATGGCCACGACCACAGGGTCGCGGTCGACGATGGACGGCACGATGAAGGTGGAGATATCGGGGTTGTCGACGGCGTTTACCGGAATGCCCAGCGCCTTGGCATCTTCTGCCACGCGCTCGTTGAGGTCAGCATCGGCGGAATAGACAAGCGCCGCACCTTCAAGCAATCCGGCGTGATAACCCTTGGCGATCCAGTTGACGCGCGGTTCGGCGGCCAGTTCCTCATGCAGGGCAGGGGCGATGATGTTGAGGACGGCACCCGTCTTCAGCAGCAGCCGCACTTTGCGCAGCGCTTCCTCGGTGCCGCCCACCACGGTGACCGGCCTCTCCTGGAGGTCTATGAAGATCGGAAAGTAGCGCATCGCATCTGCTCCCGTTGCTGTCTGTTCGCTGTTCCAAACGTTCGGTCTTCCGGACAGGCTCTTGGGGCAAAACACGAATTCGTTTGAACTAAAGGACGAAAACGCGGTATCAAGAGGCCCATCGGAACACACAAAAGAGGTGTTGTTCGTTATAACGAACACCAGTTCTAAGTTCAGGACGACGAAATGTCAACGCGTCGCGGCAGCAAAAACAGCTCTTCACAGGACTTTGACCCGACCCCCTCCCTGGGCAAGACCATCCAGCGGCTGCGCAAGGCCTACAACATGTCGCTGGGCGACTTGTCGGAGCATTCAGGCGTTGCCAAGTCGATCATCTCCCAGATCGAGCGGAACGAAACAAACCCAACTCTTTCAACGGTGTACCGGCTGTCGCGGGCACTCGACACGACAATTGACGAGGTGCTGCGCACTGAGGGTGCGGCGCTGTTCCTCGAGCACCAGACGAAGTCCGGCGTGCCGATCCTCGAAAGCCAAGATGGTTTGTGCCGGCTGGCCATTGCCGGACCGCTGAACCTCGTCGATCAGGTGCAGTGGTACGATTTCCGGGCCAAGGAGGGCGGCGTTCTGGAATCGGACCCCCATCCGCAGGGCACCGTTGAGCACCTCTACATCCTGGCCGGAGAGCTGGACGTGACCACCGGCGAGGAAACCCGCCGGGTGAAGGTGGGCGAGACGCTGCGCTTCCGGGGCGACCTGCCCCACAAGATCGTCAATGTTGGTGCGGGCGACGCCCACGCCACCATGATGCTGGTTCTCCGCCAGCTTGGCTCCGCCGACAACAGCGGCTGAGGAAGGGCTGGGGAGCGATGCGCCGCAAGCTCGTTCTCACCCCCGACCTTGTGTCGCGCGTCGAGCGCAAGATCCCGCAGGACCACCTTCCCCCCGACCCTGACCGCGTGCCCATGGCGGACGCGGACTACGCCGAGGCCGTCACCCATATTGTCGCCAAACACGGACCAGGTCCGATCTGGGTCTTCGCCTATGGTTCGCTGCTGTGGAACCAGGGGTTCGACTTTAACGAGCGTCGGCCTGCGACCTTACGGGGCTGGCACCGCGCCTTCTGCATACAGCTGTCACGCTTCAGGGGTTCGCCCGAGCAGCCCGGCCTGATGCTCGGGCTCGACAATGGCGGCTCCTGCAAGGGCGAGGTGTTCCGCATCGATGAGGCTTCGGCATCTGTCCAGCTCGACAAGCTTTTGCGTCGGGAGGTGCCCTTCCGCCGCATAGCCAACGCGTGGCGCTGGGTTGACGTCGACATCGCGGGCACTCGCCAGAAGGCGCTCACCTTTTATGCCGGCATGCGGCGGGACCGCTTCTACGTGGACCTGCCGATCCATGCCCAGGCCCACATGCTGGCACGTGCCGCCGGTTGGGCCGGATCAGGTGCTGCCTATCTGCACGCCACGGTCATGAAGCTGGAGGAGCTGGGCATTCACGACACGTACCTGTGGGAGCTCCAATACCTCGTGGCGGCTGAGATCCGCCAGTTCTCAGGCAAGTGAAACGGAACCATCCGGGTGGCGGGTGATCCGCCCCGCCAGCGCCAGTTCGAGCAGCAAGGCCGAGAGTGTTGCCGCGTCGAAGCCGCTTTCGCGCGCCAGGTCATCTGTGTCGATAGGATTGGGTGAGAGCAGCTCCAGCAGGTGGCGCATGTCGGCGGCGTCCGGCTGGCGCAAGGGCAGGGGCGGCGGATCCGGCTCGAAGAAGCTCATCTGGCGGGGGCCTTCGCTGCCAAGCGCCTCCAGCACGTCGCGTGATGACATCAGCAGCGTGGCACCATCGCGGATAAGCCGGTTGGTGCCTTCGCAACGCGGGTCGAGCGGCGATCCCGGAACCGCAAAGACGTCGCGGCCCTGTTCGGCGGCGAACCGGGCAGTGATCAGTGAGCCTGAGCGCAATGCCGCCTCCACCACGATCAGCGCGCGCGACATGCCGGAGATGATCCGGTTGCGGCGTGGGAAGAAGTCCGCCTTTGGCTCGGTGCCCGGCACCTGCTCCGACACGATCAGTCCACGCTCGCCGATCGCGGCATGCAGTGCGGCGTTCTCCGGTGGATAAATCACGTCAAGACCTCCTGCCACCACGGCAATGGTACCGCTGTCGAGGGCTGCATCATGGGCCGCCGTGTCGATGCCGCGCGCAAGGCCGGAGACGATCACGTGTCCCTCCTGGCCGATCTACTGCGCCAGTTGCCGGGAGAACTTTCGCGCCAGTGCGGAGGCATTGCGGGCGCCCACGATGGCAACGCCGCTGCGGGTAAGGAGGCGTTCATCACCCTTGATGCAAAGCAGCGGTGGCGCGGTATCGGCCTGCCTGAGCAAGGACGGATATGAGGGCTCGATGCTGCACAGGAAGCGCGCCCCGATCCTTTCCGCATTTGCGATGGCGCGCTCGGCGGCATCACGGCTCCAGATCCGCGGCGGGCGGTTGAGCCCACCCCTGCGGGTCAGGTCGGGAAGCGCGCGGAGAGCCGCGCCGGCGGTGTGGAAACGTTTGATGAGCTTCTTGAAGGTGGTGGGCCCGACATTCTCGCTTCTCGAGAGGATCAGCCAGTTGAGGCGTTCCTCGTCCGTGAGCGGGCCACCGCTCATTCAAGTGTCCATCATGCAGTTGTCGACTTTCCGATGCGCGGTTCCTCGCCCTTGAGGATGCGCGAAATGTTGGCGCGGTGGGTGACGAAGATCGCCGCTCCCATGATCACGGCGGGCAGGATCAAGTCACCCCGCCCCAGCGCGTAAGCCGCGAAGGGTGACAGGAAGCTCGCCGTGAGGGCGGAGAGCGAGGAGATGCGAAACAGCAGGGCCATGATGATCCAGACGGCGAGGAAGATCAGGCCAAGCGGCCAGAACAGCCCGAACAGCACGCCGATATTGGTGGCAACACCCTTGCCGCCCTTGAAACCCAGCCACATGGGGAACAGGTGTCCGAAAAAGGCTGCAAGCCCGCCGAGCGCGCCCGCTTCGGGCCCATAGAGCCAGCCCATCACCAGGGCGGGCACGGCGCCCTTCAGCGCGTCGAGGATCAGGGTGAGGGCGGCGACCTTCTTGTTTCCCGTGCGCAGCACGTTGGTGGCGCCGATGTTGCCCGAGCCGATGGTCCGGATGTCACCCAGCCCAGCCGATTTCGTCAGGATCAGCCCGAAGGGGATGGTCCCGCAGAGATAGCCGAACACCAGCGCGATGATCATCTCGAGGCCGGAGCCCATCATTTCCTCATGCACGAATTGGTCAGCGCGGAGCGTAGGCGAAGACGCTCTCGCCCGCAACGACGGTCTCCACCGCCCGGCCTTCCAGCGTGCGGTGCTCGAAGGGTGAATTCTTGGCGCGCGAGCGCAGAACATCCTCCTCGACAGTCCACGACATGTTGACGTCGACCAGCACGAAATCGGCAGGCGCACCCGGCGCCAGCCGCCCGGTTTCGAGCTTCAGGATCTCGGCGGGCTTTGAAGACAGGGCCTCGACCAGCCGCGACAGCGGGACGCCGTCATTGTGATGCAGTCCGATTGCTGCCGAGAGCATGGTTTCCAGACCGATGGCGCCATAGGCGGCCTCGGCGAAGGGCAGGCGCTTGGTGTCGGCACTTTGCGGGTCGTGGCCCGAGACGATGACGTCGATGGTGCCGTCCGCGAGCGCTTCCACCAGGGCGCGCCGGTCGTCCTCGGCGCGGAGCGGCGGCGAGAGCTTGAAGAATGTGCGGTAGGCGCCGATGTCGTTCTCGTTGAGAACCAGATGATGGATCGACACGCCGCAGGTCACGGGCAGGCCCTTCACCTTTGCGGCGCGCATCACCTCCACCGAATTCTGTCCCGAGATCTGCGAGGCATGGTAGCGGGCACCCGTCATCTCGACGAGGCGCAGGTCGCGCTCCAGCATGATGACCTCGGACATGGCAGGATTGCCGGACAGGCCGAGACGGCTGGCCGCTTCGCCGGCGTTCATCACGCCTGATGAGAGTGTTGGCTCCTCGACGTGCTGCACCACCAGCATGTCGAAGTCCTTGGCATACATCAGCGCACGGCGGAACACATTGGCATTGACGAGGGCCCGCGTGCCCTCGGTGATGGCCACGGCACCTGCTTCCTTGAGCAGGCCGATTTCGGTTATCAGTTCGCCGCCGAGGCCCTTGGTAATCGCCGCCATGGGCGCCACGCGCACCGAGGCGGTGTCGCGCGCGCGCCTGAGGATGAAATCGACAATGGCTGCATCGTCGATCACCGGCTGGGTGTTGGGCATGACGATCATGGTGGTCACGCCGCCTGCTGCCGCAGCGCCCGAAGCACTGGCCAGCGTCTCGCGGTATTCGGTGCCGGGCTCGCCGGTGAACACCCGCATGTCGATCAGGCCAGGAATGAGGGTGAGGCCCTTGCAGTCGGTGACGGTGGCGGAGGCGCCGACGCTGTCCTTCGTCACCTTGGGCCCGACGTCGAGAATCCAGCCGTCCTCGATCAGGATGCCGCCCTTGCCATTGAGGCCCTGGGCAGGCGCCACGATGTTGGCGTTCACATAGGCGCGGCGGCGGGCGCTGTGCTTGGCGGGGTTGATCATGAATTGTCTCCGCCGGGCATGTTGCGGCTCAGGGCGTCGAGCACCGCCATGCGCACGGCGACGCCCATCTCCACTTGTTCGCGGATCACGGATTGAACGCCGTCGGCAACATCCGAGTCGATCTCGATGCCCCGGTTCATGGGGCCGGGGTGCATCACCATGGCGTCCGGTTTCGCCAGCCTCAGCTTCTCGGCGTTGAGGCCATAGAAGCGGTAGTATTCGCGGATCGAGGGCACGAAGGCGCCGGTCATGCGCTCAAGCTGCAGCCGCAGCATCATGACAACGTCGGCGCCCCGCAGGCCGCTGTCCATGCTGCGGTGAACCTCGACGCCGAAATTGGCGATGCCGGAGGGCAGCAGGGTGGAGGGCGCCACCACGCGCACCTGCGCGCCCAGCTTGTTGAGCAGGTGAATGTTGGAGCGCGCCACGCGCGAATGCAACACGTCGCCGCAGATCGCCACGATGAGGCCCTCGAACTGGTTCTTGTGGCGGCGGATGGTGAGCGCATCGAGCAGCGCCTGCGTGGGGTGCTCGTGCTGGCCGTCGCCTGCGTTTATGACGGCGCAGGATACCTTCTGGGCGAGAAGTTCGGCCGCACCCGAGGATTGGTGGCGCACCACCAGGAAGTCGGGCTGCATGGCATTGATGGTCATTGCCGTGTCGAGCAGCGTCTCGCCCTTGGAGACGGCGGAGTTGGCGACTGCCATGTTCATCACGTCGGCGCCCAGGCGCTTGCCAGCGATCTCGAAGGATGACTGGGTGCGGGTGGAGGCCTCGAAGAACAGGTTTACCTGTGTCCGGCCCTGAAGCACCAGCTGACGCTTGTCGGTCTGGCGGCTCACCTCGACGTAGCGCGCGGCCAGGTCGAGGATGCGGATTGCTTCAAGTGATGAGATATCGTCGATGGCCAGCAGGTGCTGGCGCTTGAGGAGCGGCGGGCGGGCATCGCGTGTCATTAAAGCCGGGTGTGTAAGCATTATCCCGGCGCGCCGCAAGCCTCATCTGGGGGCTTTGCACAAGCCTTAAGCGCCAACCCCGGCCAGCCAGAGAATGAGGGGGATGGTGACAGCCGCCGCGATCACCTGCACGGTCAGCATGTTGGCCACCATGGGCGCATCGCCCCCCATCTTGCGGGCCAGCACATAGGCCCCGGAGCCGGTGGGCACCGCCCCGCACAGCAACGCCACCGCGAAGGCCTCACCATGCACCCCCATCAGCCACAGGGTGGCCGCCATCAGGGCTGGCATGGCGAGCAGCTTCAGCACCACGGCCAGCGCCACCGGTGGCCATTCCTTGACCACCGAGCCAATCCGCAGTCCCGCGCCCACGGTGAGGAGCGCAAGGCCCAGCGCCCCCCGCCCGATCATGTCCAGCACCTGCAGCCCCATGGCCGGCAGCTCAAGCCCCGAGAGCTGCCAGGCAACCCCGCCAAGCGACGAGAACACGAACGGGTTCTTGAGGATCGACAGCAGAAGCGCGCCTGGTGCCACATAGGTTTCGTGCGCGTAGCGGGCCATGACGATGACGCAGAGGATGTTGAGGAGCGGCGTCATCGCCGCCGCACTCACCGCACCCAGCGACAGCGCCTGCGTTCCGAAGACGAGCGGAATGATGGCGAAGGCAATGAAGGTGTGCCAGCGCGCCGAACCCTGGACCAGCGAGGTGAACTGCGGTCCGCTGATGCCGAGCCCGGCCATCAGCGGGCGGCTGAACAGCACGAGAAGCCCGATCATCGCGATCACCGAAACCGCCATGGCGCTCGCCATCTGCAGCACCGGCACGCCGGCAAAATCGGCGGCTGCGATCTCCTTGAAGATGATGACCGGGAACAGCACGAAATAGCAGACGTGGTCGAGCCCCGCCCATTGCTCCGTCGAGATGACCTCGCCCTTCCGCAGGGCGAAACCCACCAGAATGACGATGAACACCGGCAGCAGGGCGAGGAAGATCGTCGTCATCTGAGTGAATCGAGTGCCGCCTGCAGGATCCACGCGGCGGCCAGCTTGTCGATCACCTCGTCGCGCTTGGCGCGTGAGGCATCCGCCTGGATCAACATGCGCTCCACCGCGGCCGTGGACAGGCGTTCATCCCAGAACACCACGGGCGTGGGCGACAGCCTGGCGAAGTTCCGCGCAAAGGAGCGGGTGGACTGGCAGCGCGGCCCCTCGGTGCCGTCCATGTTGACGGGCAAGCCCAGTATGATGAGCCCGATGTTCTCCGCCGTGATGATTTCGAGAAGTCGCTCGGCATCCTTGGTGAACTTCTTCCGCGCAATGGTCTCGATCGGTGTGGCGATCATCCGGGTGCGGTCGCTGGTGGCCACCCCGATGGTCTTCGAGCCAAGGTCGAGTGCCATTAGCCGCCTGTCCGGCGGAATGGCGGCAATGGCTTGGGTCAGGGTGAGGTCGGTGGAGGCCATGGCTGTCGGTTTAGTGGATTACGACCGACAAGCAAGCTCCCGCGTCCTCTCCCGCTTTAGCGGCAGAGGAGGGGCCCCCAACGCAGTTGGGGTAGGTGAGGGGACGCGCTCTCTGAGCGTGCCCGTCTCCCCTCATCTCCCCGTTGCGTACGCAACGGGTCCCTTCTTCTCCCGCTCAGGAAGCGGGAGAAGACGAATGGGCATGCACGGCAACCATCACCTTGCCATTCCCGGACCGGCGGAGGATACATCCACCATCCCAAGGAGTGCCCAGATGAAGATCACCTATCACGGCCATTCGGCCTTCCGGATCGAGACCGGCGACGCCGTCATCCTCGTCGACCCGTTCTTCACCGGCAACCCGGCCGCCACGGTGGGTTGGCAGGAGGCCAGCACGGGCCTGACGCACCTGCTTCTCACCCATGGCCACGGCGACCATGTGGGTGACTCGCTCGAGATCCTGAAGACCACGGGTGCCACACTCGTTTCCAATTTCGAAGTCTGCTCCTGGCTCAACGGCAAGGGCGCAGAAAAATACAGTCCGGGCAACCACGGCGGCCGCATCAGCTTCGACGACTTCGACGTGATCTTCACCAATGCCTGGCACTCGTCCTCCGACATGGTGGCGGGTCAGCCCGTCTACCTCGGCAACCCTGCGGGGTTCGTGATCGAACCGAAGAAGGAGCATGGCAACACGCTCTACATCGCTGGCGACACCGGCTTGTCCTACGACATGAAGCTGATTCAGGAGCTCTACCGCCCTGAAATCGGCATCCTGCCGATCGGCGACCGCTTCACCATGGGCGGCGACCAGGCGGCCTATGCTTGCCGTCATTTCTTCGATTTCAAGACCGTCATTCCCTGCCACTTCGCCTCCTTCAAGGGCTATGTTGATGATGACGCCTCCAAGTTCCTCAAGGCCATGGGCCCGGACGCCGCCAAGGTTCGCGTGATGACGTCCTGCGAAACGATGACATTCTGATGGCAAAGAAACCCGAACGTCCGGTGGGGCGGGTGGTCGACCCGCTGCCATCCGGCTCCAAGCCCGACATGCGCCCGCTGCACGGCCGCTGGGTGGTGCTGGAACCGGTTTTCGCCGCAGCCCACGCCAAGGACCTCTACGACAGCTTCAAGGACAGTGACCCCGAGGGCGATGTCTGGACATACATGCCATATGGCCCATGGCAATCCTTCGAGCAGTTCGAGGCTTGGGTGAAGGATCGCGCAACCTCGCGCGACCCGTGGTTCTATGCCTTCATCAACCGCGCCACCGGCAAGGCCGTTGGCATGGGGGCCTTCATGCGGTCCGACGCGCCCAACGGGGTGATCGAGATCGGCCACATCTGGATGTCGCCCGGCCTGCAGCAGACCAGAGAGGCCACCGAGGTAATCTTCCTGATGATCCGCCACTGCTTCGATGACCTGGGCGTCCGACGGCTCGAATGGAAGTGCGACGCCCTCAACGCCCCCTCGCGCAAGGCGGCGGAACGCTTCGGTTTCACGTTCGAGGGTGTTTTCCGCCAGCACCTGATCGTCAAGGGTCGGAACCGCGATACCGCTTGGTTCGCCATTCTGGACAAGGACTGGCAGCTCATCCGGGCGGGGTTCGAGCGCTGGCTGGACCTCAGGAACTTCGATGAAAAGGGCCGCCAGAAAGCCAAGTTGCAGGTGGCTTGAGCGGGTGCTATTCCGCCCCACGAGAGAGTTCCCAAGGGTTTGATTTCATGTCGGTCGATCAGAAAACCGTGAAGCGTGTGGCGCGCCTGGCGCGCCTCAAGGTGAAGGAAGAGGACGTGCCGCGCCTGGCCGGCGAACTCAACGCCATCCTCGGCTTCATCGAGCAGCTGAACGAGGTCGACGTGGCCAATGTGGAGCCCATGACCTCGGTGGTCACCATGAAGATGAAGATGCGGAACGACGTGGTGACCGACGGTCATTACCCGCAGAAGATCGTCGCCAACGCGCCAGCGCAAGATGATGAGTTCTTCATGGTCCCGAAGGTGGTGGAGTAACCGTCATGAGCAACCTCACCGCCCTTACCATCGCGGCCGCCCGCGACGGCCTCAAGAAGAAGCAGTTCACCGCGCTTGAGCTTACGGATGCCTATCTCGCCGCCATGGAGAAGGCCCGCGTGCTCAACGCCTATATTGTCGAGACGCCGGAAAAGGCGCGCGACATGGCCAAGGCCTCGGACGCGCGGCTGGCCGCCGGGCAGGGCGGTGCGCTGGAAGGCATTCCGCTCGGCATCAAAGACCTCTTCGCCACCGAAGGCGTGCACACCCAGGCCTGCAGCCACGTGCTCGACGGCTTCAAGCCGCAATATGAATCCACCGTCAGCGCCAACCTGTGGCGCGATGGTGCGGTGATGCTCGGCAAGCTCAACATGGACGAGTTCGCCATGGGCTCGTCCAACGAGACGAGCTACTACGGCAACGTCATCAATCCGTGGAAGCGCACGAACTCCAACGCGGCCCTCGTGCCGGGCGGTTCCTCGGGCGGTTCCGCCGCTGCCGTTGCAGCGCACATCTGTGCTGCCGCCACGGCCACAGACACCGGCGGCTCGATCCGCCAGCCCGCCGCATTCACCGGCACGGTCGGCATCAAGCCGACCTATGGCCGCTGCTCGCGCTGGGGCATCGTTGCCTTCGCTTCGTCGCTCGATCAGGCAGGCCCCATCGCACGCGACGTGCGCGATGCCGCAATCATGCTGAAGTCGATGGCGAGCGTCGACCCCAAGGACGCCACTTCGGTCGACCTTCCCGTACCCGATTACGAAGCCGCCATCGGCCGCCCGATCAAGGGTCTGCGCGTCGGCATCCCGAAGGAATACCGCGTCGACGGCATGCCGGCCGAGATCGACGCGCTGTGGAGCAAGGGGGCGGAGTGGCTGAAGGCTCAAGGAGCCGAGATCGTCGAGATCTCACTCCCTCACACCAAATATGCGCTGCCAGCCTATTACATCGTGGCGCCCGCCGAGGCTTCATCCAACCTCGCGCGCTATGACGGCGTGCGCTACGGCCTGCGCGTTCCGGGCGACGACATCGTCGACATGTACGAGAAATCCCGCGCCGCCGGCTTTGGCCGCGAGGTGCAGCGCCGCATCCTGATCGGCACCTATGTGCTATCGGCTGGCTACTACGATGCCTATTATGTCCGCGCCCAGAAGGTCCGCACACTGATCAAGAACGACTTCGACAAGGCCTGGGACAAGGTGGACGTGGTGCTGACCCCGGCCACGCCCAGCCCCGCCTTCGCGCCGGGCGAGATCACCGATCCCGTCCAGATGTACCTGAACGACATCTTCACCGTCACGGTGAACATGGCAGGCCTTCCCGGCATCGCCGTGCCCGCCGGCCTCTCCGCCGACGGCCTACCGCTGGGGCTTCAGCTCATCGGCAAGCCCTTCGGCGAGGAGACCCTGTTCCAGGCCGCCGCCGCCATTGAAGCCGCGGCAGGGGGCTACACCGCGCCGCAGTGGTGGTGAGGCTTACGCCCGCCAAACACCTGACCCGGCGATCCTTTTTCGCGGCCACCAAAAAAAGGCCGGGACAAGCCCGGCCACGATGAACGTCGGCGAAATCTGAATTACTTCGGCTGCGGCACAACCCGCAGATACGGCTTCAGCGTCTTCCAGCCACCGGGGAACTTCTCCTTCGCGGTCTCATCCGACAGTGAGGCAAGGATGATCACGTCCTCGCCCTGCTTCCAGTCGGCAGGCGTGGCCACCGACTTGGTTGCGGTGAGCTGCAGCGAGTCCACCACGCGGACGATTTCATTGAAGTTGCGGCCCGTGCTCATCGGGTAGGAGGCGATGAACTTCACCTTCTTGTCCGGCCCGATGATGAACACGCTGCGCACCGTGGCGTTGTCAGCCGCCGTGCGGCCCTTGGCATTGCCCGAGGCATTGGGGTGGATCATGCCATAGAGCTTGGCAACCGAGAGGTCCTCGTCGCCGATCATCGGATAGTTCACGGTCGCGCCGGTGACGTCCTTGATGTCGTCCTTCCAGCGCTTGTGATCCTCGACCGAGTCAATCGAGATGCCGATCAGCTTCACGCCGCGCTTGTCGAACTCATGCTTCATCTTGGCAACCGAGCCCAGCTCGGTGGTGCAGACAGGGGTGAAGTCCTTGGGATGAGAGAAAAACACCACCCAGGAGCCATCGATGTAGTCATGGAACTTCAGGTGGCCATCCGTGGTGTTGGCCTCGAAGTCCGGGGCGATATCGCCGATTTGCAGTGACATGGTTTTCTCCGTCTCTTGGATGCCCAGAATATAGATCAAGCGCTGTTCGTAATAAAGAACAATTTGTCCGGTAATTCGTTCAGTCCGGCTTTGCGGGAATCGCGGGACTTGGGCTAGCTAGGGGCACACCGGAGAACAGCCACCATGAAGTATATCATTTCCTTTCCCGCCCTCGCCATCGTGATCGCGGCCTATCTGCTGATGGCGGCGGGCGGCGACATGCTGATCGACGGTGATGCCTATTCGATGACACTGGCCTCGGGTGCCGAGATGACGCTGAGGGGCGGAGATGTCTTCGTGATCGCTGGGCTGTTTGCCCTGTTCCTCGAAATGCTGAAGGCCGCCCGCCCGGGCCGGGCCGCGGTACTAGACCACGTCCTGTCCGTCGGCACCTTCGTCGTCGCGCTCGTTGCCTTCCTGCTGGTCGACTATGCCGGCACGGCGCCGTTCTTCATCCTGACCCTGATGACGCTGGTTGACGTCATCGCGGGCTTCGCGATCTCGCTGTTCTCGGCGAGATGCGATCTGGCGATCGGCAGCGACCGCTAGCGCCTCATGCCTTGATGCGTTCGCCCTTGGGGTCGTAGAAAGACTGGAACTGAACCTTGGCCGAATAGCGCTTCCACGCCAGTTCCACTTCCCACTTGCCCGCATCGATCCAGTCCTTGGTGACGCCGTCCGCGTTGTGGACATAGCCCAGACCCAGAGACAGGTTCACGCGGTGGCCCCAGGCGCCTGAGGTGGTCGAGCCAACGAGCACGCCGTTCCGGTAGATCGGCTCCTCGTGATAGATCATCGGCGCCGTGGCGGAATTGTCCTCGAGTGCGAGGCAGACGAAGCGCTTCGGCAGCACCGGCAGGGCCTTCTGCTTCAGCAGCGCCTCGCGGCCGATGAAGCCGCCCGGCTTGTCCATGGCGACGGCGAAGCCAAGGCCGGCTTCGAGGGGCGTGTCCTCATCCGCAATGTCATGGCCCCAGTGGCGGTAGGCCTTTTCGGTGCGGCAGTTGTTCATGGTGTGCATGCCTGCCGGCGTCAGGCCGAACTCCTTGCCGCCCTCCTGCAGCACCTCGAACACGTGTGCGGTGAACTCGGTGGGGATATAGAGTTCCCAGCCCAGTTCGCCCACATAGGTGATGCGGCTCGCCCGCACACGGGCGTAGCCCACCTCGAGTTCCTTCGACGTGCCGAAGGGGAAGGCGGCATTGGAGAGATCCGCGCCCGAGACTTTCTCGAGCAGTGCGCGCGACTTCGGCCCCATGATGGCGATCATCGGCAGGCCTGAGGTAATGTCGGTTGCCACACAATGCGCGTCGAATGGCGTGTGGCGCTTGAGCCATGCCATGTCGCGGGTCTGCGGTGCGGCACCCGTCACGACGAGGAACTTGTTCTCCTCCAGCCTGGTGACGGTGAGGTCGGCTTCGATGCCGCCGCGCTCGTTCAGCCATTGGGTGTAGACGAGGCGACCCGGTTCAACGTCGACGTTCGCGGCCGAAACGCGGTTCAGCACCTTGAGTGCATCGCGGCCCTCGACCGAATACTTGGCGAAGCTCGACTGGTCGAAGAAGGCGCAGTGGGTCATCAGCTGCTTGGCTTCATGGTCGGCGCAGGGGAACCAGTTCTGGCGGCCATAGGAGTATTCATATTCGGGCTTCACGCCACCGCGGGCATACCAGTTGGGGCGCTCCCAGCCGTTCACCTCGCCGAACACGGCGCCCAGCTCTTTCTCGTATTGATAGAGCGGCGAACGCCTGATGCCGCGGGCCGTCTCCGGCTGGCGGTAAGGCCAGTGCATGGCATAGAGCAGGCCCAGGCTTTCGGACACGCGCTCGCGCACATAGGACTTCACCGACTGGAAGGGGTGGATGCGGCGAATGTCCATGCCGGTGACGTCCATCGGCGGATGGCCGTTCTTTATCCACTTTGAAAGCACCAGGCCCGCACCGCCCGAGGACTGGATGCCGATCGAGTTGAACCCTGCCGCCACATAGACGTTCTTCACCTCCGGCGCTTCGCCAAGGTAATACTTCACGTCCGGCGTGAAGCTTTCAGGCCCGTTGAAGAACAGCTGGATGCCGGCCGTCTCCAGCAGCGGCACGCGGTTGATGGCGTCCGCCAGGATCGGCTCGAAGTGCTCCATGTCCTCGGGCAGCGTCACGAAGGCGTGGTCTTCGTCGATGCCGCCACCGCCCCACGGCTTGGCCTTGGGCTCGAAGGCGCCGATCATCAGCTTGCCGGCATCCTCCTTGTAGTAGGTGCATTCATCCGGCACGCGCACCACAGGCATGTTGCGGGGAAGCTCGGAGATGGGCTCCGACACGATGTAGAAATGCTCGCAGGCATGGAGCGGAATGTTGACGCCGATGGAACGGCCAAGCTCGCGCGACCACATGCCCGATGCCACCACAACCTTGTCGGCGAGGATGGTGCCGTCGCTGGTCTCGACGCCATAGGCCGCTCCGTCCTTGGTCAGGATCCTGGTGACCTTGACGTTCTCCAGCACCTTGGCCCCGCGTGAGCGCGCGCCCTGGGCCAGCGCCTGCGTCACGTCAATCGGGTTCACCTGTCCGTCCTTGGGCAGGAACACGCCGCCCTTGACGTTCTCCATGTTGTAGTGCGGCAGGCGTTCCTTGATCTCGCCCGTCGAGATCACCTGCACGTCGAGGCCGAAGTTCTTGGCCATGGAGGCGCCGCGGATCAGTTCCTCGAGGCGGCCATCGTTCAGCGCGATGGAGATCGAGCCGTTCTGCTTGAAGCCGGTGGCCTGACCGGTTTCCTTCTCCAGCCCCTCGAACAGTGTGGTGGTGTACTTGGCGAGCTCTGTCAGGTTGCGGGTGGCGCGCAACTGCCCCACGAGGCCCGCCGCGTGCCAGGTCGTTCCGGAGGTGAGCTGCTTGCGCTCCAGCAGCACGACGTCGGTGATCCCCTCCTTGGTCAGGTGGTAGGCGATTGAACAACCGACGATGCCGCCGCCGATGATGACGACGTCGGCGCGGGCGGGCAGGGACTTGGACATCACGTAAACTCCGGATCAAATGGTGAATTCTTCTAACAGGGGAGGGCCCTGATCCGGAAGCGCCAAACCGCCTCACGGGAGCGGGCCAGCCCCTCACCTCTGGCCGGTCCAGCCCCCCCCCTTTTCCTTTGCGGGACGAATCCGTTTGGACTAAATCCGTTCGAAACAACGAACGGATCGTTCCATGCATCTGGGTGACATCTCCCCGGCCGAGGCCTATCAGCGGCTCCAGAACAACCCCTCCGCCGTGCTCGTCGACGTGCGCACCCAGCCCGAATGGGTGTTCGTGGGCGTACCCGCCGTGGAGCGGCTCATCCGCCTGTCCTGGCAGGTGTTCCCGTCGATGCAGGTCAACGGCAATTTCGTCGCCGAGGTCGACCAGTTGGGCCTGCCCAAGGACGCCGAAATCCTCTGCATCTGCCGTTCCGGCGCGCGCTCGGCTTCGGCCGCCTCGGCGCTGACCCAGGCCGGCTATTCCAACGCCTGGAACGTGGCGCAGGGTTTCGAGGGCGACAAGGACGCCACCGGCCACCGCGGCACGCTGGGCGGCTGGAAGGCCGCCGGCCTTCCTTGGGTCCAGAGCTAGAAGGCACGATGAAGAAGAAAAATTCCGATCCCAGGACCTGGGGAGACGCCACCAAGCTCGTCCGCGGCGGGCTGGATCGCACCAAGCATGGCGAGACGTCCGAAGCGCTCTTCCTCAATTCGGGCTTCGTCTATGACGAGCCCGAAACCGCCGAGAAACGCTTCGCCGGCGAGGATGACGGCTATGTCTATGGCCGTTACGGCAACCCCACCGTCACCATGTTCGAGGAAAGGCTGGCGATGCTCGAAGGGGCGGAAGCCTGCTACGCCGTCGCCTCCGGCATGGCCGCGGTGTTTGGCGCGCTCGCCTGCCAGCTGAAGGCGGGTGACCATCTCGTGGCGTCGAAGGCGCTGTTCGGCTCCTGCTACCAGATCGTGACATCCATCCTGCCGCGCTTCGGCATCAAGATCACGCTGGTCGACGGCAAGGACCTGAACGCCTGGAAAGAGGCTATCGCCTCTGAGACCAAATGCGTGTTCCTCGAGACGCCGTCGAACCCCGGCCTCGAGGTCATCGACCTCGATGCCGTCTGCGCCATCGCCAAGGCCAAGGGCGCCAACATCGTGGTGGACAACATCTTCGCCACCCCCATCCTGCAGCGTCCGCTCAGCTATGGCGCGGATGTCATCGTTTATTCCGGCACCAAGCACATGGATGGGCAGGGCCGTGTCCTCGGCGGCGCCATCATGTCGACCAAGAAGTTCAAGGAAGAGCATCTGAAGCCCTTCCTCCGCCACACCGGTCCGTCGATCTCGCCGTTCAACGCCTGGGTGCTGCTCAAGGGCCTCGAGACCATGAAGCTCCGCGTCGAGGCGCAGAGCCACGCCGCGCACAAGGTGGCGGCAGCGCTGGAGGCCATGCCCGGCATCGCCCGCGTGCTCTATCCGCATCTCGGATCCCACCCGCAGGCCGCGCTGTGCCGCAAGCAGATGACGCTTGGCGGCACCATGGTGACCTTCGAAGTCGAGGGCGGCAAGACGAAGGCCTTCGATCTGCTCCGCAATCTCGGCATCATCGACATCTCGAACAACCTCGGCGACGCCAAGTCGCTGATGACCCATCCCGCCTCGACGACCCATCGCAACATCGGCGCGGAAGCCCGCGCCATGATGGGCATCACCGACGGCATGGTTCGCCTGTCGGTGGGCCTCGAGGACGTGGACGACCTGATCGGTGACCTGTCGCAGGCGATCAAGGCCTGACATCGTTTCGGCTCCAATTCACCATAGATGCGGTCATCCCGGCGAAGGCCGGGATCCAGCTTCCTCTCCGCTCAAGCTGAACCAGGTCAGGACCCCAGCCTTCACCGGGTTACCCAAACGAGTCATGCGGGGGCGAGTGGGAATGAGTGCAATTGACTCCTCCATCTCCCCTCCATAGCCTCCAACAAATGTCGGGAGCACCACATGCTGAACTCCGCAAGGATGGCACGCCGCATCCGCACCGTCCTGCTTTCGGTCGTCATGTCATCCGGTGCCGCCATGGCTGCTGACACCGTCCCGCTGCCGGGCACAATTTCACCCGAGGCGAAAGCCGTCATCGAGTTCCTGCAGTCCGCCGGGCTCAAGCACCTCAAGGGCCCGGCAACCGACGACCTTGCCGGATGGACGGCCCTGCACGCTGCACAGGAGAAGGCGCTGGAAGCCCCGAACAAGGCCGTCCTCGACCAGCTTGGCGCCACGGTAACGGATGCCGTGATCGGCGGCGTGCCGGTGCTCGACATCAGGCCGAAGGGCTGGGCGGATGACGGTCGCGTCATTGTCTACATCCACGGTGGCGCCTTCACGCTGTTCAGCGCGCGCTCCATGGCGGGCCTCGGCGCGCTTGTTGCCGATGCTGCAGGCATGCGGATGATCTCCATCGACTACACCAATCCGCCCGCCGCGCAGTGGGACACGGTGCAGGCGCAGGTGGATGCGGTGCTCAAGGGCATCGTGGCGCAAGGCACCCCAATCAACCGCGTCGCGCTGTTCGGCGACTCCGCCGGCGGCAACCTCGTCATGCGGGCGGTGCTGAAGCAGCGTGATGAAGGCGCGGCCCTGCCCGCCGCCGTGTTGCTGTTCTCGCCCTGGGCCGATCTCTCCAACAGCGGTGACACCGCCCTCACGCTGCCGGAGGCTGACCCGACCCTGTCCTATGCCGGGCTGATGGCCAATTCGGCACGGGCCTATGCCGGCAGCCTCAACCTCAAGGACCCGCGGGTCTCACCCCTCTATGGGGATTTCTCGAAGGGCTTTCCGCCCACGCTGATCCAGGATGGCACGCGCACCATCCTGCTGAGCGACAGCGTGCGCAGCTATCGCGCACTGAAGGCCGCAGGGCAGGACGCGGTGATCGATCTTTACGAAGGCATGTGGCACGTCTTCCAGGGAGCCCCCGCGCCGGAGGCAGCCGAGGCTCTGGCGAGCGCCGGCGCCTTCCTCAGGCAGCGGCTGAAGTAACGGCCGGACTGCGACGGACCAGCCGGTCAGAGACCAGCAGGTGCACCAGTGCGAGGCCGGCGCTGGCGCCTGCGGCCACGCCCAGCACTGAAAGTCCCTGCCAGTCGAGCAGCCGCGCGCCCACGGTGGAGCCGATGGCGATGCCGGCATAGATCATCGCCGCGTTGAGGGCCAAGGCCAGGGCCGGTGCCTGCGGGGCAATGGTGACGAGGCGCGACTGCTGCGCCGGCAGGAAGCACCAGGCAAAGCTGCTCCACACCAGCACGAGCAGCGCCAGCAGCCACGGGTTCCACGGCATGACCGAGAACAGCGGCAGCAGCACCATGTGCGCGATGCACACCAGCACCAGCGTGCCGCGCGGCCCGAAGCGGTCGCTCAGGTAACCGCCAACGAAGTTGCCACCCACCGCGCCCAGCCCGAACAGCATGAAGAACAGTGGCCGCGTGTCGGCATTGGCCCCTGCTGATGCTTCGATCAGCGGGCCGAAGAAGGTGAACACCACATAGACCGAGGCCATCAGCGTGGCGGTGAAGGTGACGGCCACCATGAGGCGCAGGTTGCCGAGGGCAGAGAGGATGGAGGAGACACTGCCCGCCGGCACGTGGATGTTGCGGGGAATGGTGCGCAGCAGGACCACGGCGCAAATCGCCGCCAGCGCCGCCACCAGGAAGAACGGCGCATGCCAGCCGAAGCGATAGGCCATCCAGGCGCCCAGCGGCACGCCCACGACCTGCGCCAGGGTCATGCCGGCGAACACCTTGGCCAGCGCCCGGCCGCGCTCCTCGGGTGGTGCGACGGCCACCGCCACCCCGGCGGAGAGCGGCGTGTAGAGTGCCGCCCCCAGTGCCACGACAAGACGCGACAGGGTGAGCATCACCAGCGTGGTGGAAATGGCCGACAGCAACGAGCCGAGGCAGAACAGCCCCAGCGATGCAACGAGCACCGTGCGGCGCGACAGGCGGCCCGTCAGCGCCGCCCCGATCGGCGAGAGCAGCGCATAGGCAACGGCGTAGCTGGTGATCAGGATGCCGGCATCGGCCGGCGAGACGGACAGTGCCTCGGCGATGGGCGAGACAATACCAATGACCACGAAGACGCCCATGCCGACAACGAAGTTTCCAAGGGCCAGACGCGACAGGAGGGGGGAGGCTTTCGCCTTGGGCGGGGCGTCGGCCATTTGTCAGGATCAGACGATCGCCGAGGCGACGTCGCGGATCGATGTCTTGGCGAGGCTCGAGTGCAGGGCACATTCGGCGGCCCTGAGCGGCCCGGTGAGGATATCGCCCAGCTGCACGGCAACCGGGCAACTCGACTGTGGATCAGTCTTGTGCATACGGAAGACGTTTTCGTCCTCCACTGCGAAATAGACGTCGGCCAGCGTGATGTCGCCCGGGTCCTTGTTCAGCTCGAAGCCGCCGGCGCGGCCGGCCACCGACTTCACCAGATGAGCCTTCTCCAGCTCGGTCATCAGCCGACGGATGACAACCGGGTTGGTATGAACGCTCGCGGCCACCGATGCCGAGCACACCGGGCCCTTGCCCTTGAACCGGGCGAGGACGCTCATGGCGTGGACGGCGACGACGAAGCGGCTGCTGGACAACATAATGGTAACTCCGAGAGTTACATCGGCACGGAGGCCCCAAAGGTCAAGTGATTTAAATCTTGGGGCTGTGAGGGATTGTTAACCGAGTCCGTCGAAACCTGCGATTGGATTTAACGGGACTCGGTCCATGCGCCGCTTCGACTTCATCGTGACTTGTGTTTGCTGCGCGCTGCTCGGCTATTTTGGCTGGCACGCCTACAAGGGGCCGCGCGGCTTTCCGCACCGGGATGGTCTCGTGGTCAAGGTTGCGGGACTCCAGCAGAAGTTCGAGGCCCTTCAGGATCAACGGTTGAAGCTGGAAGGCAAGGTCACGCTGCTGCGTCCGGAGAGCATCGACCCGGACCTGCTCGACGAAATGGTCCGCGGGAACCTCGAACTCGCCAAGCCAACCGATGTGGTGGCCTTCACCTCGCGGCAAATCTCCGAGTGAAATCCGCAGCGTAAACCGAATTTCGGTTAATCGTCGAAACCCCCTGCATTCTCAAGCCTTTAATGCTATGACCTCTTTGTTGGTCATGGCTGGAGGAAGCTTTCATGGCGGTCAAGTCGGCCTATATCTCGAAGAAATCGGCCAAGGGTGACAAGCCCAATCTCACCAACAGTGGCTTCACCACCGAGGAAGAGCTTTTCGCCTACAAGGAAATGCTGCTGATCCGCCGCTTCGAGGAGAAGGCCGGCCAGCTTTACGGCATGGGCTTCATCGGCGGCTTCTGCCACCTCTACATCGGCCAGGAAGCGGTCGTGGTGGGCATGGAAATGGCCCAGAAGGAGGGTGACGCGGTCATCACCTCCTATCGCGACCACGGCCACATGCTGGCCGCCGGCATGGATCCCAAGGGCGTCATGGCCGAGCTCACGGGCCGCAAGGGCGGCCTGTCCAAGGGCAAGGGCGGCTCCATGCACATGTTCTCAAAGGAAAAGCAGTTCTACGGCGGACACGGCATTGTCGGCGCCCAGGTGCCGCTGGGCGCGGGGCTCGCCTTCGCCAACAAGTATCGCGGCAACGACAATGTCTCGATCGCCTATTTCGGCGACGGCGCGGCGAACCAGGGCCAGGTCTACGAGACCTTCAACATGGCCTCGATCTGGAAGCTGCCGGTGATCTTCGTGATCGAGAACAACCGCTATGCCATGGGCACGGCGGCCGCGCGGTCGACGGCGGTGTCCGAACACCTCGGCGCGCGTGGCGCTGCCTTCGGCATCCCCTTCGAGCAGGTGGACGGCATGGACGTCCGCGCCGTGCGCGATGCCGCCGAGCGCGCCATCGAACACTGCCGCGCGGGCGAAGGCCCCTACATCCTCGAGATGATGACCTATCGCTATCGCGGCCACTCCATGTCGGATCCGGCGAAGTACCGCTCCAAGGAAGAAGTGCAGAAGATGCGCGAGGAGCATGACCCGATCGAGCAGGTGAAGGCCCGCATCCTCAACGCCAAGCTGGCCACCGAGGACGACTTGAAGAAGATCGACGCCGAGATCCGCGCCGTCGTGACGGAGGCCGCGGAATTCGCCCAGAATGATCCGGAGCCGGACGCGTCCGAGCTCTACACCGACATCTACGTGAACGCCTGAGCCGGGGACGCCAATGCCATCCATCCTCATGCCCGCCCTGTCTCCCACCATGGAAGAGGGCAAGCTCGCCAAGTGGCTCAAGAACGTGGGCGACATGGTGAAGCCCGGCGATGTCATCGCCGAGATCGAGACCGACAAGGCCACCATGGAAGTGGAAGCCGTGGACGAGGGTGCGCTCACTGCCATTCTCGTGCCTGCCGGCACCGAGAACGTGAAGGTCAACACGCCCATCGCCGTCATTGGCGAGGCGGATGCCGCACCCGCTGCGAAGGCTGAGGCGCCGAAACCTGCCGAGGCTGCTCCCGTCGCGGCACCAGCCATCATCACCTCGGCTCCCGCCGCGTCGCCTGAAGTGCCCGAATGCACCGAGATGGTGACCATGACGGTGCGTGAGGCGCTGCGCGAAGCCATGTCGGAGGAAATGCGCCGCGACCCGGACGTCTTCCTGATGGGCGAGGAAGTGGGCCAGTATCAGGGCGCCTACAAGATTTCTCAAGGGATGCTCGACGAGTTCGGCCCCCGGCGCGTGATCGATACGCCGATCACCGAGCATGGCTTCACCGGCCTTGCGGTGGGTGCGGCCTTCGCCGGGTTGAAGCCCATTGTCGAGTTCATGACCTTCAATTTCGCCATGCAGGCGATCGACCAGATCATCAACTCCGCCGCCAAGACCCATTACATGTCGGGCGGCCAGCTGAACTGCTCCATCGTGTTCCGTGGTGCTTCCGGAGCGGCGGCCCGCGTCGGCGCCCAGCACAGCCAGGACTATGCCGCCTGGTACGGCCACATCCCCGGCCTCAAGGTGGTGCAGCCCTACAGCGCCGCTGATGCGAAGGGCCTCTTGAAGTCCGCCATTCGTGATCCGAACCCCGTGGTCTTCCTCGAGAACGAGATCCTCTACGGCAAGAGCTTCGAGGTCCCCAAGGTCGAGGACTGGCTGGTGCCGATCGGCAAGGCGCGCATCGCGCGTGTGGGCCACCACGTCACCATCGTCTCTTTCGGCATCGGCATGACCTATGCCATGGCGGCAGCCGACAAGCTCGCCGCCGAAGGCATCGAGGCCGAGGTCATCGACCTCCGCACCATCCGCCCGATGGACCTCGCCACGGTGCTGGAGAGTGTCAGGAAAACCAATCGCTGCGTCTGCGTGGAGGAGGGCTTCCCGCAGTTCTCGGTCACCAGCGAAATCGCCGCCCAGGTGATGACGCATGCCTTCGATTACCTCGACGCGCCCGTCGCACGCGTCGCCGGCAAGGACGTACCCATGCCCTATGCGGCCAATCTCGAAAAACTGGCGCTGCCCAATGCCGATGAGGTGGTCGCCGCAGCAAAGGCTGTTCTCTATGTCTGACGACCATCACCACCACAACCACCACGGGGAAACCCATCCGCACCAGCTGGAGCCGCCGCATGAGGTGTTCCACGATCCGAAGGCCGGCGAAGTCGTCCGCGGATGGATCACCAACGGGGGCTTGAGCCTCTCGCTCCATGCCATGGCCTTCGGCAAGGCCGAAGTCTGGGGCCACGTGCTGGCCGGCATGGCGCAGCAGGTTGCTTCCGCCTGCGCCGAAATGGGCGAAGGCAACGCCGCCGACAATTTCGCGGCCATCCGCAAGGTGCTGAACGAGGACCTGAACAAGGTCGCCGCCCAGCTCTCGCCGCTCGCCAACAAGAGCTGAGACGATACCCGCCGCCGGGACCCGTTCCCGGCGGCGAAGACCAAGAGGAATGGGGAACTCCGCCGATGCCCGTGAACGTGCTCATGCCCGCCCTGTCGCCCACCATGGAAAAGGGCAAGCTTGCCAAGTGGCTCAAGAAGGAAGGCGACGCCGTCAAGTCCGGCGACGTTCTGGCCGAGATCGAGACCGACAAGGCCACGATGGAAGTCGAAGCCGTGGATGAAGGCACCATCGGCAAGCTGCTGGTCCCCGCCGGTACGGAAGACGTGGCTGTCAACACCCCCATTGCCGTGATCCTCGGCGAAGGCGAGAAGATGGGCGATGCGCCCGCCGCCGCCGCGCCGAAGGCAGCCGCTCCTGCCGCCGCTGCACCCGTTCCTGCCGCAGCCATTGCCGCGGCAATACCTGCTCCTGCAGCCGCCGCGAGAACCGAAGGCGCCCGTGTCTTTGCCTCCCCGCTTGCCCGCCGCGTGGCGAAGCAGAAGGGCATCGACATCGCCGCCCTGCTGGGCTCGGGCCCGCATGGCCGCATCGTGCTGAAGGACGTCGAAACCGCCAAGCCGGGTGCCGCTCCCGCCGCCGCTGCGAAATCCGCGGGCCCCGCGTTCGCCGCACCGCCGTCAGACGAGCAGCTGCTGAAGCTCTTCGCCGAAGGCTCCTACGAGCTCGTGCCGCATGACCAGATGCGCAAGGTCATCGCCCGCAGGCTCACCGAGTCGAAGCAGACCATCCCGCATTTCTACGTCTCGGTGGACGTCACCCTCGACCACCTGCTGGAGCTGCGCGAGCGCCTGAACCTGCAGGCGCCCAAGGACAAGGAGGGCAAGCCCCTCTGGAAGATTTCGGTCAATGACTTCATCATCAAGGCCATGGCCATGGCACTCATCAAGGTGCCGGATGCCAACGTGACCTGGACCGAGAATGCCATGGTGAAGCACAAGCATGCCGACATCGGCATTGCGGTGTCGATCCCCGGCGGCCTCATCACCCCCATCGTCCGCTCCGCCGAGATGAAGGGCCTCGCCCAGATTTCGACCGAGATGAAGGACTACGCCGCGCGCGCCCGCAATCGTAAGCTGAAGCCGGAGGAATACACCGGCGGCTCGGCGGCCATTTCCAACATGGGCATGATGAACGTCAAGTCCTTCGCGGCCATCGTCAACCCGCCGCATGCCTCGATCCTCGCCATCGGCACGGGCGAGCGCCGCCCGGTGGTGCGTGGCAATGACATCGTCATCGAACAACAGATGACCATCACGCTGTCGACTGACCACCGCTGCATCGACGGCGCGCTGGGTGCCGAGTTCATCGGCGCCATCAAGGCCTATCTCGAAGAACCCGGCCTGATGCTGGTGTGATGGCCATGAAGAACATCCTCGCCTTCGGCGACAGCCTCACCTGGGGTTTCATAGCCGGCACCTGGGAGCGCCACCCCTTCGACACGCGTTGGCCCAACATGCTGGCCGCCGGCCTTCACGGCAAGGCGCGGGTGATCGAGGAGGGTCACAATGGCCGCACCACGGTGTTCGACGATCCGACCACCGGGGATGACCGCAATGGCGCGCGGATCCTTCCCGTGCTGCTGTCCACCCACCAGCCGCTCGACCTCGTCATCATCCTGCTCGGCACCAACGACATCAAGTTTGCCAACCGTTGCCGCGCCTTTGATGCCTCCATGGGCATGGGCCGCCTCGTGCAGATCATCCAGACCTTCCCGTACCAGGCGTGGGCGCCGAAGCCGCAGGTGCTGATCGTCGCGCCGCCGGCGCTCGTTCACACCGATGACGAATGGTTCAACGACCTGTGGGGCCACGCCATCGAAGAGTCGAAGCTGTTCGGCAAGCACTACGCCCGCGTGGCTGAGGAAATGGGCGTTCACTTCTTCGATGCAGGCGCGGTGGCCAAGGCCGACAAGACCGACGGCGGCCATCTCGACGCCGAGAACACCAAGGCCATCGGCACCGCGCTGGTGCCGGTGGTGAAGAGGATACTGAATATTTGAGACCGGGCATCACCCCACCCACAAGCCGTCATCCCGTCGAAGGCCGGGATCCAGCTTTCAACCGGGGTACTGCCCATAGCTGGACCCCGGCCTTCGCCGGGGTGACGGCATCAGAGGAGTGAGGGTTTCAGCATGGCCGACACCAGTTTCGACATCATCATCATCGGCGGCGGCCCGGGCGGCTACGTGGCCGCCATCCGTGCGGCACAGCTGGGCCTCAAGACCGCGGTCGTGGAGCGTGAGCACTTGGGCGGCATCTGCCTCAACTGGGGCTGCATCCCGACGAAGGCGCTGCTGCGCTCGGCCGAAATCTACCACTACATGAAGCACGCCAAGAACTATGGCCTGTCAGCCGACAACATCTCGTTTGATCCCGCAGCCGTCGTCCAGCGCTCGCGCGGGGTTTCGGGCCGCCTCAACGGCGGCGTCACCATGCTGCTGAAGAAGAACAAGGTCACCGTCATCTGGGGCGAGGCGAAGCTCACGAAGCCCAACGAGGTCGTCGTCACCGCGCCGACGAAGCCCGCCGTCCAGCCGCAGGCACCCGAGCCGAAGGACAAGCTGGGCCCGGGCACCTACACCGCCAAGAACATCATCATCGCCACTGGTGCGCGCCCGCGCGTGCTTCCCGGTCTCGAACCCGACGGCAAGCTGGTGTGGACCTATTTCGAGGCCATGGTGCCCAAGGCCATACCGAAGTCGCTGCTCGTCGTCGGCTCGGGCGCCATCGGCATCGAGTTCGCATCCTTCTACAATTCCATGGGCGTCGACGTGACGGTGGTCGAGGTCATGGACCAGATCATGCCGGTGGAGGATGCAGAGATCTCCAAGGCCGCCCAGAAGCAGCTGGAAAAGCAGGGCCTCAAGTTCAGGCTGGCCGCGAAGGTCACCAAGCTCGACCGCCACGCCGACAGCGTCACCGCGACGATCGAGGCGGGCGGCAAGACCGAGCAGATCACGGTGGACCGCGTCATCTCCGCTGTGGGCGTGCAGGGCAACATCGAAGGCCTTGGGCTGGAAGCAATGGGGGTGAAGACCGAGCGCGGCTGCATCGTCATCGACGGTTATGGCCGCACCAACATCCCCGGCGTCTATGCCATCGGCGACGTGGCCGGTCCCCCGATGCTCGCCCACAAGGCCGAGCATGAGGGCGTGATCTGTGTCGAGAAGATCAAGGGCCTCGACGTCCACCCGATGAAGAAGGAGCAGATCCCCGGCTGCACCTATTGCCACCCGCAGGTGGCCAGCGTCGGCCTCACCGAGGCCAAGGCCAAGGCGGCAGGCTATGAGTTGAAGGTGGGCCGCTTCCCCTTCCTCGCCAATGGCAAGGCCATCGCACTGGGCGAGGATCAGGGCCTGATCAAGACCATCTTCGATGCCAAGACCGGACAGCTGCTGGGCGCCCACATGGTGGGGGCCGAGGTCACCGAGCTGATCCAGGGCTTCGTTATCGCCATGGGTCTGGAGACGACGGAGGAAGAGCTGATGCACACCGTCTTCCCGCATCCCACCCTCTCCGAAATGATGCACGAGAGCGTGCTCGACGCCTACGGGCGCGTCATCCACATGTGAGCCATGCCCGGCCCACCCGCTTGATGGCGGGGCGGGCAGGGCCTATCTTAAGCAACAAACCTAACGAAGAGGCAGAGACATGGAACCCAATCAACTGATGGACCTCGGCGGCGGCGTGGGCTGGATCGGCACGCTGTTCATCGGCGCGCTCGCGGGCATCATCGCCGACAAGGTCATGAAGTCGAATCACGGCCTGTTGATGAACATCGTCATCGGCATCGTCGGCTCCTACATCGGCGCCTTCCTCGCCAATGCGCTGGGCATTCAGTTGGGCGAAATCTTCAGCGGCTGGTTCTGGGGCAACCTCATCGTCGCCGCCATAGGCGCCGTGGTGCTGATCTGGGCCCTCAGGCTCGTCAGGGGGCGATAAGCGACAAGCCATGGTCACCGTCGTTGACACCAAGCTGAAGCCGCGCCACCCCGAGAAGGCGCACAAGCCCGACACCCCCATTCTGAAGAAGCCGGAGTGGATCAGGGTCAAGGCGCCGGGCTCGGCTGTCTATGGGGAAACCCAGAAGATCGTGCGCGACAACAAGCTGGTGAC
>CAMDBX010000017.1 GCA_945889445.1 Rhizobium sp. Q54
GGTCTGGGAAAACCCGAAACTGGACACCCGTCGCGGTAGTCACGCTCAACCCGGAGCGCGAAACAGTTGTCGCGGCGAAGCTCAGGTCAGCTGACGAAAATCGGCAGACCGCGTGAAGAAGAGGCGACAACTAGCTTGACCCGCACCGCTCCTCGCAGAAGCCGCAGAACTTGGAAAGCACCGCCCGGAGCCGGTTGGCGGCCGTGCCCCGGCGCTTGGCGGCCTTCAGGTCTGCCGCCTTCTTGCTGATGACGGCCGACAGGTCCGACTTGGTAAGCTGGGCCAACGGATAGAGGCCGAGGCGCGGCAGCACGTCCTGACGGAGCATCCGCTCGGACTCCGCGGCCCACGCGGCGCTGTTCTTAGCCTTGACATGCTCGGCGATGTACCGCTCTGCGGCCTCTGCGAGCGTCCTAGGGGCTTCCGTGCCCTGCTCCTTGCGCCTCTCCGCCACGCGGGGGTCAAGGCCATCCCTGATCTGTGCCTTCAGGGCCTCGGCCTTGTCAAAGGCCACGCGCACGCCAGTGGCCGGGTATGAGCCGAGCGCGAGCCGCTGCTGCTTGTCGCCGATCAGGGCCTTCAGCACGAAGCTCTTGCCGCCTGTGGCGGCCACCCTGACGACGACGGAATTGCCCAGCGCCACGTCGTAGCGGGCATCCTTGGAGCGGAGGTTTCTCACCTTGAGGTCGAGCTTCTTGAAGTCCATCTGGTGTCTCCTTGCCGGGGCCACTCTCGGGGCCACGATTTGCTCTCAGGGCCACGACATGCGATAGACGATCATGTAGTCTATTGGAGAGTTATTTACAACTGACCGGGGCCACGGCACGACCATTTAGTGGCACATATTTTGGCCTATCTTGCGTTTTAACCCTTTTGCGACCGGGCTGGAACGAACGCGCGCCGAGCGTGTCTCGAGGCGCCTTATTACCGACTTTTAATCAGAGGGTCCCGGGATCGTACCCCGGCGGGCTCACCAAAAACACTATTGATTGAAAGCGCTCGTTAGGGGCATTTGACCGCTCGCAGATGAAACCGCTAAAAATGTTATGCTTGTGAGTGGCGATGGCATCCGCGCCCCGGTTCGCCCGACCGAGCCAGAATGACGCCTCGCAGCCCCAGGGCCTTGACATTGACGGTCTTTCCCTGATCAGCCAATCCATTCGCATTTAGACCGCCATCAAACGGCGGCTCGGAAGACCAATCAGTAAAACCGACGACGGCACTTGCTGAGGAACTATTCTTTGAATGGCACCTAGTGCCGCTCCACCAGTTTGATGAACCAATGCTAACATTTGTCCAAACTTCACCCGCAAAACTGCTCCCCAACGCGGCAGCCAAAATGGATGGCTCGGTCTGGTTCACACAGCACTCCGCGATGGTTGCTAGCGAATGTATCTAACCAAATAAATCCTTCTCTGAGCAACCCAAGGAATGGGATAAAGAGACGGGATACCGAAAGCGCTGCGCCACTTGCGGGCACAAGCGTCAGCACAACCTTAGCGGCGAGCGACACTTGGAATAGTGACGATTGCCCGCCAGACACCAGTAACTGGATGTCTTCTTCACCACTCTGACAAACAAAGCATAGAGTGTGTTGGGGTATTGAAGAAAAACTGCCGCTCGGAACCGCTGAATTCCGAAGGTAAGAGCAATCGTACCAAGACCGATCAGAGCACGACCAAAGTCTCGGCGATCAGGAGACAATAAATGGTCCTGGAGTTCATATACATCCCAGTTCGGCGAGCAATTCAGGCCAATCATGCACCGTGGTCACTAGACCTTATCTCTTGACGTCCTATCACTTGCCGACGGGCGGCAACGGAACGGCATCTATAGTTGTATCCCTGCACCCAAGTGCCAAACTGTACGTTCAGTAAACAGCGGTGAACTCTCGCTATGGCGGTCTGCAAATCGTCAGGGATTGCAAAATGAAGACCTAGGGATGAAAACAAAACATTCAATAAATGCGAACATCATAGTGAAAACGGACAACCGATCCGCCTAGTCAATCCAATTACACTATTTACGAGAGATCGAAGACCGACACAAAGGTACTTAAATTCTTTTTCAGTTTAATACAGCAACACTATCAATCAGTTACTGCCCAACGAGGCTCAATGTCGGAGACCTCCGGCCTTATTCTTGACCAAGATCAAGGTAATCAAGGGACGAAATGCACTATTCGGTGCACAGTAGGAAGTTGATACGCCTCAAAGCCGCTGAGGGTAGCTCGGTGTGACCGTCAGCTGAAACTGGCACGAGGACGTCTCATGCTCGAAGGGTGGCTCTAATGACGATCCTAGGCAACACCCATCGTACCGCTGGCAAGCTCTGCGTGGCTGCTGCTTTTCTGGCGATTTCCGCGCTCAGCCAAGAAGTATCCGCGGGAGAATGGCCTTTTTTCAAGGAGAGCCTCAGGCCCTTCCCGACTATTGATCTCGCTACTCGACAGTCGAAGGGCCAAGATGCAATCGATCGCTTGGGCCTCCATCTGCCTGATGTTGCGGCTTGGTACGGCAGGACTGCAGATCAACTTCGGAAGGAACTGCTGAACGACAGCCGCATGCGGATCGACAAGACCGGCCGTGTCCTGTTCGTCGAGGAGCTCGAGACACCGATCCCAACAGAACAAGTCGATACCGCAACCGTGCAGCAAAGCATTCAGCAGGGATCACTGGTCAGCCTTGACCAAACCTTCTATTTGCATAGCCACCCTGGCGCCACCCGTACCATCTACCTTGACTTTAACGGTGCTAGCATCGTCGGAACCGCTTGGAACACCAGCAGCAAAACTCTCAATGCAGCCCAATTTGACATCGATGACAATCCCGTAGTTTTCTCGACATCTGAGTTGCAGCGCATTCAATACATCTGGCAACGGGTTGCCGAAGATTACGCTCCATTCGATGTCAACGTTACCACCGAACAACCCTCTCAGGACGTGCTGACGCGCTCCAGTGTGAATGATCAAGTCTACGGAACCACGGTCGTGATCACCAAGACAGACGGCGTGTACTCCTGCAGCTGCGGCGGCATCGCCTACGTTGGTGTTTTCAATTACTCGGGTGGAAGCCACCCGCCCGACTATTACAAGCCAGCCTTTGTGTTCTTTGACAAGCTCGGAGGCGGCAACGAAAAAGTAGTGGCCGAGGCGATTTCACACGAGGCGGGCCACAACATGGGCTTGCATCACGATGGTACAGCCACTGACGCTTATTTTGCCGGCCATGGATCTGACCCGACAACGGGCTGGGCGCCCATCATGGGTGTCGGCTATTACAAGCCGCTCGTACAGTTTAGCCGCGGCGAATACTCCGGTGCCAACAACAAGGAGGATGACTTTGTTGTAGCGCAGACTTTCGGCCTGCCCTTGCGCCTTGACGATTTCGGCAGCGACATCAACGAGGCGACTCCCTTTATGGAATTCAACTCGGGAGGCATGACCAGCGGCAGCATGGACGGAGTTATCGAATCCATGCTCGACAGCGACGTGTTTGCGATCTCTGCAGGCCCTGGCCCTCTCAATGCGACTGTTATACCGGCGATGCGATCTCCTAACACAGACCTCGTCCTGACACTGCGGGATGCCGCTGGAGGTGTTCTTGCCTCCACCAATCCTCTTAACCAGCTCAGTTCGGCGTTGTACTATTCGGTACCCTCACAAGGCACCTATTTCCTTGAAGTTAAGGGGACCGGGCAAGGAGACGCCATCATGAATGGCTACTCCAACTATGGTAGCGTGGGGAACTTCCGGCTGTCAGCTAGTTATACCGCGCCTGTTGGTTCCCGTCCTACCGCGATCATGACGACCACGCTCTACAATGGCCCGGCTCCACTTGCCGTATCGTTTGATGGCACTGGTTCGCAGGATGATGGCCGAATCGCCTTCTGGTACTGGGACTTCGGCGACGGCAACAGCGACGTCACCGGCACCTTGTCAGCCCCTACCCACGTCTACTCGGTGCCAGGTAACTATGTCGCGCGGTTGACCGTGGTTGATGATAGCGGTCTCAGCGCCAGCACGACACACGTCATCAATGTCACGGCACCTGCACCCCAAACCAGTGTTCAGGCGATCCAGATCACGCTCAAAAGCAATACGAAGGGCTACGCATGGGCGACAGCGGTGGTGTCCGTGGTGAATCAGAATGGAACTCCGACCCGAAGTGCCAGGGTGTCTGCCAACTGGAACGGCATCGTCAGCAAGGCAACGGGGGGATTGACGAAGAACAATGGAACTCTCACTCTCACCTCGCCCAAGACGAAATTGAGTGGTTGTTTCAATCTGACGGTCACTGGCGTCACAGCCAAGGGCTATTCATTCAATGCCGCATCAGACCGGACTGCCCAAGTCTGCCGCTGAGGGACAAACGCCCAAAACGCCAATTGGAGGGGTAAGCAGCTGCCGAGAGGGCGCCGCTCGCCGCAGTGAGGGCGCAACCCTTACAGAGATGACGCTTTAGGCATCTTTCGCTGGCCAGATCTCGATTAGCCTGCCACCGACACAATCTATCGGGGGCAGACATGTCGGCAATTGAACAGTTCAAGGCGGCGCGCGAGGAATCAATCCAGGCCACGGCCGGCGGACCGCCACCGAGAACGTTGAACCCATTCTTTGGCGTCGGCCCTATAACCGACATGGCATGCGACGAGGCGGACAGCCGCATGCTTCGGTTCCAGTTCGAGCATTGGCTGGAGCAGAACTACCGTAAACTGGATGACAGAGGGCGCGACGTCGGCAACTTTACGGCTTCCGAAATTAGTCGTTCGATGCATCGCGGCTATCCTGCAGACAAGTTCCTTCTCGACATGATGAGGGAAATCCACCGCTACTTCGAATTTCCAAACTCCAACCGCCTCGCTGTTGGCCTTGGCGGGGGCCATTCCGGCTTTACCGTGTGCGCTCTGCACTTCCTGACAACCAACGACCCCTCTCAACACATCTATATCGACACGCCAGCGCCGGAAACCGAACTGGCACGAACATCTGGCTTCTTCAGGCAGAGTTGGGGTGCCCAGATCATCGAGATGATGCGTTATGCGCGCAATGGCGATGAGAACCGCATTCACTTCGCCAAGGAAGAAGGGGCTATCCCCAGCGCGGACATTCTTGAACGCATGGGGATAAAGGTCTTTCTTGGTGTCGGACACGAGACGACCGGTGCGACCACCTATTCGAAAAGTGACATTCGCAACCTACTTGATTGGATCGATCGCAATCCCTCGGAACATCACGCAGTGCTAGACGCCACCTCAATGCTCGGGGCGATGCCCTGGGGCGAGGATATCGTGGCGCAAGTCATGGCGAAATGCAGTCTGTTCATGCCGCTGCAGAAGGCGATTGGCGGCATCTCCGGCTATTTCCTGGTTTCGCTCACGCCCCGGGCCATGGAGTTGATAGAGGACAACCAAAAGAGGCCCTCTTGGGCCATACCACGGCAACTCAAGCTTGCGGCACCTGTGGATCCGAAAATGCCGCTGTCTGGCGAACGGACGGTGAACCTCGGCCCGATTTATGATCCTCTGGCCAATAAGATGGTTGGCGGTGTGATCAATACCTTCTCGACTTTGGCATTCGCCGAAACGACGTTCGGCCTTCTTCGGGTTGAACAAAAGATTGGATCCGTGAAGGAACTGAACCGCCGTTCGGAGTTAAACCGGATGGCCCTGAACGAGTGGATGAGAAATTCAAACCTGTTCGAGCTCGGAGTCCGCAACCCGGAGCATCGTGGCGCCGCTGTCACTCTGATCAAGGTTACAGATGATCAAGTGAGGGACGGTGCTCTCCATGCCCGCATCATCACGCGCTCAAAGCAGCTCCTGTCCTACGACGGCATAACGCATCCCAACGGCTTTCATGAGCAAGGCCTCGACGTTGCCCGCTATGTAAACGCCTTCCCGGGGACGCCAGGCGACTATCGGGCGTGGATTGGTGGCATCCGGCCAGTGGAAGACATCCACGCTCTGCTCGACAATCTCAAATATGCTTACCATCGCGCTCGTATTGTTGTCATGGAGGAGGAACTCGCAGAGCGAGGCATTGTATTCCCTGGCCCCGTCGAGGCAACTGGTCGCATTCGTCAGGATGATCCCGGCAGGGTGTACAGAATATTGGTCTGCGATCATGTTGGGCTGAAGCTCCGCGATAACGGTCTGCCGGATCATTCCGCTGTGAAGGCACACGTTGTCGCGCAGGGCGGGAAGTTCCACGAGCAGCCCCATCAAGACAGCATGCGGCTTGAACCCGGCATCCACTTCTTCTACCAACCGCATTTATCAAAGCCAGACGAGATCCGCTCACTGACTGCGCAAGGCCAGTATGATGCGGTGATTGCTGCCGCAACCTTCTTGCCGAAGGAGGCCAGGTTTCAGGAAGGTGGCGTACGCATCGGCGCTGGCACCGGAAACATGGGATCTCTCTCATGGGGCGGTGGCAACGGTGAGGGTGGTCCTGCGCCCCTCATGAACACGCCATCCTTCAATAGTCGAGCGACCGCTCAAATGGGCTTCAAGGCTCTACTCAAGGTGCTTCCTGACCTCCCTGTTGACGAAATGCACAAGCTTACTGCCGCAGGACAATTCGACACAGGACGCGATCTTGTGAGGTTCCCAACGGAGAAAATCGAGGGAAAGCGCATCGGGATCATAGGTTATGGAAACATCGGCCGAGAGATGGCCAAATTGGCCCAGGCGTTTGGCATGGTTGTCGCCGTTCATGCTCGCCCCCGCCACAAGGAATGGATTGAATCCGAGGGTTTCATCTTTGCGGCAACTCCCGAGGAGGCCGCAAAGGGCTCAGACGTGATATCTGTACATACCGGGCTAGGGCCGCTGAATGCTGCCACCGGAAAGTTCGCAAACGCCAATGTCGTGAACACCTCTGTCCTCAGCCAACTGAATGGGGATGCCATCGTGCTCAACTACGATAGGGGCGAGTGCGTCGATGCCATCGCCCTCGACCAGGCGATGACCAGTGGACGGGTTCGCTATGCCGCCATTGATGCCGATCTTTTCGTCGATCAGGCGAATGGAACTGCAAGCGGGCCTATGGCGCCCTACCTGCACCTTGCGAAGAAGTATCCCGGCCGCCTGGAACTTCTGCCACATGCTGCCGCAGACACAGAGCATGTTTCACGCGTGGAGGGAGCAAAGCAGGCTGTGGATCAGATCATCGGGGCTATTCGCTTCAGGGAAGTTGTCAATCTGAAGGGTGACTTGCCGGACGGTTATGCTCTGGCAGGATCCCGCACGGTACCCGGTGTGGGTAAGTGCAATGCCCAGACAGTTGCGCAGACAGTGGAAACCGGGGACGCCGCACAAGCTCGCAAGGAAGCCGAGGAGATGGCGGCCATTTGGGCGGCTTTGGCGAGCGCCAATACAGAAGACGCCCGCCAGTTGCTGATCGCACGCTACGGCGCCCGCTTGGTCAAGACCTTCAA
This sequence comes from Rhizobium sp. Q54, assembly GCA_945889445.1. Classification (GTDB taxonomy): domain Bacteria; phylum Pseudomonadota; class Alphaproteobacteria; order Rhizobiales; family Aestuariivirgaceae; genus Aestuariivirga. The sequence continues at coordinate 7,440 of CAMDBX010000017.1, forward strand.
CACTTACGCCACGCGCATGCGAAGATTGGGCCTTGAAGGTCCTTATGCCTGAGGCAACGCCTTCTCGACGAGCCTCGCCCAGAAGGCAGGTCCCTTCACGAGAAGCGCATCATTGAAATTATAACCAGGGTCGTGCAGCATCGGCCCTGGCCCCGCTCCCAATCCAAAATAGCAGGAGGGAACAACTTCCTGCATTGCCGAGAAATCCTCGGAGAACATGAAGGGGCCTCGCATGTCTATTTTCTCTGGGTCCTGCCCCATATCGAGAGCCACCTGGCGCACGAGAGCCGCTTCATCGGCTGTGTTGAAGCCTGCCGGATAGCTCCAGCTGTCAACGCCCATCTGAACTTCTGCGCTGCAGCCATAAGACTTCGCATGCGCCATGGCGAGGTCCTGTATCCGCCTCAGAACGAGTTCTCGGACTGCTTTCGTGACTGTGCGTATTCCCACCAGCAAACGAACCTGCTCCGGTATTACGGTCGCCATGGATCCACCGTTTATGGCCCCAACCGTAACAACTGCCGGATCATGCGGATCGAGATTACGTGAAACGATGGATTGCAGAGCTAACACGACGCTTGATGCCGCCACGATCGGGTCAACGGATTTGTGCGGTAGCGCCCCATGGCCGCCCACACCGTGGATCACGATTGTGAGAACATCACAGGACGCCGTGATGGGACCCGGGCGCACAAGAATCTGCCCTTCTGCCTCACCAGGCAGGTTGTGAAGCGCAAAAATCCGATCGCATGGGAACCGCTCGAAAAGACCGTCCTCGATCATCTTCATCGCGCCGCCCTCATCTTCTTCGGAGGGCTGAAAAATCAGACGAACGGTGCCATCGAAATTGCGTGTCTCGGCGAGGAATCGCGCGAGCCCAAGCAACATGGTCGTATGGCCGTCATGCCCGCAGGCATGCATCTTGCCGGGATATCTTGATGCATAAGGCAGATTGGTCTGCTCATGGATGGGCAATGCATCCATATCGGCACGTATCCCGATCACCCTACTTGATGTGCCATTCGTGATTGAGGCGACCACTCCCGTCTTCGCGATACCGGTGACGACCTCGAAACCAATCCGAGAAAGTTCATCAGCGACTATTCGCGCCGTACGTTCCTCCTGAAATAGCATCTCAGGATGGGCATGAAGATCTTGCCGGATCAGCGTCAGTTCCGGCTGGTACTTCCTGAGTAGGTCCTCGATCATCGCTTCTGTGGAACTCTCTTCTCAATGAAACTGAAAATCCAAACCGTCAGGAAAGTGAGGCACATGTAAATGACAGCAAGCAACATCAACGGTTCATAGACGATGTAAGTGTCCTGGGTGATACGGTTGCGCACCACGCCGGCAAGGTCCATCACCGTTACGGTCATGGCAAGTGGAGTGGCCTTCAGCTGGAGTACAACTTCACCCGCCAATGTCGGGAGGACCAAGCGCACAGCCCGCGGAAACCAGACCCGCGTTAACACCTTCCAGGGAGACATTCCGAATGCACGCGCAGCCTCAAGCTCTCCGCGTGGAACGCCAAGGAACGCTCCCCGCATGATCTCACCCTCGTAACCCGCAAAACTCAGCGTGAAGGCAAGCAGAGCGTACCAGAAGGCATCAAGCCGGATCAGCCATGTGAAGTCGTTCTTGAACTCAGGATAAATCATCCCGATTTGCGGGAACAGTGAACCTAGGCCGTAATAGATAAGCCAAAGCTGCAACAAGAGCGGCGTGCCCCGTATCACCGTGCAGAATCCATGTGCAATGGCTGCAAGCCAACGCGGCCCGGTGACCTGAACGAGGCCGATTGGAATAGCGAGGATCATGCCGAGAATGCAGGACAGCACCCACAGCAACAAGGTGAGCCAGAGACCCTTGACCAGAAGCGGGAGGTATTTTGCAATCCAGTCCCAGCGAGAGGCTGCGAACAGCCAATAGAGGAGGCCGCCTGCAACAAGCAACAGGACCCCAACGACGAGCGACTTGATGATGAACTTTATGTGGCTTGTGTTCATTGCGCTGCCCTCAAGCCAGTTTCCGCTGACCCCGGCGTACCCGCTTTTCGAGTATGGCAAAGCCCTTCTGTGAAATCAACGTGATGATCAGATAGATCAGGCCCGCGACCATGAAGAACGTGAAATACATCTTCGTGTTCCCAGCAGCCTGCCGCGTGGCAAGAGCGAGTTCCGTATAGCCAACCACAGCAATCAGCGCGGTATCCTTGGTGACGATCAACCAGAGATTTGCCAGGCCCGGAATGGCATAGGGAAGCATCGATGGAAGGGTTATCCGGCGAAAAATCAACCAAGGTGACATGCCATAGGCCTTGGCTGCCTCCATTTGGCCGACGGGAATTGCCTGAATGGCCGCGCGGAGCACTTCCGTAGAATACGCACCTTGTACGAAGCCCAGAACCAATACGGCTGCTACGAACCCGTTGATTGCAACGGTCTCATACCCCGCGCTCTCAAGCAATTGGTTGAGCGTGGCCGTGCCAGCGTAGTAAAGGATCAGAATGAGAATGAGTTCCGGAACCGCACGGACAAGCGTCGTATAGCCTTCCATGATGCCGCGCGTAAGCGGACTGCCGTCCAACTTGCACAGCGCTCCGATAATTCCAATAATCAGACCGAGGCTATAGGCCAGCAAGGCGATTGAGATGCTCATCGCCGCACCCCAGAGCAACTCGTCGCCATAGCCGGTTGGGCCGAAGGCGAGGATTTCCGGAAATCCGGGTTTCGCGGCCATGAACGCTCACAAGAAAAGAGCCCGCGGAGTGAATTCTCCGCGGGCGGCACACCTGCTTACTTGGGAACAATCATCTTCCCGACGAGGTCGGGATACTTGTTCGTTATTTCTTCGAACTTGCCAGACTTGGCGAGTTCCGCGATTGCCGCATTGAGCTTGTCTTTCAGCGCCGCCTCATCCTTGCGCACGCCGCCGCCCACGCCCTCACCGAGCACTTCCGGATCGTCCTTGACCTGGCCCTTCAGCTCACAGCATGCCGAGCCCTGCTCCGTCTTGAGGAAGGCATCGAGGGCCGATCCGTCGGCCTGCACATAGTCAAGACGGCCCGCGGCGAGGTCATTGTTGGCCTCATCCTGCGTGGCGTAGGTCTTCACCTCAACGCCAGCCGGTGCATAATACTTCTGCACGTACTTTTCGTGGATGGTGGAGACCTGGGCGCCCATCACCTTGCCCTTCAAATGCTCGGGCGTGATGTCCTTGTCACCAGTCTTTGCACCGATGATCACGGTTGGCGTGTTGTAGTACATGTTGGTGAAATCAATCGTCTGCTTGCGCTCACCGGTGATCGACATCGAGGACCAGATCACATCGATCTGCTTGGAGGTGAGGGCAGGAATGATGCCATCCCACGCCACTTCAACCAGTTCGCACTTCTCATTCATCTGGGCGCACACTGCGTCCATCAGGTCAATTTCCCATCCGACCCACTTGCCCGACGCATCCTTGGACGAGAAAGGCGGATAAGGCTCGGCAGCCACCCCGAACTTGATGTCGGCAACTGCTGCAGAGCTTGCTCCAGCCAGCATTGTTGCAGCAGCAACGGCAAGTGCCAAACGACGATTGAGTTTCATTCACTTTTCTCCCTGTTATCCCGGGCCTTCTGATAAACCCGGCGTGTTGACGGCAAGGCCTCCTTCGGATCAAGCATGAGCCGAAGAAACAAATTGGCGACAGCGATCGCTCTTCGGAGATCCGAAGACCTGAGAAGGTGGTCCCTCCTCCTCGATGACGCCTTTGTACAGATAGATCACGTGACTCGACACGCTACGCGCAAACTTCATCTCGTGGGTCACGAGGATCATTGTGCGCCCTTCATCCGCGAGATCACGAATGACCTTGAGGACTTCCCCCACCAATTCCGGATCGAGTGCCGACGTTGGTTCGTCAAAAAGCATAACTTTCGGCTCCATGCAGAGCGCGCGTGCAATTGCCGCGCGTTGCTGCTGACCGCCTGAAAGAAAAGCAGGATACTGGTCTCGCTTATCGAACAGTCCAACCTTGTGAAGCAGTTTTTCCGCACGCTCGATGGCCTCGGCCCTTGGCAGACCAAGCACATGCACCGGTGCCTCGATGACGTTCTGCAGGACCGTCATGTGCTGCCAAAGGTTGAAACTCTGGAACACCATGCCGAGCCGGGTGCGGATGCGTTCGAGTTGCTTACGGTCAGCCGGATGGAGATCACCATCCTTGTGACGATCGAGAGCAACCTTCTCTCCAGTTACCTCGATTTGACCCTGCGTCGGCATTTCGAGGAAATTGATGCACCGAAGGAAAGTCGACTTGCCGGATCCGGAAGCACCGATCATGGATACGACTGACCCCTCGCGAGCCGTGAGCGAGACGCCTTTCAGAACCTCCAGTTCGCCGAACTTCTTGTGAAGATCGGTGACCTGGACCGCCACAATGCGATCGCCATCAACAGTCGTGTCAGCGTTCTGCAAGCCTTGTCTCCCTCGTGGGCCGATGGGAACCCGAATGCGTCATACAATAACAAGAAAATCGGCGACTGCAATTGGGCAGTACGCCGGTTTTCCTTCATTTTTCCGTCGCTTCGCCGCAGAACTTCACTCTAGCTTTGCCTTGGGCTTACGCTTCGCGGGCTTCTTGCCGCCCTCGCCTTCCTTCTCGGCTCCACCTTCCGCTACGGCACGTGGCAGTGCCTTCCGAACCGGACGCCTTGGTAATGACTTTTCCTCATCGCGGCTCAAGTAATCAAAATGCAGGTCGTCACCTTTGAGCAGGATGCGGACAGTCCCCCCCTTGGTCAGCTTCCCAAACAGCACTTCCTCAGCCAAAGGCTTCTTCACGTGCTCCTGGATGATCCGCGCCAACGGTCGCGCGCCCATCTGCTGGTCATAGCCCTTGCGTGCCAGCCAATCGGCAGCGTCGGCTGAAAGCTCAATGTTGACCTGCCGCTCCGCCAGCTGTGCCTCGAGCTGGAGCACGAACTTTTCAACGACCTTGCGCACAACCTCAGATGGCAGATGCCCAAAGGGTATCACCGCGTCCAACCGGTTCCGGAACTCAGGCGTGAACAGGCGCTGGATCGCCTCCATGTCATCCCCCTGTCGAACGCTATTGCCAAAACCGATCGCCTCGCGGGCCATGTCCTGTGCTCCGGCATTGGTGGTCATGATCAAGATCACGTTCCTGAAATCAACCGACTTTCCGTTGTGATCGGTCAGCTTTCCGTGATCCATGACCTGCAAGAGAATGTTGAACAGATCCGGATGGGCCTTCTCGATTTCGTCGAGCAGTAGGACCGAGTAGGGATGCTGATCAATGCCGTCGGTGAGCAAACCGCCCTGATCAAAGCCGACATATCCGGGAGGGGCACCGATCAGTCGAGAAACCGAGTGGCGCTCCATGTACTCCGACATGTCAAAGCGCAGCATGTTCACGCCCATCACTTCAGCCAAGCGCTTGGCCACCTCCGTCTTGCCGACACCGGTTGGACCCGAGAAAAGATAACAACCGATAGGTTTTTCAGGCTCTCTCAAACCAGCACGCGCAAGCTTGATCGAAGAAGCGAGCGCTTCAATCGCCTTGTCCTGGCCAAAAACCATGCGCTTGAGTTCGGCGTCGAGATTCTTCAGCACCGCGGCGTCATCCTTGGATACGGTCTTCGCCGGGATGCGGGCCATGGTGGCCACAGTCGCCTCGATTTCGGGAACGCCAATGACCTTCTGGCGCTTGTCCTCCGCCAGCAGCATCTGCGAGGCGCCGGACTCGTCAATCACATCGATCGCCTTGTCTGGCAACTTGCGGTCGGCCATGTAGCGGGCAGAAAGTTGCACAGCGGTCTCAATGGCATCATCAGTGTAGCGGACCTTGTGAAACTCCTCGTAGTAGGGCTTGAGACCTTTGAGGATCTCAATTGCATCTGGGATCGAAGGCTCATTCACATCAATCTTCTGGAACCGACGGACCAGCGCGCGGTCCTTCTCGAAATGTTGGCGATATTCCTTGTAGGTCGTTGATCCGATGCACCGCAACGCACCATTGGCGAGCGCGGGCTTCAACAAGTTCGAGGCATCCATGGAACCGCCGGAGGTCGCTCCGGCACCGATGACTGTGTGGATTTCGTCGATAAACATGATGGCACCGGGGCGTGACTCAATCTCCTTCACCACGGCCTTGAGGCGTTCTTCGAAATCGCCCCTATACCGAGTCCCGGCCAGCAGGGCTCCCATGTCGAGCTGGTAGACCGTGCAGTTCAGCAAAACCTCCGGAACATCACCATTGATGATCTTCCGCGCCAGGCCTTCTGCTATCGCAGTCTTGCCAACGCCAGGATCACCCACGAAGAGCGGGTTGTTCTTCTGCCGGCGGCAGAGAATCTGAATGGTACGGCGGACCTCGGGCTCGCGCCCTATCAGCGGGTCGATCTTGCCTTCTCCGGCCTTCTTGTTGAGGTTGATGCAATAGGCGTCCAGCGCATCGCCCTCCCCTTTCTTCTTGGTGCCGCCGTCCTCGCCATCGGTGTTGCTCGCGCCCTGCTGATCCTGGTCAACACCACGGACCGGACGCGTCTCGGAAAGGCCCGAGCGCTTAGCGATGCCATGCGAGATATAGTTCACAGCGTCATACCGGGTCATGTCCTGCTCCTGCAGGAAGTAAGCCGCATGGCTCTCGCGTTCGGCGAAGATGGCCACCAGCACGTTGGCGCCAGTTACCTCCTCTCTGCCGGAGGACTGGACATGGATCACAGCCCGCTGAATGACCCGCTGGAATCCCGCCGTGGGCTTCGAATCCTCCCTCTCGCCCGTGATCATCTGGCCGAGTTCATTGTCGATGTAATTGGTCAAGCTCCGGCGAAGAACATCGAGGTCGACATTGCAGGCCTTCATGACCGCTGCGGCGTCCTTGTCATCAGTCAAAGATAACAGCAGGTGCTCGAGGGTTGCATATTCGTGGCGGCGTTCGTTGGCCAGTGCAAGAGCGCGGTGGAGCGCCTTCTCGAGACTGCGGGAGAATGTCGGCATTAGCCTATTCCTTTTCCATCGTGCACTGGAGGGGATGCTGGTGGTTCTGCGCGAAGTCCATGACCTGGGTTACCTTGGTCTCCGCCACTTCAAACGTATAGACCCCGCAGACGCCGACGCCCTTCTGATGGACATGAAGCATGATGCGGGTCGCCTCTTCGCGTCCCTTTCCGAAAAACCGCTCCAGCACGTGAACGACAAATTCCATGGGGGTGTAATCGTCGTTGAGCAGCAGCACCTTGTAAAGCGAAGGTTTCTTGGTCTTCGCCTCCGTTCGGGTGATGACACCTGTCTGGTTGTCGTCTTTGTGGTTGGGCTGCTTCGGCATGGGACCAATTATATAGGTGCTTTGCCCCGAATGTGGAGGGGATATTCAAAACGATATTCAGGCTTTTATACGTGCGGCCCATTGCGCCGGTTTTCAAGAATGGAAGCCGGTCCATTCCGTGGGTCTTCCAGGTCCTGTTTCCCGAGATCGGTTTCCCCGCCTCACCCACCGATCCATGCCCTGCATCCGCGTTTTTTGATCGTTTTAGCCCCTTACGATCTCAAGAAGCCGCCGGGTAATCGGGTGGTTAGGCCGGCTGAAGGCATCGCCGATACTGAAATGGTTCTCCCCTGGAACAGCCTCGTAGCGGCTGTCCAGACCCAATCCGGTCCATGCAGCGGCAATGGAACGCGCCTGACGCTGGAACTCGAAACTCTCCTCGTCGCCGACCCAACTGTCAAAAACGATGCGGTTTGGGACTGGCCAAAACAGGGGGCTCCCAGCCACAGCGTCAACCGCAGACAACCGGAGGTCGTCGTTATAGGGGGTCGCCATAAGCGGTCGGAGGTCAAATATGCCGCTGATCGACAGGCCTGCCTTGATGAGGTCCTGGGGAGCACCCAAAAGCCCCCAATCCGTTGCCGCCATGGCTGCAGCCAGATGTCCTCCCGCCGAATGCCCAGTCAGAACCAACCGCCGGCCATACCGCTTGTAAAGGAACAGGCAACACTGGCGGATTTCATCAATGATGTCAGCGAGGGTAACCTCTGGACAAAGAGTATAACTCGGCACAACGACGTCCAGACCGGCTGCGTTGGCTGGACCCGCGACATGGCTGAAGACCGATTTGTCAAAGCTCCGCCAGTATCCTCCATGGATGAAAACGACCAGCGCGCCGTCCCCGGCACCACCTCCCCCCGGGAAGATATCCAGCCGATTGCGCGGCCGAGCGCCATAGGGAACATCCAGTTCCCCGCCAGCAAATGCCCGGTAGGCAGCCGCATCCCGGTGCCATCGTGAGATGATCTCACCATGGCCGGGAACGAGGGCACGGTTGTTGTATTCCGCGACCAGGTCCATCAGCCCATCGCCCTCTTCACAGGAATCGGAGCGCGGCAGCGCCATGGGAGGCGCGAAGCGCTGCAACGTCTATTCCAACCGGTGAACCATCCAGCACACGCCATTGTCAGCCGATCATGACACGGTCGGCTCGGTGCGCGCCACACAGAACAAGTGCGGCAAGCGGGTCTCCTGCCCCGGAAAAGCGCAAGTCATCAAGGGTGAACAGCGCAAGATCGGCCTGCTTGCCCGACGCGATTTCACCGATGTCAGCACGCCCCAGACAACGCGCGGACCCCTGTGTGGCCCAGCGCAATGCATCCAAATGCGTCACCGATGCATCATGGTCAGTCTGTTCAGCATCAGAGCGTGCCGGACACCCTCCATCAGATTTGAGGAATCGTTGGAAGCGGACCCGTCTACGCCCAAACCGACAGGTGCTCCCGCCGCCTCCAGTTCACGTGTGCGGCAGTGGCCTGAAGCCAGCACCATATTCGATGTCGGGCAATGGCAAACCCCTACCCTGTGCTGACCAAGACGATTCACGTCATCGTCAGAGAAGTGAATGCCGTGGGCAAGCCAAGTACGGCTGTTCAGCCAACCAACATCCTCGAGGTAGTCAAGCTGACTCATGCCGAACATGGCCTTGCAATAGGCATCCTCATCATGCGCTTCAGCGAGATGGGTGTGCAGACGACAGTCATGCTTTTCGGCAATTTCCCCGCAAGCACACATCAAGGACTTGGTAACGCTGAAGGGAGAACAGGGTGCAAGGGCAATCTGGATCATCGCCCCCTCCCCTCGTTCGTGATACTTCCCGATCACCCGCTCGCAGTCCGCCAGGATCGTGTCCTCGTCCTGGACCACCGAGTCGGGTGGCAGTCCACCGTCCTTGATCGAAAGGTTCATCGATCCACGCGTTACCGTCATGCGCATTCCAAGTCTCCGGGCCTCTTCGACTTGGATGTCCATCGCGTCGTCAAGATGGGCAGGAAACAGGTAGTGGTGATCAGAGGTGGTCGTCACGCCCGACATCAGCAACTCGGTGAGGGCCAGCCTCGTCGCCAGTCGCATCGATTCGGGCGTCAGACGTGACCAACTCGGATACAAAGCCTTCAGCCAGTCGAAGAGCTTCTTGTTGATGGTGTCGGGGTGGGCGCGCGTGAGCGTCTGATAGAAATGGTGATGGGTGTTCACCAGTCCAGGCAGGACCACGTGCCTTGAGGCGTCGAAAACCTCATCAATGGCGCTCGATGGGGTGGCTCCGGCTGGCACGAGTTCAACAATCCGCCCACCCCGCACGACAATCCCCCCGGGTGCCTCAGCCAGTATGGCAAGAGGTGAGGCGATCCACACGCTCGTCATGTCGCTCGTCCTCATTATTTGCCGGGGTTGAACTCAAGGAGCACTTCGGTTCACAATACATGACACGAGCCGCAGGCGGCTGCCAAGCGGGCAGTCCGAAACTTCGGCTCAACAGGGAGAACTGAACTATGACCTTCATGAAGACAGCGATCGTCTCGCTCACCGCGCTAGCCGCGGTCACGGGGCTGGCCACAGCCCAGGAGATGAAAAAGGAAATCGGCCCGGGAGAGGGTCAGGTCGATATCGTCGCATGGCCCGGCTACATCGAGCGCGGCGAGACGGACAAGAACTATGACTGGGTGACCAGCTTCGAGAAGGAAACAGGCTGCAAGGTCAACGTCAAGACCGCCGCCACGTCGGACGAGATGGTAACCCTGATGAACCAGGGCGGGTTCGACCTCGTCACTGCATCCGGCGATGCCTCGCTGCGTCTCGTGGCTGGCAAGAAGGTCCAGCCTGTCAACGTTGAACTCATCAAGGACTGGTCTTCCGTCGATGACCGCCTGAAGGATGCGCCCTGGCACACCGTCGACGGGGCGCACTATGGTGTTCCCTATCAGTGGGGCCCCAATGTTTTGGCCTACAACACCAACATCTTCAAGGAAGCCCCCAAGAGCTGGTCGATCGTATTCGAGGAACAGAACCTCCCGGACGGCAAGTCGAACAAGGGTCGCGTCCAGGCATTCGATGGACCGATCTATGTGGCTGATGCTGCGGTCTACTTGATGAAAACCAAGCCCGAACTCGGAATCAAGAACCCTTACGAACTGAACCAGGCGCAGTTTGACGCTGCCATTACCCTTCTCAAGGGTCAGCGCCAGCTGGTCGGTCGCTATTGGCATGACGCCATGGTCCAGATCGATGACTTCAAGAACGAAGGCGTGGTCGCATCCTCATCATGGCCCTTCCAGGTCAACCTTCTCCAGGCTGACAAGCAACCTGTCGCATCTACCGTACCCGAAGAGGGTGCTACAGGCTGGGCAGACACCACGATGCTGCACGCTGAGGCTCCGCACCCCAACTGTGCCTATATGTGGATGAACCACTCGATTTCGCCCAAGGTTCAAGGCGATCTCGCCGCGTGGTTCGGTTCCGTTCCGGCCGTTCCGGCAGCATGCAAAGGCAATGCGCTTCTGACGGATGCCGGCTGCGCGACCAACGGTTTTGAGAACTTCGAGAAGATCTGGTTCTGGCGCACCCCGACTTCCAAGTGCGAGGCAGAGGGTGGTTGCATACCCTACTCGCAGTGGGACAAGGCTTACCGTGAAGTCATGAGCCAGTAACCACGCACGACACAGCAATCGGCCCCGGCCCTATGCGGCCGGGGTCTCCAGTTCAGGAACGAAGATGCCAGCAGCCGTCAGCTTCCAACGCGTATCTCGCCACTTCGGACATGTGAGGGCGGTGGATGATGTGTCACTCGAGATCGCCGAGGGCGAATTCTTCGCAATGCTTGGCCCGTCGGGTTCCGGCAAGACAACATGCCTCAGGCTGATCGCTGGCTTCGAGCAACCATCGTCCGGCCACATCGAGATTTTCGGTCAAACTGCAGAAGGGCTCCCGCCCTACAGGCGCAACGTCAATACGGTTTTTCAGGACTATGCTCTCTTCCCGCATATGACTGTGGGCGAGAACGTCGCCTACGGGCTCATGATAAAGGGCGTAGGGCGGGCTGAGCGCGATGCCAAGGCGCTCGACTCTCTCTCCATGGTCAAGCTCAAGGGCTTCGAACAACGCCGCCCTTCGCAGCTTTCCGGCGGCCAGCGCCAGCGCGTCGCGTTGGCACGCGCCCTCGTGAACCAACCCAAAGTCCTGCTGCTTGACGAACCTCTTGGCGCACTTGACCTCAAACTCCGCGAACAGATGCAGGAGGAACTCAAGGCGCTTCAGAAGCAGCTTGGCATCACGTTTGTGTTCGTGACCCACGACCAGGGCGAAGCCCTGTCCATGGCAAACAGGGTCGCAATCTTCAATGACGGCAAGATTGTCCAGGAAGGCACGCCGAATGACGTCTACGAGCGACCGAGATCCCGGTTCGTTGCTGATTTCGTCGGCTCCTCAAATCTTCTGCCCCCGGAATTCGCGATGGCGCACGGCGGCACAAAGGCCTGGACAAGCCTGAGGCCCGAGAAAATCAAGGTGGTTGCACCGGGCGAGCCCGTTCACGGCAACCATCATACGGTTTCCGGCCACATCATCTCGATCCAGTACCAAGGCGCTGTCACGCGCATTTCTACCGATGTGGAGGGAACCCGGATTGCCGCCGTTGTTCCCACACTCAACGACATCTTCAAGGAGGGGGATCCTGTGCAGCTCGCATGGGAAACCCATAACCTTGTTGCCATGGACGCGGCATGAACACCGCAACAAGCGCTCACTCGCGGGGCAGATTGGCGGATTTCCTTTACCGCAATTCCGGCATCCTGACGCTGGCGCTTCTCTTGCCGCCATTGCTGTGGATCGGAATTGTCTATCTTGGCTCGCTCTTCGCGCTACTTCTCCAAAGCTTCTACTCACTGGACGAATTCTCCGGGCTCATCGTCCATGAGTTCACCTTCTCCACCTACCGGCGGCTCTTCACGCCCACCAACCTGACCATCATCCTGCGCACCGTCGTGATGGCGGCGGCGGTGACGATCGTCAGCGCAATCGTGGCATTTCCCATCGCTTACTATGCTGCCCGCTATGCCCGAGGCGGCTGGAAGGCCTTGTTCTACCTTGCGGTCATGATGCCGCTCTGGTCGAGCTATCTCGTCAAGGTCTATGCCTGGAAGCTGATCCTCGCCAAGGAAGGGATCATCACATGGATAGCAGACAAGCTTCATCTGGGTTGGGTGCTGGATGGCTTGCTTGCTCTGCCTGTGATCGGCGGATCATCTCTTTCGTTCAGCTACATCGGGACTTTTCTCGTCTTCGTTTACATCTGGCTGCCCTACATGATCCTGCCGACGCAAGCGGCCCTGGAACGGGTCGCCAAGAACTTCATCGAGGCCTCAGCGGATCTTGGTGCCACACCCCGTCAGACGTTCTCGACGGTGATCTTCCCACTGGCTCTCCCAGGCATCATTGCCGGTTCAATCTTCACCTTCTCTCTCACCTTGGGTGACTACATCATCCCTCAGATCGTCGGCAATTCGCGTCCGTTCATCGGCACGACGGTCTATGCGCTCCAGGGCACAGCGGGTGACATTCCGCTCGCAGCAGCCTTCACGGTGGTTCCGGTCATCATCATGGGCATATACCTGATCGTGGCGCGGCGCATGGGGGCCTTCAATGCACTCTGAAACACCAGCCTCTCTCCCCTTGAAGATGGCGGCAATCGGCGGGCTGCTCTTTCTGCATCTGCCACTTGCGTTGATCTTCCTCTATGCCTTCACAACCGAGGAAAAGAGTTTCCAGTTCCCGCCACCAGGCTTGACCTTGCGCTGGTTTTCGGTGGTTTGGTTTGAGCGCCCTGACATTTGGGGACCGTTATGGCTATCGGTAAAGGTTGCGACGCTGGCAACATTGATCGCGCTGGTTCTGGGAACGCTCGCGGCCGCTGCCCTCTCGCGGGCGAAGTTCTTTGGCAAGGATTCGATTTCCCTTCTGTTCATTCTGCCAATCGCACTCCCGGGCATCATCACCGGTATTTCATTGCGGTCGGCATTCGACATCATGTCGGTGCCATTTTCGACATGGACCATTGTTCTCGGCCATGCCACTTTTTGCATTGTGGTGGTCTACAACAATGCGCTGGCCCGGTTTCGCAGATTGTCCGGCAGCATGATCGAGGCCTCGATGGATCTCGGCGCCAATGGACCCCAGACCTTTCGCCATGTGATCCTGCCCCAAATCGGTTCAGCGCTTCTTGCCGGCAGCATGCTGGCTTTCGCACTGTCCTTTGACGAGGTCATCGTCACGACATTCACCGCGGGCCAACAGACAACGTTGCCGATCTGGATGCTGAATGAACTCATCCGCCCGCGCCAGAGACCAGTGACCAATGTCGTGGCCCTGATCGTCATTGCGGTGACCTTCCTGCCCATTCTCGCCGCATACTATCTGACCCGGGAGGGCGAGCACACCGGTGGTACGGGCAAGTGAGCTAGCCCGGTTCGTTCGCCGCGAGTTTTGCGAAGCTCTCAAAGAACTGAGCAGAGAGTTGCTTGGCTGTCGGTTCAATGAAGCGTTGCGCAAGGCTGGCGATCTTTCCCGTCACCTGGGCGTCAACGTCGTAGGTCAGCCTGGTACCTTCGGGTACATCCTCAAGGCGGACATGGGCGCCTCCTACGGCGCCTCCCATCATCGACTTTCCCTCGCCTGAAATGCGATACCCGTTCGGCGGGTCCAGTTCCGAGAGCGTAACGGCACCTTTGAAGCTGGCCTTCACCGGGCCCATCTTCACGGTTACCTTGGCTTCCATCTCCGTGTCAGACTTCTTGATGATTTCCTCGCATCCGGGGATGCACTGGCGCAGCAATTCGGCGTCGTTCAATGCTTCCCATACCTTGATGCGCGGTACGGGGATGATCACCTCATCCGAAAGTTTCATGTGGTCTTCCTCCCATTCAGCAGCTGATTATGCCGGGATATCGCCGCGCTTCCAGTATTCCTTGGTTGTAGCCCGGAATTCCTCGAAGCGATTTTCGGAAATTGCCGATCGGATGCCCTGCATCAGAGACTGATAATAGGCAATATTCGCCCACGACAACAGCATCATGCCGAGCAGCTCACCCGAACGGATCAGATGGTGCAAATAAGCTCGCGAATACTGTGAAAGGGCCGGACAAGGATGCTCCGGATCCAGCGGACGGGGGTCATGAGCGTGCCTGGCATTGCGTAGATTGATCTTGCCGAACCGCGTGAAGGCCTGGCCATGCCGGCCCGACCGGGTGGGGAGGACGCAATCGAACATGTCGATGCCCCGGGCAACCGATTCCAGGATGTCTTCCGGAGTTCCCACGCCCATAAGATACCGAGGCCGATCCTGAGGGAGGTGCGGAATGGTATGCTCGATGGCCTGAAGCATCAGGTCATGGCCCTCGCCCACCGCCAGGCCACCGATGGCATAACCTTCGAAGCCGATCGATTTCAGCCCCTCGGCACTCTCCCGGCGGAGTCTGGGGTTTATGCCACCTTGCACGATGCCAAAGTTTCCCCTGCCCGGTTGCCTGCCGAAGGCCGTCCGGGAGCGCTCCGCCCAGCGAAGCGACAGTTGCATCGCCTTTTCGGCCTCCTTCTCGGTGTGCGGATACTGGATGCACTGGTCAAGCTGCATCTGGATGTCAGACCCCAGCAGGCGCTGGACTTCCATCGCTCTCTCGGGCGACAGTTCGTACTTGCGTCCATCGATGTGGGACTGAAACATGGCCGACTGTTCGGTGATCTTGCGGATCTTGGACAGGGACATGATCTGGAAGCCGCCCGAATCCGTCAGGATTGGTCGCTTCCAACCAATGAAGTGGTGGAGACCTCCAAGCTTTGCCACCTCCTCCGCCCCGGGCCGCAGCATGAGGTGATAGGTATTGCCGAGGATGATGTCCGCCCCCGTTGCCTCAACCTGGTCAAGGTAAAGCCCCTTGACAGTACCGACAGTGCCGACCGGCATGAATGCCGGCGTGCGAACATCGCCGTGAAGCGTGTGAACCGTACCGAGGCGGGCGTTGCCGTCAGTTCCGTGGAGCGTGAAATTGAATTCAATGGTCATGGAGCGGGGAATAGCAGGCTGGAGTCGCCGTAGGAATAGAACCGATAGTCATTCGCAATGGCGTGAGCGTAGGCGGAACGCATGCGCTCCAGCCCGGCAAAGGCCGCAACCAACATGAACAATGTGGATTTGGGGAGGTGGAAATTCGTGACAAGAAGGTCAACCGCCCGGAACCGGTAGCCGGGGGTGATGAAGATCTCCGTCGTACCCGAAAATGGCTCCAGCCCCGAACTCTCCAAAAGGCGCAACGATGTTGTGCCGACGGCAATGATCCGCCCCCCACTCGCCCTGGCGGCCTTGAGCCGGTCACAGGTGGCGGATGACACCTCGCCCCATTCCGCATGCATCTTGTGATCTCTCGTGTCCTCGGATTTCACCGGCAGAAAGGTCCCGGCACCAACATGCAGAGTCACGATTTCTTGTTTTATTTCGAGTTCTTGGAGACGTTTTATGACAGCTGGCGTAAAGTGAAGTCCGGCCGTGGGCGCCGCCACTGCGCCGTCACGTTCGGCGTAGAATGTCTGATAATCTGCCCTGTCCCGGTCGTCTGTGTCCCGCTTGCCGGCAATATAGGGCGGCAAAGGCATCTGGCCCAGTGAAGCGATGGCGTCGTCAAGGGACGGCCCCGCCAGATCAAAGGCGAGCGTAACCTCACCCGCCTCACCTTTCTCCTCAACGGTAGCGCATATTTCCTTGATAAATAAGGAACTTCCGTCACGAGAAAACCTCAGTCTGTCGCCCTTCCCGAGTTTCTTGGCGGGTTTGACGAAGGCCTTCCAGCGAGAACCGTCGAGACGCAAGTGGAGCAATGCCTCGATCCTGGGGGTCGTCCCAAGCCGCCCGGTGCGATGCCCGCTCAGTGAAGCCGGGATCACCCTCGTGTTGTTGAAGACGAGCACATCGCCTGCCCTGAGAAGGTCCGGCAAGTCACGGAAAATCCGATCTTCAAGCGCCTCCTGTCGGACGACAAGGAGCTTCGAGGCATCGCGAGGGGAGGCCGGGCGCAAGGCAATTCGCTCCGGCGGTAGCTCGAAATCAAAATCGGAAACGCGCATGCGGATCTTTCGGACTTTAGGGGGAACTAGGGACCTGAACAGCTGATGGCCCAGACCCCCAACCCCGGCAATGACAGCGTTCCGGCCGCGGCATAGCTGTTCTCCAGCCCTTCCGTATCGTCCGAAGCCTTGAACAAGCGAAGCTTGGCAACGACCTGCCCGACATTTTCGTCGGTGACGTCAACCCAAATTTGATCGGCGGTTTCAAAAGCCTGGCCGGTGGTGATGCGGATTGCGCCATTCGCCCCGCCGGTTGACCACGTCTTGCCAGCCGCCTCAATTTCGATGGTGTTGACGGCAATCACGTCCATGGCACCGAGGAGCATGCGCATGCTCACCGTCTTCTCCGCGTCGCCGCAGTCCATCCACTCCGTGGCCCGCGCCGGAAGCGCCAGGCCAGTGAGGACGAACACTGCGGCGGCGGAGAGCCGTATCATGTCATCAGGCGTCCGCAGCAACCTGCATCTTGGCAATCTTGTCCGGCTCGCGCACAGGCTCGCCGCGCTTGATACCGTCGACGATGTCCATGCCGTCCGTAACCTTGCCCCACACCGTGTACTGGCGGTCGAGGAAACCGGCATCGCCGAAGCAGATGAAGAACTGGCTGTTGGCCGAGTCAGGGTTCTGCGAACGGGCCATGGAGCAAACGCCCCGCACATGCGGTTCCTTTGAGAACTCCTGCTTCAGGTTCGGCTTCTTGGAGCCTCCCATGCCGGCGTTGCCGGGGTTGAAGCTGGCGGACGTGGTGTTGCCATGCTGCACGTCACCGCCCTGGGCCATGAAGCCCTCGATCACGCGGTGGAACACCACGCCATCATAGGCGCCTTCGCGGGCCAGTTCCTTGATGCGCGCCACGTGGTTCGGCGCCAGGTCGGGGCGGAGTTCGATGGTGACGCGGCCCTTGGCTTCGCCCTTTGCGTTGGCCACGTCGAGATAGAGGGTGTTTTCGAGATCAGCCATGTGTCTTACTCCACCGTAACCTTGATCATCTTGTCTGGGGTCGCCGGCGGTTCGCCGCGGGCGATCTGGTCCACGCAGGCCATTCCTGTCTCGTCCACCTGCCCCCAAACGGTGTACTGGCCATTCAGGAAGTCACCCGGCGCGAACATCACGAAGAACTGGCTATTGCCGGAATCCGGGTCACTGGAGCGGGCCATGCCCACGGTGCCGCGCTTGAACGGCTCCTGTGTGAACTCCGCCTTGATGTCCGGCAGCTTGGAGCCACCCATGCCGGTGCCGGTCGGGTCACCCGTCTGGGCCATAAAGCCGTCGATGACACGATGGAACACGATGCCATCATAGAAACCGTCCTTGGCCAGCTTCGTGATCTGGGCAACGTGCTTCGGCGCCAGGTCCGAACGCAGCGTGATGTCGAAGGAACAGCCTTTGCTGGTTTCAATCTTGAGCTTCTCGGCGGCAAGCGCCGGGCTGCTGAGAAGGCTCGCTGCCAGTGCAGCCAGTGCCAGTTTCCTGATCATGGTAACTCCCATTGTTGTCGATGCCGTTCCTGAGGGGACAGGAACAAAATGTCAATGCGAAGACTTGGCCAAGGCCTTGGCCATGACCTCCTGCGCCTCCCGGGGAATAAACAGGGTAATGTCACCGCCCATCCTGGCGATCTGCTTCACCAAGGATGACGCGATCATGCGGGTTGCAGGTGATGCGGCAAGAAACACCGTCTCGATGTCCGGCGCCATGGCCCCGTTCATTTGCCCCATCTGCACCTCATAGTCGAAATCGGTCGCGTCCCTCAGGCCGCGGATGATCACGCCCGCATGACACTTACGGGCGGCATCGACGGCGAGCCCATCGAAGGTTGCCATGGCAATCTTGACACCCGTATGTTCCGCGATCGGCTTTGTGACCTGTTCAAGAAGCGCGATCCGCATCTCGGCATCGATCAGCGCCTGCTTTCCGTGGTGCACGCCAACGCCCAGGACCAGTTTGTCCACCAGGCGTGCGGCCCGGGCGATGATGTCCAGGTGGCCATAGGTGACAGGGTCAAAGGACCCGGGGTAAAAGCCGGTAGGTGCCATGTCAGCGTCCTCTCAATGCCATCCAGATGCCGCCGCCCATGAGGAAGCAGCCGCTGACGATTTCCAGTGCGCGGATGCGCGTGCGCGACAGGAAGCTGCCGGCCTTTCCCGCCATCAGTGCGTACATCACGTCGCCGAAGCCGGCGATCACCATGAAGGTGGCGCCGAGGATGAGGATCTGCTGCATGGCGCTGCCGTCCGGCGTGATGAAGGGCGGGATCAGCGCCCCGAACAGCACCAGCATCTTGGGGTTGGACATGATGACGACGAAGCCCTGCAGGAAGAAGCTGCCCTTTGGCCGCGCCCGGTCAACCGCCACGGCAAGATCGCCATTGGAGCGGAACAGCTTGATCGCCAGCCACATGAGGTAAAGCGCGCCCGCCCAACGCAACACGTCGAACCACACGCCCATCATCTTGATGGCGGCGCCGAGGCCCAAGGCGGCGATGGCCAGCCAGATGACGAAGCCCGCCTGTGTGCCGGCAACATTCATGAGCCCGGCACGGTGCCCGTTGCGCAGGCTATTCGCGATGATGACCGTCACCGTCGGCCCCGGCACGAAGGCCAGCGCCGCCGCCGCGGCCGTAAAGGCAAGGTAGGATTCGAGGGTCATCCGAGTATCTCCAGAACGGGAGAAGCTAGCCACAGACCGCCCACCACGCGCAAGGGCGTCAGGTCGGCAGCGAGAAACTCGAGCGTGCAGGCACTCGCGAAGGCGAGAAACACGCCCATGGCAATCAGGCCTCGTTCTCCTCGCCGTCCTCCTCGGTGATGTGCTCGACGGAGACCACGTGCTCGTCATCCGCCGCATCGATCACGATGACGCCCTGCGTCGAACGACCTTTCTTGCCAATGTCGCGCACCGGCGTGCGGATCAGTTGCCCACCATCTGTCACCAGCATGATCTGGTCGGCGTCCTCTACGGGGAAGCTTGCCACCAGCGGGCCGTTGCGATCGTTCACCGCCATGGCGACGATGCCTTTGCCGCCGCGGCCGGTGATGCGGTATTCGTAGGAAGAGGTGCGCTTGCCATAGCCATTGGCGGAAATCGTCAGGATCACCTGCTCGGCAGCGCCCATCTCGGCATAGCGCTCCTGGCTGAGCGTCGTCTCCGAGGAACCCTCCTCGTCAGCGACACCGGCTTCCTGTTCTTCACCCGCAACCGCACGCGACATCTTAAGGAAGGCCGCGCGCTCGTCAGCGGTAGCCTCGACATGCCGGAGGATAGACATGGAGATGAGGTGGTCCTCGTCCTCCAGTCGAATGCCGCGCACACCGGTTGAGTCACGGCCCTTGAACACGCGAACCTCTTCAACCGGGAACCGGATGCACTGGCCCTTGGCGGTGGTCAGATGCACGTCGTCCTTCTCGGTGCAGATCTCGACGCCCGCGATCATGTCGCCCGGGTCGAGCTTCATGGCGATCTTGCCCGCACGGTTGATCTGTTCGAAATCCGAAATCTCGTTGCGGCGCACCGTGCCGGAGCGCGTGGCGAACATCAGGAACTGGCCTTCCGCTTCCGCGGCCGTCTCGGGCATCGGCAGGATCGTCGTGATGCGCTCGTCCTGCTCAAGTGGCAACAGATTGATGAGTGCCTTGCCACGTGACTGCGGACTGCCGATGGGCAGGCGCCAGACCTTGAGGCGGTAAACCATGCCGGCGGAGGAGAAGAACAGGATCGGCGTATGGGTCGAGGCGACGAAAAGCTTCGTCACGAAATCCTCGTCCTTCGTGCCCATGCCGGAGCGGCCCTTGCCACCGCGGCGCTGAGCCCGATAGGTCGACAGCGGCACGCGCTTCACATAGCCCGCGTGGCTTACGGTCACGACCATGTCCTCACGCTGGATCAGGTCCTCGTCCTCGACCTCGCCCTCGTTCTCGACAATCTCGGTGCGGCGCGGCGTGGCGAACTCGTTGCGAATTTCCGTGAGTTCGTCCTTGATGATGCGCAAAACGCGTGCGCGCGAGCGTAGGATCTCGAGGTAATCCTTGATCTCTTCGGCAAGCTTCTGCAGTTCCTCGGCAATCTCGTCACGGCCCAGCGCGGTGAGGCGCTGCAGGCGCAGGTCGAGGATGGCGCGGGCCTGTTCGTCGGACAGGCGGTAGGTGCCCTCCGCCGTCAGCGTGTGGCGCGGATCGGCAATGAGCACGATCAGCGGCGCCATGTCCTTCGCCGGCCAGTCGCGCGCCATCAGCGCCTCGCGGGCCTCGGCGGCATCCTTCGAGGTGCGGATCAGGCGGATGACCTCGTCGATGTTGGCCACCGCAATGGCGAGACCCACCAACACATGCGCGCGGTCACGCGCCTTGTTGAGCAGGAACTTGGTGCGCCGCGTCACCACCTCCTCGCGGAAGGCGACGAAAGCCTGAAGCAACTCCTTCAGGTTCAGCAGTTCGGGCCGTCCGCCGGTGAGGCAGACATTGTTGATGCCGAAGGTCGATTGCAGCGGCGTATAGCGGTAGAGCTGGTTCAGCACGATTTCCGCCATCGCATCGCGCTTCAGTTCAATGACGACACGCATGCCTTGACGATCGGACTCGTCGCGGATGTCGGAGATGCCCTCGAGTTTCTTTTCGCGGACGAGATCCGCGATGCGCTCGATCATCAGCGCCTTGTTCACCTGATAGGGAATTTCTGTGACAATCAGCGCCTCGCGCTCCTTGCGGATTTCCTCCACAGCGACGCGGGCCCGCATGACCACCGAACCGCGGCCGGTGTGGAAAGCCGACTTGATGCCAACGCGACCGAGGATCAGACCCCCCGTCGGGAAGTCCGGTCCCGGAATGATATCGATCAAGTCTTCAATGCTGACAGCCGGGTTGTCGATCACCGCCATGCAGGCGTCGATCACTTCGCCGAGGTTATGGGGCGCCATGTTGGTGGCCATGCCGACGGCGATGCCGCCGGAACCATTGACCAGCAAGTTGGGGAAGCGCGCCGGCAGCACCGTCGGCTCGCGTTCGGAATTGTCGTAGTTGGACTGGAAATCGACGGTGTCCTTGTCGATGTCCTCGAGCAGTTCATGCGCCACCTTGGCCATACGGGACTCGGTGTAACGCATCGCCGCTGCCGGATCGCCGTCAACCGAGCCGAAGTTTCCCTGTCCATCGATGAGCGGAAGTCGCAGCGAAAATTCCTGCGCCATGCGCACCAGTGCATCATAGATCGACTGGTCGCCATGCGGGTGATACTTACCCATGACGTCGCCGACGATGCGGGCGGATTTCCGGTAGGCCTTGTTCCAGTCATAGCCATTCTCGTTCATCGAGAACAGGATGCGGCGATGCACCGGCTTCAACCCGTCGCGCACATCGGGAAGCGCACGACTGACGATCACGCTCATTGCATAATCGAGATAACTCTTGCGCATTTCCTCTTCGATGGAAATGAGCGCAATCTCGGAAGGATTGGAGGGCGGAACGGAGCCCTTCTGGTCGTCGTTGTCGGCCACGGAAAACCTGTTATCTAGCCCGGGAAAAAAGTTCCCAACCGATGCCAGCGCGGCAACGATTCGGCGGTCTCTCCAATCTAGGTGGTGAGGCCCGCCGATACAATGAAAAGCTGTTGATTTTCGGGCCTAATCGCCGCTCTCGCGGAGCTTTGAAACGGCCCGTTTTCTGACCCTCGGAAAGCGCCTCAGAACGGCACTTCGTCGTCGAGGTCACGCGCCGGGATTGTGGCCCGGCCACCGGCACCGGCGCGCGGCCGTTCCATGGGGCTCGACTGACCAAACTCGTCGCCGCCACCGCCCATGCCGCCGCCAGCACCCTCACCACCACGACCACCGATCATGGTCAGCACGCTGTTGAAGCCCTGCAGAACGATTTCCGTCGAATACTTCTCGACGCCGTCCTTGTCCGTGTACTTGCGAGTCTGCAGCTGACCTTCGATGTAAATGGTCGAGCCCTTCTTCAGATACTGCTCGGCAACCTTGGCGAGGCCTTCATTGAAGATCACCACGCGGTGCCACTCGGTCTTTTCCTTTCGCTCGCCAGTGTTGCGGTCGCGCCAGCTTTCCGAGGTGGCAAGCGACAGGTTGACAATGGGCTTGCCGTCCTGCGTGTGGCGCACTTCCGGATCGCGGCCGAGATTGCCGACGAGAATGACCTTGTTTACCGATCCTGCCATGACACCACTCCTTGATTTCCGGGCACCCTAGTCAAAGGCTGGCCGCCGCACAGCAGCGCTCGGAGCCTTATCCACACCGCATCTATAGTTCTCTTTTTGTTCCCTCGCAAGCGTCCTAGGCTCGTTCCTGACAAGAAGATTAAGCAGGTGGAGATTGCGATGATCAGGACGCTCGAGACGGACAACGCTCCCAAGCCCCTCTCCGCCTATGCGCAGGGAATTGAGATCCCGCCTGGCCACCGGGTGGTGCATGTCTCCGGTCAGGTGGGGGTGGCGCTCGACGGTCAGATCCCGGCCGACCCTGCTCGCCAACATGAACTGGCCTGGGAGAACGCCCTCGCGGTGCTCGCCGCCGCCGGCATGGACCATACCAACATCGTCGACGCGCACTGCTACATCACCGAGCGCGCGCACCTCGGCATCTACCGCGCCACGCGGGACCGGTTCCTGAAAGGACACAGGCCCGCCGCGACGCTTCTCATCGTGGCAGGCCTGGCTGACGAAAGGCTGGTGGTCGAAGTCGACTTGGTGGCTGCGGCTGAGGCAGCGGGCCCGGCCACATGAGGCCAAGCCGCCGGAATGGGTTAGCGGCGCTTGAGCAGGCCGAACAGCTTGGTACGACGGGCATTGATGCCTTCCTTCGCAGGTGCAGCAAGGTGCTCAGCGTCTTTTGACTGCATCATGGCAGTCTGGTAAACGTTTGAATAAGTGTCCAAAATCCAGTTCATGACAATCTCCTTGGCCGTTAAATTGGCTTCTCTTGAACGTCCCCAATATGTTCTCTTCGCTCTTGCAACACAAACGGCATTAATCTACGCTACCTGTAACAAAAACTCACAGGTCAGCTCTTGGGACGTCGTCTACCATCACTCAATGCCCTAAAGGCCTACGAGGCCGCCGCACGGCTGGAAAACTTCACGGAGGCCGCAGCGGAGCTCTTCGTCACCCATGCTGCCATCAGTCGCCATGTGCGCGATCTGGAGGATTGGCTCGGTACGCCACTGTTCACCCGCACGGGGCGGGGCGTAGAACTCACAGATGCGGGGCGGCGCTTCGCCCTGCGCCTCACCCCCCTCTTCGACCAGTTGGCAGATGCAACCCGCGAAGCCGCTGCGGTGGGCGATGTGCGCCAGTTGAAGGTCAGCGTTGAGCCGTCGATTGCGTCGCGCTGGCTGGTGCCGCGGCTCGGCCGCTTCAACGACCTCCACCCGGACATCGAACTTTCGATCGACCCCACAAGCAAGCTCGCTGACTTCCGCTCCGGCGAAGCCGATGTCGGCATCCGCTATGGCACGGGCCAGTGGGATGACGTTGAGGCGAGCAAGCTCACCGATGCCATGATCTTCCCGGTCTGCGCGCCAAAGCTGCTGAAGGACCGGCCGGACCTGAAGCCTGCCGACCTTTCCGATTTCAACCTGCTCCATGAATCGCGCAAGCAATGGTGGGCCGACTGGCTGGCCGCAGCGGGCGTCTCGGGCGTCGAGGACTGGCGCGGCACGTTGTTCCAGAACCACCTCGCCATCGAGGCCGCGGAAGCGGGCCAGGGCTTTGCCCTCACCGACCAGGTGCTGGCCACGGAAGCATTGCTTGAAGGCTGGCTGGCGCGTCCCTTCAATTTCGACATGAAGGACCACTGGCATTACTGGATCGTGCGCGGCAAGGGCCAGAAGGAAGCGGTGCCCGTCCGGGCCTTCCGCGAGTGGATGATGGGCGAGATCGCAGATACCAACAGGAAATTCGCCCAACTGAGCGGCCAGAAGCCGCCAGCCGTTGCAGGCAAAGCCGCATCGTCCTAGCGTCCGGCCCGACATCTCATCTGGAATCGAGACCCATGGCCCGTGCGAAATATGACTGCCTGAAGTGCCCCGGTTACTGCTGCTCCTACCCGGTCATCGAAGTGAAGGACAAGGATGCCGAGCGCATCGCCAAGCACTTCGGCCTGAGCCTCAAGCAGGCCGAGAAGAAATTCTTCAAGTCGGCGCATGGCTACAAGCGCGTGATGCGCCGCCAGAAGGACGAGCACTTCGGCAAGATCTGCCAGTTCTTCGACACCACCGAGCGCCGCTGCACCATCTACACCGCGCGCCCCTCAACCTGCCGAATTTTCCCGGGTGAAGGCCACTGCGGCTATTATGACTTCCTGAAGTTCGAGCGTGCGGGCCAGGAGGACGAGACCTACATCTCGACCACCAATCACTCCGGCAACTGACGTTTCGCAAGCAATTCGAAGCGCCAGGCCAGCAGCGTCCCGGTGAAGGCCAACCCGATGGCCACGCCGCCCCACAAGCCGAGTGCACCCCACCCGAAGTGGAACCCGAAGACATAGCCGCTGCCTAACCCGATCAGCCAGTAACCGACGCCGGCGATGACGAGCGGCACAACGGCATCCTTGAGGCCGCGCAGCGCGTGGCTGGCGATGGCCTGCAAACCATCAAATACCTGGAACACGGCAGCGATGAGAAGAAGCCCGGCAACCAGACTGCCAATCTCCGCGTAGTTCGGATCGGAAGGATCGAGGAAGACCCGACTGATCAGTCCAGGCGCAAGAAGCGGAACGACCACGAGAAGCAGCGGCACACCGACGCCCACCACCATTCCCAGGTTGCCAGCCTGCCGCGCTGCTGCAGGGTCCCGCGCGCCGACGAAATAGGCAACACGCACCATCGCCGCCTCGGAAATCCCGAGCGAGATAACGAAGGGGATGGCAATCCATCCCATCACGATCTGATAGGATGCGAGTTCAACCGTCCCCATCACGCCGGACAGAAGCGACGTCGCGGCGAACAGCCCGGACTCCATGGCCACGATGCCGGCAACCGGAAGCCCCAGCCTCACCAACGGTCCATAGGCGCGCGGGCCACCAATCGTTCCTTGGTGGAGTGGCAGCCTGTTTCTGCGGACGATGATGTAGGTGTAGACCGCAAGGCACAGAAACTTGAACCACATCGACACGGCCCATGCAAAGCCGGCCCCGGCAATGCCCATCTTGGCAAAACCAAAGCTGCCATGAACCAGCCCCTGCATGAGGATATAGTTCAAGATCACGGTCACCACGGTGACGGCCAGCACGAAGCCGGTCTTCATCATTGCCGCGGCAAAGCTCCGGAGCACGCCGAACCACACGATCGGCAGCATGGCGAAGGCGAAGCCCGTGTAGTAAGGGCCTGCAAGCTCGATGACCTGCGATTGCTGGCCAAGTGCTCGCATCACCGAACCAAGGTTGAGCACAACCACCGTCACGATCAATCCGAGAAGTCCGGCGAGGATCATGCTGCGAACGAGTTCGGGCACGATGCGCTCGCGGTTCAAAGCGCCGCGCGCCTCCGAAACCAAAACGCCGACAACGGAGAAAAATCCCATCAGGATGATGCACATCTGATACGAGAGGTCGGTCGAAATACCTGCGGCCGCCAGCTCGGTTGCGCCAAGGCGTCCCACCACCATCTTGGCAGTGATGATCATCAAAACATCTGCCAGATAGGCAAAAATCAACGGCAAGGCGATGACGATGAGCGCCTTCACCTCGAGCAAGCGGGAGGGTTTCACGATTCGAATCCTGACGTTAGGATAGACTTAGCCGCCGCCCTGAAATCAGGCAACTCCGCTCTCCTGACGCACGAAGCCTGTAATCTCCGCGAGGAAGATATCTGCAAATTGCTGAAGCTTCGACTCACCAACGCCATTCACCTCGCCGAAGTCCCAGCGCGTCAATGGACGCTTCGCCGCCATGTCGATGAGCGTGCGATCGGTGAAAATCACGTAAGCCGGAACCCTGCGTTCCTTGGCGAGCTTCGCCCGCAGTGACTTCAGCCGCTGCAGCAGTTCTTCGGAAACACCACCCTCCTCCACCGCCGCGACAATCTTGCGCGCGCGCTCTGCCTTGCGCGAGGTCCGCGCCGGATCCTGCCGGCAGCGGAAGGTGCCTTCACCGCGCGCCAGTGAAAGGCCCTTGGGCGAAATCGACAATCCGCCGAAGCCCGCCACGTCGATGGCGAGGTAGCCGCCACCCACCATTTGCCGGATCATCGACTGCCAGTGCTGGCGCCCCTGCGTCTTGCCAATTCCGAAGACGGCGAGTTCGGTGTGATGCAGGGCGGCAGCCTTGTCGTTGCTCTTGCCCGCCAGAACGTCTGCCACATGCGCTGCACCGAAGCGCTGCCCCGTGGCCTTCACCGCCTCGATAACCCACAGAGCCTCTGCCGTGCCGTCAACGAGGTGAACGGGGTCGAGGCAGACGTCGCAATTGCCGCAGGGTGCTGACTCCTCGCCAAAATAGAACAGCAGGTTCTGCCGCCGGCACTCCGGCGCCTCGCAATAGGCGACCAGCGCATCAAGCCGCTTGTGCTCGCGCCGCCGGCGCTCGTCGCCGCCCTCTTCCTGGTCGATGAAGCGGCGGCGCATCTGGATGTCGCCGAGGCCATAGACCATCTTCACGTCCGCCGGATTGCCATCTCGCCCGGCGCGCCCGATCTCCTGGTAATAGGCATCGAGCGACGACGGCAGGTCGGCGTGGAAGACGAAGCGCACGTCCGGCTTGTCGATCCCCATGCCGAAGGCGATGGTGGCACAGACGATCACGCCCTTGTCGGTCATGAACAGGCTCTGTGCCTCGGCCCGGTCCTCGGCCCCCATGCCGGCATGATAGGCGATGGCGCGGAACCCCTTGGAGACGAGGAAGGCAGCCCACTCCTCGGTCGACTTGCGCGACAGGGCATAGACGATGCCGGACTGGCCCGCCCGGCCATCGAGAAAATCAATGAGCTGCTGCTTGGCATTGTCCTTGGGCGCCACGGCAAGCTGCAGGTTGGGCCGGTCAAAGCCCGCGACATAGACCTCCGCCTCGCCACCGAAGATCTTGCCCACAATGTCGCGCCGGGTCGCCTCGTCCGCCGTCGCGGTAAAGGCGCCGATGGGAACACCGGGGAAGGACCGCCGGAGCGTTTGCAGCATGTCATATTCAGGACGGAACGACGCGCCCCATTGCGAAATGCAGTGGGCCTCGTCAATGGCGATCAGTTGCACGTCAAGGCGGGACAAGGCGCCCACCATGCGCTCCGTCATCAGCCGTTCGGGCGAGAGATAGAGCAGGCGCACCTCGCCGCCCGCCACGCGCCGCCAGATGGCGACGTTGTCCTCCCGGTCCTGGGCGGAGTTGATGCTCTCGGCGGCGACGCCAGCCAGTTTCAGCGCCGCCACCTGGTCCTGCATCAGCGCCACCAGCGGCGAAACGACGATGGCGAGGCCTCCCCGCGCCAGTGCGGGCACCTGATAGCACAGCGACTTGCCCGACCCCGTGGGCATGACGGCCAGCACGTTGCGGCCCTCAAGGAGCGTGGTGACGATGCCCTCCTGGCCGGGCCGGAAGCTCTCGTAACCGAAGGTTTTTCGGAGGATGTCGTGCGGTTTCACGCCGGCACGTGTAGCGGCTCCACCGCGATTCGGGGGATGCTTATCGTTTTCGTCGTCCCAAAGCCGAACTGGATCCCGCCCGCCATCGTACACACCCCTAAACGCCCTCCGTCCTTGCGGACGTTCCCTTTTTGATCTAGTCGAGAGCCTATGCCTGAGCACAAGAAAGTCCTGTCCATTCAGGGTGCGCGTGAGCACAACCTGAAGAATGTCTCGCTGGAGCTTCCGCGCGACAAGCTGATCGTCTTTACCGGGCTTTCGGGCTCCGGGAAGTCGTCCCTCGCCTTCGACACGATCTATGCCGAAGGCCAGCGCCGCTATGTCGAGTCACTCTCGGCCTATGCCCGCCAGTTCCTCGAGATGATGCAGAAGCCGGACGTCGACCAGATCGACGGGCTGTCGCCTGCCATCTCGATCGAGCAGAAGACAACGAGCCGCAACCCGCGCTCGACGGTGGGAACCGTCACCGAAATCTATGACTACATGCGCCTGCTCTTCGCGCGCGTCGGCGTGGCCTATTCGCCCGCCACCGGCCTTCCGATCGAAAGCCAGACCGTCACCCAGATGGTGGACCGCGTGCTGGCGCTCGACGACGGCACCCGCCTCTACCTGCTGGCCCCCATCGTGCGTGGCCGCAAGGGCGAGTACCGCAAGGAACTGGCCGAGCTGCAGAAGAAGGGCTTCACCCGCGTCAAGATCGACGGCCAGTTCCACGAAATCGAAAGCGCACCGGCGCTGGACAAGAAGTTCAAGCACGACATCGACGTGGTGGTTGACCGCATCGTGGTGAAGCCCGACATCGGCACGCGCCTTGCCGACAGCTTCGAGACCGCGCTCAAGCTCGCCGACGGTCTTGCCGTCGCTGAATTCGCCGACAAGCCGCTGAAGGCTTCGGAAACCTCAGAGGAAGGCGCCAACAAGTCGAAGAACGAAACGCACGAGCGCCTGCTGTTCTCCGAGCGCTTCGCCTGCCCCGTCTCCGGCTTCACCATCGACGAGATCGAACCACGGCTGTTCTCCTTCAACAATCCCTTTGGCGCCTGCCCCAAATGCGACGGGCTTGGCACCGAGCTCCATTTCGAGCCGGAACTTGTGGTGCCGGACGCTTCCCTCTCGATGAAGGAAGGCGCCATTCTTCCCTGGGCGCGCACCGGCAACACCACGCCCTATTACAACCAGACGCTCGAGGCGCTGGCCAAGCACTACAAGGTGTCGATGAACACGCCGTGGAAGGACATTCCGAAGAAGGCGCGCGAGGCCATTCTCTTCGGCACGGGCGAAGACGAAGTCACCATCACCTATGATGACGGCATCCGCGCCTACAAGACCAAGAAGCCCTTCGAGGGCGTCATCGGCAACATCGAGCGGCGCTGGCGCGAAACCGATTCCGAATGGATGCGGGAGGAACTCTCCAAGTACCAGTCCGACCATCCCTGCTCCGAATGCAATGGCTATCGCCTCAAGCCGCAGGCCATGGCCGTGAAGGTCGACCGCAAGCACATCGGCGAAATCTCCGCCATGTCGATCCGCGAGGCGAATGACTGGTTCGGCTCGCTGCCGAAAAAGCTCAAGCCCAAGGACATGGAAATCGCCCAGCGCATCCTGAAGGAAATCAGGGACCGCCTGAAATTCCTCGTCGACGTGGGGCTGGACTACCTCAACCTGTCGCGCACTTCCGGCACGCTGTCAGGCGGCGAGAGCCAGCGCATTCGTCTCGCTTCGCAGATCGGCTCTGGCCTCACAGGCGTGCTTTACGTGCTGGACGAACCGTCAATCGGCCTGCACCAGCGTGACAACGCGCGGCTGCTCGAAACGCTCGTGCACCTCCGCGATCTCGGAAATACGGTCATCGTCGTCGAGCATGACGAGGATGCAATCCGGCTCGCCGACTATGTGGTCGATATCGGCCCCGGTGCTGGCGTGCATGGTGGTGAGATCATCGCCCAGGGTACGCCTGCCGAAGTCATGGCGAACCCCAAGTCGCTGACGGGGCAATACCTCACGGGCCAGCAGGCCGTTCCCCTGCCCGGCATCCGCCGCAAATGGGAGAAGGGCCGCTCCATCCGCGTCAAGGGCGCGCGGGCCAACAACCTGAAGAACGTCAACGCGGAGATTCCGCTCGGAGTCTTCACCTGCGTCACCGGTGTCTCGGGCGGCGGCAAGTCCACCCTGCTGATCGACACCGTCTACAAGGCCGCCGCGCGCAAGCTCATGGGCACGCGCGAGGCACCCGCCGAACATGACCGCATCGAGGGTCTCGAACTCCTCGACAAGATCATCGACATCGACCAGAGCCCCATTGGCCGCACGCCACGCTCCAACCCTGCCACCTACACCGGCGCCTTCACGCCGATCCGCGACTGGTTCGCGGGCCTCCCCGAGGCGAAGGCGCGCGGTTATGAGCCGGGCCGCTTCTCCTTCAACGTGAAGGGCGGCCGCTGCGAAACCTGCCAGGGTGATGGCGTCATCAAGATCGAGATGCACTTCCTGCCGGATGTGTATGTCACCTGCGATGCCTGCCATGGCCACCGCTACAATCGCGAGACGCTGGAGATAAAGTTCAAGGACAAGTCCATCGCCGACGTGCTGGACATGACGGTCACGGAAGCCGCGGAATTCTTCCGCGCCGTACCGAGCGTGCGCGACAAGATGGAAACACTGGAGCGGGTGGGCCTCGGCTACATCAAGGTCGGCCAGCAGGCGACGACGCTGTCGGGTGGTGAGGCGCAACGCGTCAAACTCGCCAAGGAACTCTCCCGCCGCGCCACCGGCCGCACCCTCTACCTGCTCGATGAGCCGACGACCGGCCTTCACTTCCATGACGTGAAGAAACTGCTCGAAGTGCTGCATGAGCTCGTCGACCAGGGCAACAGCGTGGTGGTGATCGAGCACAATCTCGAAGTCATCAAGACCGCCGACTGGATCATCGACCTCGGTCCCGAGGGCGGTGATGGCGGCGGCGAGATCGTGGTGGCGGGCACGCCCGAGGACGTGGCGCGCGAGAAACGCAGCTACACCGGCCACTTCCTCAAGGACGTTCTGAAGCGCGGCAAAAGGCAGGCTGCCGAGTAGTGGTCCTCTACTTCGCCTATGGCTCCAACATGTCCAGACAGCAGATGCGCGAGCGCTGCCCGGACCATGAGTGCCTGGGGTTTGCGGTATTGAAGGATCACGCCCTGTGCTTCCCGCGCCATTCACCCATCCGCAATTGCGGCGTGGCGGGTCTGGCGGAGACACCGGGGGCGGAAGTCTGGGGCGTCGTCTACCGACTGCATGACGCGGACCTCGCGGCGCTGGACAAGCGAGAGGGGTATGATCCTGCGAAACCTTCCCACGTGAACCGCTACAGTCGCCAGACCGTCCGTGTACTGATGGATATCCGTGAGGTGGACTGCCTAACCTATTTTGCCCGTCATGAGCCGGGAAGGCATGTTCCAAGCACGGAGTATCTGGAGACGATGATCGCGGGCGCCGAGGAAAACGCCTTGCCAGCCGAATACGTGGCAGGGCTCAGGCTGATCCCCTCCCTTTAACACGTCATCCCGGCGAAGGCCGGGATCCCGCTTTCTGGGCCAACAGTGCAGAACCAAAGCTGGACCCCGGCCCTCGCCGGGGTGACGGTCGATGGGGGCACCTTGCATAGGCTCACGACGGGCTTTGTAACGATTGTTTTCCTTCGATAGGAATGTACGCTACCCCCCTAGCCGCCACCCTCAGATCGCCGCTCTGAGCCCGTTTCAGGCGCTCTCAAGAACAGATCGCAATCGAAGCTGGGTCCCGGCTTCCGCCGGGATGACGGCCAATTGAGCGGGTCAGCCCCGTTCCTTCCTGAGCTTCGCCCAATAATCCAGCCGCCGCTTCACCTCGCGCTCGAAGCCACGCTCAACGGGGTCGTAATATTTCTCCCGGCCCAGCCCGTCCGGGAAATAGTTCTGCCCGGAGAAGGCATCCGGCTGGTCATGGTCATAGCGATAGCCGGTGCCGTATTCCTGGGCCTTCATCAGCTTGGTCGGCGCGTTGAGGATGATCTTGGGTGGCATCAGCGAGCCCGTCTGCTTGGCGCGCTCGGTCGCCGCCTTGTAGGCCTTGTAGACGGCATTCGACTTCGGCGCGCTGGCCACATAGACGACGGCCTGCGCGATCGCCAGCTCACCTTCCGGGCTGCCGAGGAAGTCGTAGGTTTCCTTTGCCGCCAGCGCCTGGTGAAGGGCCTCGGGGTCGGCCAGCCCTACGTCCTCGACCGCCATGCGCACCACGCGGCGCACGATGAACAGCGGATCCTCCCCCGCCACCAGCATGCGGGCGAGATAGTAAAGTGCCGCATCGGGGTCTGAACCGCGCACCGACTTGTGCAGCGCCGAGACAAGGTTGTAGTGCCCGTCCGATGCCTTGTCGTAGAGCGGCATCCGCTGCTGCACGGTGCGCGCGAGCGCCTCGTTGTCGAGCGGTGCACCGCCCTCGGGAACTGCGGCGTACACTTCTTCCAGCATGTTCAGAAAGTATCGCCCGTCGCCGTCCGCCATCCCCGTCATCGCCTCACGCGCCGTCGGATCGGCGGGAAGAGGACGGCGCTCGAACATTTCGGCACGACGGATCAGGGCTTGCATCGCATCAATGTCGAGACGGTTCAGCACCAGCACCTGCGCGCGCGACAGCAGAGCGCCGTTCAGTTCGAAACTCGGGTTCTCCGTGGTCGCCCCGACGAGGATGATCGTGCCGTCCTCGACATAGGGCAGAAAGGAATCCTGCTGTGACTTGTTGAAACGGTGGATCTCGTCGACGAACAGCAACGTGCCCCGTCCCTGCTCCCGCCTGATGCGTGCCTGTTCGAACACCTTCTTCAGATCGGCAACGCCCGAGAAGATGGCCGAGATCTGTTCGAAGGCCAGGCCCGTCTCGCCGGCGAGGAGCCGGGCGATGGTGGTCTTGCCGGTGCCCGGCGGCCCCCACAGGATGATCGAGGGGATGCGCCCCGCGGCCAGCATCCGCGTGATCACCCCATCGGATCCAACGAGGTGATCCTGCCCCACGACGTCCGCAAGCTTCTGCGGACGCAGCCTGTCCGCCAGCGGGCGCGGCGCGTCCTTTCCGAAGCCGGCGGAGTCGAAGAGGTTCGGCATCAGCCGCCGATCGCCAGCTTCACAACACGGCCACCACGGCTGACGGCAATCCGCCAGGTCCTGCCGCCCTCCTCAAGAGCTGCACTCAAGGCATCCACACTGTCGATCTTCGTGCCGTTGACTTCGAGCACGATGTCGCCGCGCTTGAAAAAGCGTTGTGCGGGCCCCTTCTCCAGCTTCGAAATCACCACGCCCTCGATGTCGGAGGGAAGCCCCAGTTCGTCCGCCACGGCTGGAGAGAGATTGGCAGCGGTGGCACCCGCCAGCGGATTCGCCCCCTCGATCACGGTCGCGTCACGCTGCACCGTCTCGGGTGCAGCCAGCATGGTGACCTGCGTCTCCTTGCGGTCGCCCTTGCGCTGGTACTCGATGATGATGGTGGCTCCCAGCGCCGTGGTTGCAGCGCGGTAACCCAGCTCCTGCGCGGTCTCCACCGGCTTGCCCTCCAAAGCGAGCACGATATCGCCGCGCTTCAGACCGGCCTTTGCGAGCGGGCTCTCGGGATGCAGGCTGATGATGAGGGCCCCCTCCGGACGCGACATGCCAATGGAGGTCGCGATGTCGGGCGTCACATCCTGCAGTTCCGCGCCAAGCCATGGCCGGCGGATTGCGGCCCCGCCCGTTTCCGCCGTGGCAACGACGGTCTTCACCATGTTGGTCGGAATGGCGAACCCGATGCCGATGGATCCGCCCGACCGCGAGAAGATGGCCGTGTTGATGCCGATCAACTGCCCGTTCATGTTCACCAACGCACCACCTGAATTGCCGGGGTTGATGGCTGCATCGGTCTGAATGAAGAACTGGTAGTCGCTGACCCCAACCCGGGTGCGCGCAAGGGCGGACACGATGCCGCTGGTTACCGTTTGGCCCACGCCGAAGGGGTTGCCGATCGCCAGGACGAGATCACCCACTTCCAGCGCGTCGGAATCACCCAATGCAAGCGCCGGGAGTTCCTCGTCCGGAACCTCGATCTTCAGCACCGCGAGGTCGGTACGCTCGTCGGCGATCAGCACCTTGGCCTCGAACTCGCGCTTGTCCGCGAGCGCCACCTTGATGTCCGTGGCATTGGCAATGACATGGTTGTTGGTGACGATCAGTCCATTAGGATCGACGATGACGCCCGATCCGAGCGAACTGGCAACGCGCTCGCGCGGACGGCCAAAACTGCCGTCTCCACCAAAGAATCGCCGGAAGAACGGATCCTGGGAAAAGCTGTCGGCCTTCTTCTCCACCAGTTTGCGCTGCGAGTAGACGTTGACGACGGCCGGCGCCGTGGCCTTCACCAGCGGCGCGAAGGACAGCTGCACGGCAGCAGCCGAGCCTGGCACGGCCTTCTCGTCAGCCTTGGCGAGCGGGCTCGCCAGGAACAGCACGAGGGCGGACATAAGGGCGGGAAATAAACGCATGGGACTCCTCTTTGGCGCGGCAACGCGCCTATCTGCGATCAAGCTTTGTCGACAAAATGACCGACGTTTCAATTCGTGTGATGCCGGGGATCTGACCGATCTCGTCGATCAGCTTGTCCATCGCCTCCGATGACCCGGTCTTGACTTGCGCGATAAGGTCGAACTTTCCGCTCACTGTGTTCAGTGTCTCGATCTGCGGGAACTTGGCAAGCATCCGCCCCACCTCGATCTGGCGGCGCGGTTCCACCGAGAAGGTGACAAAGGCCCTCATGCCGCCCTGGTCGATTTCGCGCGAAAGCCGCACGGAATATGCTGCGATGACGCCGGTCTCTTCCAGCCGCCTCAGCCGATCCTGCACCGTCGTGCGCGACAGTCCCAGCTTGCGGGCGAGTGAGGCGACGGGCTCCCGCGAATCGACCTTCAGCAGGGCAATCAGCTCCTCATCCTTGGGGGTGATCTGTACCATCGGCGAATTGGGGTCCGTATCCGTCGGAATGACGACTCAGCCGTCATAATTCAGCATAACGCCGTGTGTAAACCAACTTCCCCGGACGTTATCTACCGCTCTCGTGTTTTCCCCTGTCCTGACGGAGGTTTCGATGGCCCTGACTGCCCTGAACGTGGTGTCCGACCCCTACTATGCCGATGCCAAGGCGGTCGCCGCCGCCATGCAGCCGGAAGAAGCAGTGTTCTGCTTCAGTGCCGAACGCCTCCGGGAGCGGCTTGCGATATTCACCCAGAGGTTCCCGGGAACGGTCAGCTATGCGGTCAAGTCGAACCCGTCACGTGAAGTGGTGACCACCCTTTCCGAGGCCGGTCTCACCCACTGGGACGTCGCCTCGGTACACGAGATGGCACTGGTCCATTCGGTGCAGCCTTCGGCCCACTTTCACTATCATAACCCGGTCAAGTCCCGGCGCGAGATCCACAACGCCTACCACAAGTATGGCTGCCGGCGCTTTGCCGTCGATGCCCGCGAAGAGGTCGCCAAGATCGCCGAGATCGTCGGCGAGGATCGCACGGTCGAAATGGCTGTCCGCTTGGTGCTGCCGCGCGACCGCGCCACCTCGGCACATGACTTCTCGACCAAGTTCGGCGCGCCCGAACACATCGCCATCGAGCTTCTGCAGGACATCCAGCGCCGCGGCTTCGTTCCGGTGATGACCTTCCACCCCGGCTCCCAGTCACGCGATCCCAACGTTTATGTCCGCCACATCGAGGCTGCGCACCGCATCGCCAAGACGGCGGGCGTGCACATCGGCAAGCTCAACGTCGGCGGCGGCTTCCCTGCAAGCTACCCCCTCAGCAAGCCAGCTCCCCTCGACAGCTTTTTCACCCTCATTGCCGAGGCAACCACCCATTATTTCGGCAAGGGCCTGGAACCCGCGCTCGAATGCGAACCAGGCCGCGGCCTCGTCGCCAACTGCATGTCGCTTCTCACCCGCATCAAGCTGGTGTGCTCCGACGGCGATGACATTTTCCTGAACGACGGCGTCTATGGGGGCCTCATGGAATTCATGCAGGTGCCAGAGCTGCAGCCGCCCTACCGCGTCATCCGCGATGGCAAGGTGCTGGAAGGCCCCGCCAAACCCTGGAAGGTATTCGGCCCCACCTGCGATCCGCTGGACGTTCTGCCCGCCAAGCTGGACCTGCCCATAAACCTGAGAGACGAAGACTTTGTCGAGTTCGGCACGCTGGGAGCCTATGGCATAGCCACGTCCACGCTGTTCAACGGGTATGGCAACCATGCTGTGATCGCAGTGGGTGAAGTGTACAACGGTTGAATGCGAAGCAGCCGTGCAGTTATCACTGCTCGAGGATCGTTGTTAAAGGAAACGGCCGGTCAACAGACCGGCCGTTAATCATCATGCGCAGTTCACGAACTCAGTTGAACATCGAGTTTCGCACGGCGATTGCGACCGCCTGGGTCTTTGTATGTGCGCGGAGCTTGCTCATGGCACGAGCCGCGTAAAGGTTTACAGCACTGGTGCTGAGCTTCAGGATCGCGGCGGTTTCGCTCGCGGTCTTACCTTCCGCCGCCCACATCAGCACTTCTCGTTCGCGCGGGCTCAACTCAAAGCCCTCACCCATTGGGCGCTGCTGAACTGCGATCAGCTTCTTGACGCGCTGGTGATAGTAGTGGGCAAAAAGATGCGCTTCATTTACCAATTCTCTGCGCACCTCGCCCCACTTACGATCGTCACAGTCGAAATTGATCGAGAACATCGCATCGCCCACGCCAAGCTCACGGATCGGGATGGATATTCCGTGGCGGCCGATGCCATAGCGTTCGGCGATCTGATGGATGTCCTTCACGGTGTCATCGTTCGTCCGGGCCTCATCCCAATCCAACGGAAGAAGGCGGCTGAAACACAGATGGAACGCACTGTCCTTCAGCGGCGAGTATTCCTTCATGTAGAGCTGGGTGTAGTTCTCGTCGTAGGTCGAGAACCACGTCATCCGGTCGGGCACGGCCCGCGACGACCCGAGGAACCAGTAGGAAAGGTTCAGGACGCCGAAACGGTCACGCGCAGTGCGAAGGAAGTTCGCGGACTCCTTCTCGTCGGAGAAGGGTTCCTGCGTAGCGTTGAAGATATCAAATCGGCTGGTCATGGCTCTTTGCAATCGTTGTCATTTTCACAGGTCCCCGTGTTTCAACGGAGAACACACGACTCAACGAACGCAAGTAACGGGCCAAGTTTTCACAGAAAATCAGGCCCATGCAATGGCAAAGGGGCAGCTATTTCGCTGCCCCTGTGTCAAAACGATACTATAGCAGAAATCAGGCGGCCGCTTCGGCAGCCACTTCGGACTTCTGGCTCGGGCCGGAATCGAGGCCGCGAGCGTTAACGTCGCGATCAACGAACTCAATAACCGCCATGGGAGCCTGGTCGCCGTACCGGAAGCCTGCCTTCATGATGCGGATGTAACCGCCGCTGCGCGAGCCGTAACGCTGAGCCAGCACCTCAAACAGCTTCTTGACCTGGGTCTCGTCGCGAACCTGGGCCATGGCCTGGCGGCGGGCGTGCAGGCCACCCTGCTTACCCAGCGTAATGAGCTTCTCGACCACCGGGCGGAGGTCCTTGGCCTTCGGCAGCGTCGTCACGATCTGCTCATGCTTGATCAATGCCGCAGCCATGTTGGCAAACATCGCCTCGCGATGCTCCGCCGTGCGGTTAAACCGGCGGCCCCTGAAACCATGACGCATAACCGTTCTCCTTCAATTCCGGCGCAGGCTTCAAGCCACGCCGTTCGGGTTCTCAATAATGTTGTTCGTACTTCTTGGCGAGTTCTTCGATGTTCTCAGGCGGCCAGTTCGGCACTTCCATGCCAAGGTGCAGACCCATCTGAGCAAGAACTTCCTTGATCTCGTTCAGAGACTTGCGCCCGAAGTTCGGCGTGCGCAGCATCTCGGCTTCCGTCTTCTGGATCAGGTCGCCGATATAGACGATGTTGTCGTTCTTCAGGCAGTTGGCGGAGCGCACAGAGAGCTCCAGCTCGTCGACCTTCTTGAGCAGCGCCGCATTGAACTCGAGTTCGGGGCGGGACTCCTCGACGATGGCCTTGGAGGGCTCCGAGAAGTTGATGAACACGGAGAGCTGGTCCTGGAGGATACGCGCTGCATAAGCGACCGAGTCCTCGGGGCTCACGGAACCGTCCGTCTCGACGTTCATGATCAGCTTGTCATAGTCGAGGATCTGCCCCTCGCGGGTGTTCTCTATCTTGAACGAAACACGCTTCACGGGGCTGTAGATGGAGTCGACCGGAATGAGCCCGATGGGGGCGTCTTCCGGACGGTTGCGCTCGGCCGAGACATAGCCCTTGCCGGTGGCAACCGTGAATTCGACACGGATCTCAGCGCCTTCGTCCAGCGTGCAGATCACGTGCTCCGGGTTCAGGATCTGAATATCGCCCGTCGTCTGGATGTCGCCGGCGCGAACGACGCCGGGGCCGTCCTTGCGCAGCATCAGGCGCTTCGGGCCTTCGCCCTGCATGCCGATCGCGATTTCCTTGATGTTAAGGATCATGTCGGTGACGTCTTCGCGCACACCGGCGATCGACGAGAACTCATGCAGCACGCCGTCGATGTGAACGGAGGTGACGGCTGCACCCTGGAGAGAAGACAGCAGGATGCGGCGCAAGGCGTTGCCCAGCGTCGTACCGAAGCCACGCTCCAGCGGCTCGGCCACGAAGGTGCCGACGCGGCGGCGGTCACGGCCCGGCTGGACCTCGAGCTTCGACGGACGGATCAGTTCCTGCCAGTTCTTCTGGTTGACTTGCATCTTCTTGTGCTTCCTGTCGAAAATCCGGCTCCCCGTCAGGGGAGCCATGTTTTCACAAAGATAACGATGAACCACCCTGAAATGCGGGGTGGCGGCGAACTCCGCGGTTAGACGCGGCGACGCTTGGGCGGTCGGCAGCCGTTGTGCGGAATCGGCGTGACGTCGCGGATCGAGGTAACCTGAAGGCCGCAAGCCTGTAGCGCGCGGAGAGCCGATTCACGACCCGCACCCGGACCGCAAACCTCGACTTCAACGGTGCGCATGCCATGCTCCATAGCAGCGCGGCCAACCTGCTCGGCAGCGACCTGGGCCGCATACGGCGTCGACTTGCGCGAGCCCTTGAAGCCCAGCTTACCGGACGACGACCAGACGATGGCGTTGCCCTGAACGTCGGTGATGGTGATCATCGTGTTGTTAAACGACGAGTTCACGTGCACCACGCCGGATGAGATATTCTTGCGCTCTTTGCGGCGCGGACGTTGAGCTTCCTTAGCCATGTTCTTTCAGCCTTTACTTCTTCTTACCGGCGATTGCCTTGGCCGGGCCCTTGCGGGTACGGGCGTTTGTATGGGTGCGCTGACCGCGGACGGGCAAGCCCTTGCGGTGACGCAGGCCGCGGTAGCAGCCGAGGTCCACCAGGCGCTTGATATTGATCGAAACTTCACGACGCAGGTCGCCTTCGACGACGTAGTCACGGTCGATCACCTCACGGATCGCGAGAACCTCGGCGTCCGAGAGCTCGTTGACACGCTTGGTCTGGTCGATCTTCGTCTTTTCGCAGATCTCGACCGCGTTTACCGGGCCGATGCCAAAGATATAGCGGAGCGAGATCGCCACCGGCTTATTGGTCGGAATGTTGACGCCTGCAATACGGGCCACGCCTGTTCTCCTAATCACTTCAACGACTTTAGTCGCTGACTTCACATCTGTTTTCAGCTTCGATCGGATGCATTCAAAGGCATAAGGCCGTACCCCAAGAGGTCGTTCCCCCTGAAGCCAGCCTGTTCTCGACCGAGATCGGCGCTGTGTCTAGAGTGGAATCGCTCGCGCGTCAACTCCAGAACGCCAAATCGGGTCCTCAAACGCCCTTCAGCACACCTTCGATCTGGCGGGTCACTTCCATGATGTCCGCCATGCCGTCGATCGTCTTCAGCGTACCGCGCCCGCCATAATACTGCACCAGCGGCGCGGTCTGCTTATTGTAGACAGCGAGGCGGTCACGAACCGTTTTCTCGTTGTCGTCGGCGCGGCGCGTGAATTGGGTTCCCCCACACACATCGCAAACGCCTAAAACTTTTGGTTTCTCGAACCGGTCGTGATAACCCTTGCCGCAATGGGCGCAGGTGTAACGGCCAGTGATACGCTCCACCAGCGCCTCGTCATCCACCTTCATCTCGATCACGGCATTGAGCTTGACGCCCTTGCCGGAAAGCATCGCGTCCAGCGCTTCGGCCTGAGCTGTGTTGCGCGGGAAACCGTCGAGGATGAAGCCCTTCTTCACGTCCGCCTGGTCGAGACGGTCGGCGATGATGCCAACAACCACTGCATCGGGAACGAGTTCGCCCCGGTCCATGATTTCCTTCGCCTTGCGGCCCGTCTCGGTTCCGGCGGCGACGGCGGCACGCAGCATGTCTCCGGTGGAGAGCTGCTTCATGCCATGCTTGTCTTCGATCAGCTTGGCTTGCGTACCCTTGCCGGCCCCCGGAGGCCCGAGAAGTATGATGTTCACCGTTTGCTGCCCCTGAGCTTGGACTTCCTGATCAGGCCTTCATATTGCTGGGCCAGAAGGTGTCCTTGCACCTGGGCGACGGTATCCATGGTCACGCTCACCACGATCAGCAGCGACGTGCCGCCGAAGTAGAAGGGAACACCCGTGTAGCCGATCAGGAGTTCAGGCAACAAGCACACCACAACCAGGTAAAGCGCGCCGATGACGGTTATGCGAGTGAGCACATAGTCAATGTATTCTGCGGTCCGTTCGCCCGGGCGGATGCCGGGAATGAAGCCGCCGTACTTCTTCAGATTGTCGGCGGTCTCGACCGGGTTGAACATGATCGAGGTGTAGAAGAAGGCAAAGAAGATGATGAGCAGCGCATAGAGCAGAAGGAACAGCGGCTGACCGTGGCCAAGCATGGCGGTCAGCGAATTCAACCAATCCGGGCCCTGGCCCTTGGTGAAATTGGCAACGGTGATCGGCAGCAGCAGCAGCGACGACGCGAAAATCGGCGGAATGACGCCCGACGTGTTCAGCTTCAGCGGCATGTGAGAGCTTTCGCCCTGGAACATCTTGTTCCCGACCTGGCGCTTCGGATACTGGATCAGCAGCCGGCGCTGGGCACGCTCCATCACCACGATGAAGGCGATGACCGCAAACGCCAGCAGGATGATGCCGAGGATGACGAAGGTCGAAACCTGGCCAGTCCGCCCAAGCTCAAGAAGACCCGCAATTCCACTCGGCAGGTTCGCGACGATGCCTGCGAAGATGATCAACGAGATGCCATTGCCGATGCCGCGCGAGGTGATTTGCTCACCCAGCCACATCAAGAACACGGTTCCGCCGGTCAGCGTGATGACGGTAGAGATACGGAAAAACATGCCCGGATCGACGACGAGTCCGCCCTGCCCTTCAAGCCCCACCGCAATGCCATAGGACTGCAACGCTGCAAGGAACACCGTACCATAGCGGGTATACTGGTTGATCTTCTTGCGACCCTGCTCACCCTCCTTCTTCAGCGCCTCGAGCTGCGGGGAAACCGAGCTCATGAGCTGAATGATGATCGAGGCCGAGATGTACGGCATGATGTTAAGGGCGAAGATCGCCATGCGGCCGAGAGCGCCACCGGCCAGGTTGTTCACCCATCCCAGAATGCCGTTGGAGTTTTGCGCGGCGAACTTGGCGAGTTGAATCGCGTCCACGCCGGGAATGGGGATGTAGCTACCGAGACGATAGACGATGAGGGCGCCGAGCGTGAACCAGATACGCTTCTTCAAGTCTTCCGACTTGGCGAGCGCACCGAAGTTCAGGTTTGCGGCAAGTTGTTCTGCGGCTGATGCCATGTCTTCGTCCTCGCAACG
The DNA here is from genome assembly GCA_945889445.1 of Rhizobium sp. Q54. GTDB lineage: Bacteria > Pseudomonadota > Alphaproteobacteria > Rhizobiales > Aestuariivirgaceae > Aestuariivirga. Next base: position 49,338 of record CAMDBX010000017.1, read on the forward strand.
GGCCTGGGGCCCCTATGTGGGGCCCCTAACCAGTGCCTGCAAGCTTACTTCGCTTCCGAAGCCTTCTCGACGGGCTTCAGCATCTTGACCGAGCCGCCTGCCTTCTCGACCGCCGCAACGGCACCGGCCGTTGCGTGGTAAACCTCGAAGGCCACCTTGGATGTGAGCGTGCCCTTGCCGAGCAGGCGAACGCCGCCCTTGGGAGCAGAGATGACGCCAGCCGCGACGAGTGCGGCGGAATTCACCGGGTGCATCGCGTCGAGGCGCTTCGAGTCAATGGCGGCCTGCACGATCGACAGGTTCACCTCGTTGTAGTCAACCTGGTTCGGCTTGTTGAAGCCGCGCTTCGGAAGACGGCGGTAGATCGGCATCTGGCCGCCTTCGAAGCCGGCCTTGGCGCCGCCCTTGCGGGCCGTCTGGCCCTTGCCACCGCGGCCCGCGGTCTTGCCGAGGCCAGAGCCGATGCCACGGCCCACACGCTTCTTGGCGTGCTTCGCACCGGGATTGTCGGAAATCTCATTGAGCTTCATGGTCGCTCTTCCTTATTCAATGACGCGCACGAGGTGCGCGACCTTGGCGATCATGCCGCGAACCGCCGGGGTATCCTGGAGGGTCGAGGTCCTGTTCATCTTGTTGAGGCCGAGCCCGATCAGCGTCGCGCGCTGCTCGCCGGGGCGGCGCTGCGGGCTCGCAACCTGCTGGAGCGTGACCGTCTTGTTGGCTTTCGCCGGGTCTTTCGCCATGATCAGTTTCCTTCTTATTCGGCCACGACCGAGCCGCCACGGCGGCTCATGACGTCGGCAACCTTCTTGCCGCGGCGAGAGGCGACGGCACGCGGGCTCGTCTGCTTCTTCAGCGCGTCGAAAGTGGCGCGGACCATGTTATATGGGTTGGACGAGCCCTTGGACTTCGCCACGACGTCAGCCATGCCAACCGACTCGAAAACAGCGCGCATCGGGCCGCCGGCGATGATGCCGGTTCCCGGGGGAGCGGTGCGCAGCGTAACCTTGCCTGCACCCCAGCGACCATCGATGTCATGATGCAACGTGCGGCCTTCCTTCAGCGGCACGCGGATCAGACCGCGCTTGGCCGACTCGGTTGCCTTGCGGACTGCTTCCGGTACTTCACGTGCCTTGCCGTGACCGAAGCCAACGCGGCCCTTCTGGTCACCGACGACAACGAGCGCAGCAAAGCCGAAGCGCTTGCCGCCCTTCACCACCTTGGCGACGCGGTTGATGTGCACGAGCTTGTCGATGAACTCGCTGTCCCGCTCTTCACGGTTGTCACGGTCCTTGCGGTCACCGCGCTCCGAACGTTCCTTAGCCATATTGCTTTCCGCCTATCTTTCGCCGGAGATTAGAAATTCAGGCCGCCCTCACGGGCAGCGTCTGCGAGCGCCTTGACGCGCCCGTGATAGAGATAACCGCCGCGATCAAACACGACGTCCTTGACGCCGGCCTTGATCGCGCGCTCGGCGATGAGCTTGCCGATTGCGGCCGCTGCATCCTTGTCAGCGCCAGTCTTGATCATTCCCTTCAGATCCTTCTCGAGCGAGGATGCGGCGGCAACCGTCACACCCTTCGTGTCGTCAATGATCTGGGCATAGATGTTCTTGGACGAGCGGAACACCGACAGCCGGGGACGCAGTGCACCGCGTGCGGCGAGCGCCTTGCGGACGCGGGCCTTGCGGAGCGATTGAGATTTCGTAGCCATGGCCATCACCTGTTACTTCTTCTTGCCTTCCTTGCGGAAGATATACTCGCCGGCGTACTTCACGCCCTTGCCCTTGTAGGGTTCGGGGCCGCGGAAGTCGCGGATCTCTGCCGCAACCTGGCCGACGCGCTGCTTGTCGATACCGGTGATCACGATCTCGGTCGGCTTCGGCGTCTTGATGTCGATGCCGTCCGGAACCTGATAGTTGATGTCGTGGCTGTAGCCGAGCGCCAGGTTCAGGGTCTTGCCCTGAGCCGCCGCACGATAGCCGACGCCGGTGATTTCGAGCGTCTTGGAGTAACCCTCGGTCACACCCTTGATCATGTTGGCGATCATGGTGCGCGACATGCCCCAGGCTGAACGGGCCAGCTTGGTCTTGTCCCTGGGGTCCACCTTGACGGCGCCCTCTTCCATCTTCGCGAGCACCTGGTCGGTGAGCACGAACTTGAGTTCACCCTTCGGGCCCTTGACCGCGACATTGCTGCCAGCAAGGTTGACGGTCACGCCGGCCGGTACGGGAACTGGTTTCTTTCCGATACGAGACATGTGTGTGACCTCAGAACACGGTGCAGAGAACTTCGCCGCCCACATTGTGGGTGCGAGCGTCGGCATCCGACATCACACCCTTGGGCGTCGAGAGGATCGAAATACCAAGGCCATTGTAGACCGTCGGCAGCGAACCGACTGACACATAGACGCGGCGGCCGGGCTTCGACACGCGCTGCAACTCACGGATGACCGGAGCGCCGTCGAAATACTTCAGCTCAACCTCGATTTCGGCCTTGTTGCTGCCAAGCTGCACCACGGCATAGCCACGGATGAAGCCCTCGCCCTGCAGAACGTTCAGAACGTTCTCGCGCAGCCTGGAGTGCGGCGTCGAAACCTTCGACTTGCCGCGCTCCTGCGCGTTGCGGATACGAGTCAGCATGTCGCCGATCGGATCATTCACACTCATTCTTCTCTCCTGAAGTCCGTATCTGTTACCAGCTCGACTTGACCATGCCCGGGATCAGACCCAGGTTGGACATCTCGCGAAGCGCCAGACGCGACATCTTGACTTTACGGTAATAGGCACGCGCGCGGCCCGTGATCTCACAGCGATTACGGATCCGATTCTTTGCGGAATTACGCGGAAGCTCGGCAAGCTTCAGCTGCGCAGTGAAGCGCTCTTCCATGGTAACGTCCTTGCTCTGGACAATCGCCTTGAGCTTCGCACGCTTGTTGGCGTACTGCTTCACCAACCTGCGGCGGCGGTTGTTCTTCTCTACCGAGCTCGTCTTAGCCATATGGGCTTTACCTCAGCTTGAACTGTTTTAAGCGGCCTTGCGGGCCGGCTTGCGGAACGGGAAATTGAAAGCGTCGATCAACGCGCGAGCCTCGGCGTCATTCTTCGCCGTGGTGCAGATGATGATGTCCATGCCCCAGACACGATCGATCTTGTCGTAGTCGATTTCCGGGAAAATAATGTGTTCCTTGATGCCGAAGGCATAGTTGCCATTGCCATCGAAGGAACGGTCCGTCAGGCCGCGGAAGTCGCGAACGCGCGGCAGGGCGATGTTGATCAGCCTGTCGAGGAACTCATACATCCGCACCTTGCGGAGCGTCACCTTGGTGCCGATCGCCAGGTTCTCACGGATCTTGAACTGTGCGATGGCCCTGCGGGACTTGGTGATCACCGGCTTCTGGCCAGCAATCTTCTCGAGTTCCGACGCGGCGACGTTCACCAGCTTCGAGTCAGCGGTGGCTTCGCCAACGCCCATGTTCAGAACGATCTTGGTGATCTTCGGAACCTGCATAGCGTTGTCGTAACCGAACTGCTTGACCAGCGCCGGACGAACAACCTCGTCGTAATGCTTGCGCAGGCGCGGCACGTAGCCAGCGGGAGCAGACTCCGAACCGGGAGCAGCCTTGGCGACCGGCGCGGCCTTATCGGCCTTCGCCTTCTTGGGCTCCGCCTTGCCTTCGGCGGCCGGCTTCTTGGCCGCCGCCTTCTTTGACTCTTCCTTAGCCATCGATCACTTCTCCCGAACGCTTGGCGACGCGAACCTTCTTGCCGTCACCGAGGGTCTTGTAACCCACACGGGTCGGCTTGCCGTCCTTCGGATCGATCAGAGCCAGGTTCGAAACCTGAATCGGAAGCTCCTTGGAGACAATGCCGCCTTCCTGGGCCGCAGTCTGCTTCTGGTGGCGCTTGGCCACGTTGATGCCGCGCACCACGGCGCGGTTTTCGGACGGGATGGTACGAATGACCTCGCCCTGCTTTCCCTTGTCCTTGCCGGTGACGACGACAACCTTGTCGCCCTTCCGGATCTTAAGCTTCGCCGACATCAAAGCACCTCCGGTGCAAGCGAAATGATCTTCATCTGGTTCTTGGCGCGCAGCTCACGCGGCACGGGCCCGAAAATACGAGTGCCGACCGGTTCGCCCTGCGCATTGATGAGCACGGCGGCATTACGATCGAAGCGGATTACCGAGCCATCCGGACGACGGATGTCCTTGGCGGTCCGCACCACGATGGCCTTCATGACCGTGCCCTTCTTGACGCGGCCGCGCGGAATGGCTTCCTTGATCGACACCACGATGATGTCGCCGACGGAGGCATACCTGCGCTTCGAGCCGCCCAGCACCTTAATGCACTGGACCCGGCGGGCGCCGGAGTTATCCGCCACATCGAGATTTGTTTCTTGCTGGATCATCTGATCACCCGTTCACTCATGGAACCCGAAGGTTCCTGTTCTCTTTAAGCCTGACCCGCGGCGACCTTCTCGACGAGGGCCCAACGCTTCTGCTTCGACAGCGGACGCGTTTCCTCGATACGGACGATGTCGCCGGCCTTGGCTTCGTTCTTCTCGTCGTGCGCGTGGTACTTTTTCGAAAGACGAACCGTCTTCTTCAGCACCGGGTGACGCAGGCGACGCTCGACGAGGACCACGATGGTCTTATCGTTCTTGTCGCTCACCACGACGCCCTGCAGGATGCGCTTCGGCATTTATCTCTCTCTCCTACTTCGCGGCGGCCTGCTGCGACTGCACCGTCTTGAGACGGGCAATGTCGCGGCGGATCTGGCGGATGCGCGCGGTGTTCTCAACCTGGCCCGTCGCCCTCTGGAAGCGCAGGTTGAACTGCTCCTTCTTGAGCTTCAGGATTTCGTCCTGGACCTGGTCTTTGGTCATGACGCGGATGTCGTTAGCCTTCATGGCGTTCATCCTTCTTATTCGCCAAGGCGCGCAACAAAGCGCGTCTTGATGGGGAGCTTGGCGGCCGCGAGGGACAACGACTCTTCCGCAACTTCGCGCGGAACGCCGTCGATCTCGAACAACACACGGCCGGGCTTCACGCGGGCCGCCCAGTATTCCGTCGAACCCTTGCCGGAGCCCATGCGGACTTCGGCCGGCTTCTTGGAAACCGGAACGTCCGGGAACACACGGATCCAGATGCGTCCGGCGCGCTTCATGCCACGCGCGAGCGCACGGCGGGCGGCCTCGATCTGGCGTGCGGTCAGACGGTCGGGCTCAACGGCCTTGAGGCCGAAGGCCCCGAAGTCCAGCGTGTTGCAGCTGGTCGACTTGCCATGGATACGGCCCTTGAAGGCCTTGCGGAACTTGGTACGCTTAGGTTGCAGCATTTTTGCTAACTCTCAATCCTCAAGCCGCGTCGCGGTCGCGGCGGCCACGGGACTGGCCCGCATCGGCCGGTTCGTTCATGCGCTTGTCCTGCGCCATCGGATCATGCTCAAGGATTTCACCCTTGAAGATCCAGACCTTGACACCGTTGGTGCCGTAGGTCGTGAAGGCAGTCGCCGTGCCATAGTCCACGTCGGCGCGCAGCGTATGCAGCGGCACGCGGCCCTCACGGTACCATTCGACACGCGCAATCTCAGCGCCGCCGAGACGGCCCGAACAGGTGATCTTGATGCCCTCGGCACCCATACGCTGGGCGGACTGCACGGCACGCTTCATCGCACGGCGGAAGGCCACGCGACGCTCGAGCTGCTGGGCGATGTTCTCGGCCACCAAGGTCGCATCAACCTCCGGCTTGCGCACTTCAACGATGTTGAGGTGAACTTCCGAGCCGGTCATGTCCTGAACCTTGCGGCGCAGCTTTTCGATGTCCGCGCCCTTCTTGCCGATGACCACACCCGGACGCGCCGAGTAGATGGTCACGCGGCACTTCTTGTGCGGACGCTCAATCAGGACCTTCGAGACACCGGCCTGCTTCAGCTCCTTCTTGAGATATTCGCGGATCGCGACATCCTCATGGAGAAGCTTGCCGTATTCGCGCGAATTGGCGAACCAACGGGAGTCCCAGGTACGGTTGATACCGAGGCGCAGGCCGATCGGATTGACTTTCTGACCCATCAGGCTGCCTCCTTGCTTTCTTCACGCACTTCGCGGACGATGATCGTCAGTTCGCTGAAGAACTTCTCGATGCGACCCACGCGACCACGTGCGTTGGGCATCCAGCGCTTCATGACCAGGTTCTTACCCACCCACGCCTGAGCGACGATCAGGTTGTTGATGTCGAGATCATGGTTGTTCTCGGCATTCGCAATCGCGGACTCGAGCGTCTTCTTGACGTCCTTGGCGATCCGGCGGCGCGAGAAGGTGAGGTAGGCGAGCGCCTTCTCAATCTTCATGCCACGGATCTCCGAGGCCACGTCGTTCAGCTTGCGCGGCGAGATGCGGATCGACCGGGTTACGGCCTTCGCCTCGTTGTCCGGCAGAGCGCGCGGGCGTGCTTTCTTGCTCATGGCTTACTTGCCTCCGGCTTTCTTGTCGCCGGCGGTGTGGCCATGGAAGGTACGGGTCGGCGCGAACTCGCCGAGCTTGTGACCAACCATTTCCTCCGACACGAGGACAGGAATGAACTTGTTGCCGTTGTGAACCTGGAACGTCAGGCCCACAAACTGCGGCAGAATGGTCGAACGGCGAGACCAGGTCTTAATGGCCTGCGCGCGTCCGCTGGTGCCGCGGGCGGCATCTGCCTTCTTGAGGAGGTACCCGTCAATAAACGGGCCTTTCCATACAGAGCGTGTCACGGTCTACCTCTTACTGCGACTTCTTGCGGTCGTGGCGCGACCGCACGATGAACTTCTGGGTCCGCTTGTTAGAGCGGGTCTTGGTGCCCTTCGTCGGCTTGCCCCAGGGCGTTGCCCAGTGCTTACCACCGTTGGTGCGGCCGCCGTTCGGGTGATCGACCGGGTTCCGCGCAATACCGCGCGAAATCGGACGTTGACCCTTCCAGCGATTGCGACCGGCCTTGCCGATCACTTCGTTCATGTGGTCGGGGTTCGAGACCGCACCGACGCTCGCCATGCAGGTGGCGTCGACCATGCGGGTTTCACCCGACTTCAACTTCAGGAGCACATAGCCCTGGTCACGACCTGCGACCATGGCATAGGTGCCAGCCGATCGGGCGAGCGTGCCGCCCTTGCCCGGCTTGGTTTCGATGTTGTGCACGATCGTACCGACCGGCATGGAGCCGAGCGGCATCGCGTTGCCGGGCTTCACGTCAACCGACTTGCCCGAAATCACCGAGTCGCCCACAGCCAGGCGCTGCGGCGCGAGAATGTAGGAGAGCTCGCCATCGGCATACTTGATCAGCGCGATGAATGCGGTGCGGTTCGGGTCGTATTCCAAACGCTCCACCACCGCGGCGATGTCGTGCTTCAGGCGGCGGAAGTCGACCATGCGGTACGACTTCTTGTGTCCGCCACCCTGACCGCGCGTCGTGATGCGGCCCGTGTTGCCACGGCCACCGTTCTTCGCAATGCCTTCGACAAGCGACTTGACGGGCTTGCCCTTCCACAGCTGGCTGCGATCCACCTGGATGAGGTGGCGGCGGCCGGCGCTTGTGGGGTTGAAAGTCTTGAGTGCCATTTTCTTATCTCACCACTCAGAGGCCAGTCGTGACGTCGAGGCGCTGGCCCTCTTCGAGGGTCACATAGGCCTTCTTCACGTCGCTCAACATGGCCAGCTGGCCCTTGAAGCGACGCTGCTTGCCCTTGCGCACCAGCGTGTTGACCGACTTCACCTTGACACCAAACAGGCCTTCGACAGCCTTCTTGATGGCAGGCTTCGTGGCGCCGAGCGCCACATTGAAGACGACCGTGTTGCTCTCAGAAACCAGCGTCGCCTTCTCGGTGATCGCCGGGCTCTTGATGATATCGTAGAAGTGCTCTTTGCTCACTTGAACCGCGCCTCCAGCGCTTCGACGGCCGCCTTGGTCAAAACCAGCTTCTTGCGGCGCAGGATGTCGTAGACGTTGATGCCCTGGATCGGCAGCACATCGATGTTCGGGATGCTGCGGGCGGCCTTGGCGAAGCTGTCGTTCACCGCGGCGCCGTCAATGATCAGCGCGTTGACGAGGCCGAGCTTCTCGAAGGCGTTGACCAGGGTCTTGGTCTTGCCGTCAGACGCGGCCTGATCAAGGATCACCAGCGACTGGTCCTTCACCTTCGCCGAGATGGCGTGGCGCAGGCCGAGGGCGCGGATCTTCTTGTTCAGCGACGTCTCATGGCTGCGCGAACGGGGGCCGAAGGCCTTGCCGCCGCCGACGAATATGCCGGCCTTGCGCGAACCGTGACGAGCACCGCCCGAACCTTTCTGGGGACCGAGCTTCTTGGTCGTACGAGAAATCTCGCCGCGCGACTTCGCCTGGTGAGTGCCCTGCTGGCGCTTGTTCAGCTGCCACTGGATCACGCGGTGGATCAGATCGGCGCGGGGCTCAAGACCGAAGATGTGCTCGGCAAGCTCGATGCTGCCGGCCGTCTTGGCCTCGATAGTGTGAATATCGGCTTTCATGTCCGTCAACCCTTACTCTGCTGCCGGAGCCGCGGCGGCTTCGGGAAGCTTGAACGCGCCCGGCTTCGGCGCACTGTCCGGAAGCTTGCGCTTCACGGCATCGCGCACGGAAACCCACGCACCCTTGACACCCGGAACCGAACCCTTGACCAGGATCAGGCCACGGTCGAGATCCGTCTTAACGACCACGATGTTCTGCGTCGTTGTGGTCTCGGCGCCGAGGTGACCAGGCATCTTCTTGTTCTTGAAGACCTTGCCGGGATCCTGACGGTTACCGGTTGAACCGATGGAACGGTGGCTGACCGACACGCCGTGCGTGGCGCGCAGACCGCGGAAGTTCCAGCGCTTCATGCCGCCGGCGAAACCCTTGCCCATCGAGGTCGCGGTCACGTCCACGAACTGGCCGGGCACGAAATGCTCGACGGTGATTTCAGCACCAACCGGGATCACGTTGTCCGGGGACACACGAAATTCCTTCAGCTTCCGCTTCGGCTCGACCTTGGCCACGGCAAAGTGGCCACGCTCGGACTTCGTAAGCCGCTTGATCTTCGGGACGCCAGCACCAAGCTGCAGAGCAGTATAACCATCCTTGTCGCTCGTCTTCTGAGCAACGACCTGACAGTTATCGACCTTCAACACGGTGACGGGAACAACAACCCCCTCTTCCGTGTAGACGCGGGTCATGCCCAGCTTCTGTGCGATGAGACCAGAACGCATCGCTTCACTCCTTCAAAGCTCTGAGAGTTAGAGCTTGATTTCAACATCGACACCGGCGGCCAGATCGAGCTTCATCAAAGCATCGACAGTCTGCGGGGTCGGATCGACGATATCGAGCAGGCGGCGGTGTGTCCGCATTTCGAACTGCTCACGGCTCTTCTTGTCGACGTGGGGCGAACGGTTCACGGTGAAACGCTCGATCCGGGTCGGCAGGGGCACGGGGCCCCTCACCTGCGCGCCGGTCCGCTTGGCCGTGTTCACGATCTCGCGCGTCGACGTGTCGAGGATGCGATGATCGAAGGCCTTGAGGCGGATACGGATGTTCTGACGTTGCATTTCTTTATCTGCCCTTAGTCAGTGATCTTGGCGACGACGCCGGCGCCGACGGTACGACCGCCTTCACGGATGGCGAAGCGGAGCTTCTCTTCCATGGCGATCGGCGTGATCAGCTCGACGTCGAACGAGATGTTGTCGCCCGGCATCACCATTTCCGTGCCT
>CAMDBX010000018.1 GCA_945889445.1 Rhizobium sp. Q54
GGACATCCTCGCTTGGCGCATCCTTCGGCAAGGCCTCGAGCAGCTCCATCGTCGTTGACAGGTCGTAGACGCACGTGAAGGTGCGATGCATGCCATGGGCAAGGGAATGGATGACGACGGGCTGCCTGGCCTCCCACGGCATCACGTACGCCTTGCAGCGTCCGTACTCGGGCTCCAGCGGGTCGCCGCCCGTCTCCTCGGCATATTTCGAGGGATCGGCCAGGATCTCCTTCACCGTGACCTCGCCGAGATCGGGGTCATCGAAGACGATGACGGTGGGCGGCAGGAGGATGCCGTCATGACCACGGCGCAGGGCCTTGTCGCAGGCCGCTACCGACATGCCCGTCTTCTCGGCCATCGCCTCGGCGCGCTTGCGGAATATCTCCTCGCGTTGCTTGTGTGTCTCCCTAGCCAGCTTCTTCTTCGCGGCGGCCTTGAGGTGCTCGACCTCGCGGCGCTCGCTGTCGGTCAAGCTGGGGAATGCCAGGCGGGTGTTGATCACGCCGCCCTCGAAAGCCACCGCCTGCCGTTCCGCCGCGTCCTGGGCCATGGGCGGCACCAGCACGGGCGTTCCCTCGAAGAGCAGCCGCTCGGGGCTGCCCACGCTCACGTCAACGATCGACCGCTCCAGCAACTGCGCAGCGGCGCCAAGGCGGAACCAGCCGAGGCCGTTAAGCCAGCACCGGTCATGGATGACCTTGAGGCTGCGCGGGATGTCGGTTGGATCGGCCGACTGCAGGAAGTAATGCGCGCCACCGCTGCCCGGGTACTTCTCGCCCGTCTCGGAGTTATACAAGCCCGCGCTCGTCGAGGCCCGCATGACACGCGCCACGGTTCCGATGACGGGATAGAGCGCCTCCAAGAGTGCCCACGCACTTCCCGACTCCTTCAGGCGCTGGAGGACTTCGGGCGTGGCGCCCTTGATGTCGAAATCGACGCACAGCAACCCGGCGGAAGATGTCGAGAAGCGCAGGAAGCGCTTGGAGCGCGCGATGAACTTCCGCTCCGCGTGGTCGGGCGGCAGGTTCTTGGTCGTGGTGACGTGGACGCCGCCCTTCTCATCCATGAGGGTCTCATCGAACACGCCCAGGCCGATCGCGCAGTCCGACGGCAGCTCGGAGATGTAGGTCGCGAAGTCGTTGACGTTCTCCATCGTCACGACGCGCGCCCGGCCGGTGAGCATGCGGCATGCGCTGCCGTCCGATACCGGCTTGCCGTCCTCGCCGAGGCTTACCACCTTCGTGAGGATGCCATCCTCACCCTGGTATGATGCTTTCTTGAAGGCTGTGAATTTAAAGGCCATTACTTCACCTCCTCATCCAACTCATTCTCGGAGACCATCACGAAGTTGACCGGTGAGCCGAGCGCCTCCATGTCGATGTCGATGATGGTGATGGAATTGGGTGGCCGCTTGCCGCCCCCATCCTTGAGGAGCGCCGCCTCGTCATCGATGACGAGGATGCTGGGCTCGTCGGGCCCACGCGGTGTCTTGCGTGGTGACAGGCGCCACAACTGGTCGTAGGGCACCCGCAATGGCTCCTCGAGCGGGTCATAGGGCCTGATCGTCACCTCACTGCGCTTGCTATCAATCTGGATGACCAGCCATGGCTCGCCCAAAAAAGCGACATCCTTGCCGACCTCTACGTGATCGTATGGCTTCACAAACTTGGTCCCCATCACACGCCCTCCGCATTGGAGGTGACGTTGAAGCGAACGGGGACGCGATCCGCCTCGGTGATCTTGGCGTAGGCCGAGAACTGCAGCGGCGCCCAAAACGTCTTCATCTTCGCGTAGGGCTTCGTCCGCCTCTCGATGCTGGCGGGTAAGACATCAAACGCGGGCACCACGCCATCGATGACGTAAAACATGCTGGCGCAGGACTTCGCGGCGATGACCTTCTCCCCAAGCAAATCGTCGAGCGCCTTTGCGGCTGGGCGGGACATGTGCGGCCACAACACGATTTCGCAGTTGAGGTCGTGCTTCACGATGGCGTGACCATATTCGCCGTCGAAGCCATCGATCCTCGTCAACTCGGCGAACGTCACCGAGCCGCGAGACAGGATCATGTCGGCGATTTCGGCCTTGAGCGCCGGAATGCGGTCGCCGGTGGCCGTCTCAATTGGGTCTTGGGTCGGATTCTGGGGCATGGTATAAACACGTCACCCTTTCACAGGGTGTCCTTCTGGTGGTTCTGAGGGGTTCATGTTTCGGGGCGGCCGGCGCGTGGTGGTGTCGGCCGCCTTGCTCGTTTCAGGACGGTTGGCGGTTCTTCCCACGATTGACCGCAGTGACGATCAACGCCTGGTCCAGCGTGTAGCCGGTGATCACTCCCGTGGAGGGGCTTGCGGCTTTCGCCTCTTCAGATGTATGCGGGTTTTGCATCGTGCATTCCTTCTCGGCGGCTCCCTGCGCGTGATGGCGCGGGGGCCGTTCCCGCTCAGACCGATCCGGGGGCGAGGACACGGGCGTGTTCGCGGGCCATGAACCGGATCTCGGTGGGCACGGCGCCAGCCAGGTGCTTGGGCGCGAAGGCTTCGTCAGCCACGTAATATTCCGTGCCGTCTTCCTGCGAGTCCACCCGGACGGTCCACCAGCGCGGATCGTCGCCATAGCGGCCTTTGAGGCACGCATGGATAACGTCCTCGCCACCAATGCCGCAGGGCTCGATGCGGGTTTCGCCGTTGATGTTCACTTCCACGGTGCCCTCGTCGCCGATCTCAGGGTTGCCGGTGTCGAGGCGGAAGGATGCGCGGTTGATGATGGCAGTGCGCTCTATGACTTCTGTATGATTCATCACGCACCCACCTTTTCAACGGCCTTGGCGGTTCCACGCACGCCATCGCGGCTGCGTTCGAGCCAGGAGATCACGTCGGCCGTGCGGTAGAACACACTGCGCAACACGCGGATCGGCGTCGGACCGGTTCCATTGACGCGGTGGCGGGCGAGGGCATCCTCACCGCAGCCGGTGAGCGCCATGAGGTCGGTATCGTCCAGGAGGTCGAGGGCTGCCTTCACCCGGCAGCGGGCTTCTGTGTCGGTCTCGCCCGGGAAGGGGCGCCCTTCCGCCAGGAAGCGGGCGCGAACATCGAGCGGGGCCGAGGCCCAGGCTTCGATGGCGTGTTCAGTGTGCGTCATGCGGTCACCTCGTTGTTAGGTGACCACCTATTGAGCACACGAAATCCGGCCGCGCACGAAGCTAACCGTGGTTAGTTTCCGTCTCGTGAGGTTTTGGATTGTTCCCGTTTGATCCAGTTAAGAACGGTTCGCTCTTCGGGCAGCTCGCCGTCGTGCTGCAGCTCCAGAGCCTTGTCTTCGATCTTCTTTAGAGCGCGCGCGGCGGATGCCTTTGCACCCTTGCTTGCCTCGGCTGCGGCGATTTCATGGATCCAGCCATCGAAGGGGCTCTTGCGCGGCTTCTTGGCCTTCGTCTGTTGGGTGACGCTGAAGCGGGCCTTCTTGACGCGGGCCTTGTTATCCTTCGCCCGCAGCTCCTTGTAGACGTGTTCGGTGGTGAGTACGAAGCCAGGTCGCTTCAGCGCCTGCAGGCCGTCGTGTACCCGCTGCTCGGTCCGCTGAAGGTCGGAGCCCATCTTTGTCCGCGTGAGCTTGAGCACGTCGCCGTGCATATCTGTCAGCTTCCAACTCGCGATGATGAGCCCGAATACCGCGTTGGCGTCCTCGGCCCGCCCTTCGGTCAGCAGCCGGTCCGACAAGGCGCGGGCCGCGTCCACCGCCTGCGCATAGGCCTTGAAGGCCAAGTAGAGGGATTCGTCCATCTGTGCGTCGAATTTGTCGCCGCTGCCCCGCTTGCTGTTAGTCACGGTGCAAGTCCTCGGCCTTGAGCTGCGTGTAGCGGCGCAGCATGTTCCAATCTTTGTGCCCGCTGACGAGGCTCACCTGTTCGATCGTGTATCCGGCGGCGAACATGCGGGAGACGCCGTCGTGGCGCATGTCGTGGAAGTGGAGGTCATCGATCTTGAGGGCCGTCGTGGCGCGGGTGAAGCGGGTGGAGACGGTCTCGGGATTGTGGCCGAAGATCGCCTCGCCGGTGCGTGGCTGGGCCAAGATGATCGCCATGGGATCGATAGCCTCACCACCGATCGTGACATGACCTCGGAGGAGGGGCACCTCCTGGTCATTGCCCTTCTTCGATCGCGGGTGCTTCCGGTCGCGGATGATCACGGTGCGGTTCGTCTCGTCGAGGTCTGCCCAGGTGATCCGGCAGATCTCCGCGAGCCGCATGGCGGTGGCGATGGCGAAGGTGGTCACGTCCCACATATTCAGCGCGGTCACACGCTTCGGGATGAAGTGCGTCTTCAACTTCAGCAGTTCGGCTTCGGTGGGGCGCCGGTTGCGCTCATTTGATCGGCTGACGGCACCGGCAGCATTGAGCAGGGTGCGGGCCGAGCCCAGCGCCGTGATCTGCGCCGAGGTATCGATGTCGAGGAGCGTGGCACCAGCGGCCAGCGCGGCGCGGAGGTAGCTAAGGTCTTGCCCGATGGTCGAGGGACCGGCGCCAGCGGCCGAGCGTTCCTTGACGAAGTCCAGGTAGGGCTTGGCGCGGATGAGGTCGCGGAGCGGGATCCGGCCCATCGACTCGTTGATGGTGCCGAGCATCGCCAGCTTCGACCGCGACGGGCTCAGGTCGGCGATGTGGTCGATGTAGACGCCGATCAGGTCGCCGAGCTTCAGGTCACGGCCGGTGGGCGTCTTGCCATTGTCAGCCGCGACCTCCGTATGACGCGCCCATCGGGTCGCCTCGATCTTGCTGTTGAACGTCCTGCTGGAGCGGGTTCCACCGGCATTGACCTGGGCCGTCCATCGCCCGTTGCGGGATTCGTAGATTGATGCCAATTGATTGCCGTCCTTCTCAAGAGGGCGGCCAGCGTGCCTGCAGTTTCCGAGGCCGTTTGCACGCTGGCCCACCGTTTGCAAATCACTACCCGGTTTGCATTTCGTTTGCAAACAAGGCGCAAACGACAGCAATTCGGGATACATTGAGAAAAGTCGAGAATGCACCGAAACACTAATGAACTCAGGCCTTCCGAAAGCCGATGCAGTGTTTTCAAGGGCTTTCAGTAGGCAAGTATAGCGATCATGGCTGGAACCGACAAAACAAAGAATCAGGTGCTGGGCCCTGCGCCCATCGCGGTGCTGGTGAGCCCGCAGCTGGGTGAGAACATCGGCACGGCGGCGCGCGCGATGGCCAATTTCGGCTTGCACGAACTGCGCCTCGTCGACCCCCGCGACGGCTGGCCGAACGAGAAGGCATTGACCTCGTCATCCGGTGCCAACTGGATCATCGAGAAGGCCACGGTGCACCAGACGCTTGATGATTGCCTAAAGGACGTGAGCTACGTCTACGCCACCACGGCCAGACCGCGCGGCATGATCAAGGAAGTGATCACGCCCGAACAGGCGGGTGACGACATGCGGGCGCGGGTGGCGCGCGGCGAGAAGGTTGCGATCCTGTTCGGCCGCGAGCGCACCGGACTTTCCAACGAAGAGATATCTCGTGCCGACGTGATCGTGACGGCACCCGTCAACCCTGCCTTCGCCTCGATCAACATCGCGCAGGCGGTGCTGCTGATGAGCTATGAGTGGTACAAGGATCAGGCCGAGAGCTTAGGCCAGAAGACACCGGAGCTGCCCGCCCTCGAAGGGCCCGGCATGCAGACGCCCGACACGCGGCCCGCCACCAAGGAAGAACTGTTCGGTTTCTTCGACCACCTCGAGCATGAACTCGACGTGGCAGGCTTCTTCAAGACCGAGGCCAAGAAGCCCGGCATGATGATCAATATCCGCAACATCTTCGGGCGCGCCCAGCTGATGGAGCAGGAGGTGCGCTCGCTGAGGGGCATCGTGTCCTCGCTCACCCGCGCCCATGAGAAGCGCAAGGAGCAGCGCGAGAAGGAACGCGCCGAGAAGGAGCGCGAGGAGGGATGAGCCAGGCGCGCATCCTGCTGTTCGACAGCGGCATGGGCGGGCTCACCGTTGCCCGCTCGGTGCGGCACGAACTGCCCTTCGCACATCTGGTCTATTCAGCCGACAACGCGGCCTTCCCCTATGGCGCGTGGGAAGAGCAGGCGCTGGTGCAGCGCATCCTGTACGTGATGGGCAGGCTCATCGAGCGGGCGGAGCCCGACATTGTGGTGATTGCCTGCAACACGGCATCCACCATCGCGCTGCCGCAGCTGCGCGAGCGTTACAAGGTGCCCTTCGTCGGAACCGTTCCGGCGATCAAGCCAGCCGCCGCGCAGTCCAAGTCGCATATCCTCGGCGTGCTGGCGACGCCGGGCACGGTGCGGCGCGAATATACGCATACGCTGATACACGACTTTGCCTCGCACTGCCACGTGACGCTGCATGGCGCGCCGAAGCTGGCCGAGATGGCCGAGCGCAAGCTGAAGGGCGTTCCGGTCGACCTCGAGGAGCTGAAGGCCGAGATTGCGCCGGTCTTCGTGGAGGAGGGGGGCAAGCGCACCGACGTGGTGGTGCTGGGCTGCACGCATTACCCGCTGCTGGCTGACGAGTTGGCGAAGGTGGAGCCCTGGGTGGTGCGCTACATCGACCCCGCTCCGGCGATCGCGCGCCGCGTTGCGGACGTTCTGAAGGACGTGGCGCCGAGGGAGCCCACCAAGCCGGTTCCGCCGCACAATGCGGTGCTGCTGACGTCGACCCGCGCGGCGGCGGAGGATGCTCTGGCGGCCTATGCGAAGAAGAGTTTTCATCTGCCTGAGTTTCTGGACCTGAAAGTCTAGAAGAGGAAATAAGTCCTTGACAGCGCGCGCTGGCTGTGCTATGTTCGGGCATATTTGAGAAGTGTATCTCCGCAGACGTCATCATCGCCGGGCATGTCCCGGCGATCCTTTTTGGGGCGGCGGAAGAGCATGCCCGGGTCAAGCCCGTGCATGATGAGTTGGGGGCGTTGGGGGGCGAGGGTTCTGCCTACCCCTTTGTCAGACCCATCGTGAGGCCTCGCACCAGGTGGCGCTGGACGAGGAGGACGAAGATGAAGGCGGGAAGGATGCTGGCGGTGCTCAGGGCCGAGGTGAAGCCCCAGGTCTGGGTGACGACGAGGCTCAGTTGCACGGGCAGCAGGCGGATGGAGTTGGTGAGGAACAGCGCCATGAGGAACTCCGTCCACGAGAAGATGAAACAGAGGACGGCGGTGGCGGCGATGCCGGCCTTCACCAGCGGCATGTAGATGCGGGTGAAGCAGGTGAAGCGGGTGGCGCCGTCGATGATTGCGGCCTCACCCACTTCGCGTGGCACGTCATCGAAGAAGGACTTGAGCAGCAGGATGGCGAAGGGGAGGTTGACCGCGGCATGGGCGAGGATGACGCCCGCCCGCGTGTCGCGCAGGCCCACCTGCGAGTAGGTGAAGACGAGCGGCACCAGGATGGCGATGGGCGGCAGGATGCGGTGGAACAGCACCCAGAGAAAGATGAATCGCTTTCGGGTGAAGTGGATGAGCGACATGGCGAAGGCGGCGGGGAGTGCGGTGACGAGGGTGAGAAGCGTGGCACCCATGGCCACCAGCAGCGTGTCGAGGATGGCTTGCCGCGAGGCGAAGAAGGCGGGACCTTCGCCGGCCAGCGTCACCCGGTAATTGTCCAGTGTGGGGGTGAAGTCGAACCAGTTTACGCTGAAATTCTCGAATATGGCACTGGCAGGCTTGATGGAATTGAGGCCCCACCAGAACAGCGGGAACATGAAGAGGCCCACCGTGAGCAGGGCGGCGATGTCCCGAAGATGGCGGAGGACGGTATTCTGGGGCATAGAGCGGATGTATGTTGAAAGATCAAGGGGTTGTCTACAGCGTCCTCTCCCGCGGCGCGGGAGAGGAAGGGGACCCAGCGAGGCTGGGGGAGGTGAGGGACCACGGGGTCCGGCCAGGGTCAGCGTGGACATCCCCTCATCTCCCCGTTGCGTGCCGCAACGGGTCCCTTCTTCTCCCGCAGAAGGAGCGGGAGAAGACATTTCGAGGCCGATTTGACAGCATCCCCTGCATCCACTATATGCGCCGCAGCACGGGGCTTTGACGGCCCCGTTCGCTTGCCCGTGCCCCTTTGGGGCTGTCGGCCGGGAGACCGGTGCAAGGAGGGTGGGTTCTCAACACGTCACAGGAGACCGTAAATGACGAAGCGCGCAAACGCGAAGTACAAAATCGACCGCCGCATGGGCGAGAACATCTGGGGCCGCCCCAAGAGCCCGGTCAACAAGCGCGAATACGGCCCCGGCCAGCATGGCCAGCGCCGCAAGGGCAAGATGTCGGACTTCGGCACCCAGCTGAAGGCCAAGCAGAAGCTCAAGGGCTATTACGCCAATCTTTCGGAACGCCAGTTCCACTCGGTCTATGACGAAGCCGTGCGCATGACGGGCGACTCGTCGGAAAACCTCATCGGCCTGCTCGAGCGCCGCCTCGACGTGGTCGTTTACCGCTCCAAGTTCGTGCCGACCATCTTCGCCGCGCGCCAGTTCGTGTCGCACGGTCATGTGAAGGTGAACGGCCGCCGCGTGACCATTTCGTCGATCCGCCTCAAGGCCGGCGACGTGATCGAGCTGACGGAGAAGTCGAAGGGCCTGGCCGTTGTGCTCGAGGCCGTTCAGCTCGCTGAGCGTGACACGCCGGACTACATCGAAGTCGACCACAAGGGCATGACGGCTCGCCTCGTGCGCGTGCCGGCTCTCTCGGACGTTCCCTATCCCGTCCAGATGCAGCCGAACCTGGTCGTCGAATACTACTCGCGCTAAGGGCTTCGGCCTTTCAGCGGACGAACATGGGGCTCTGCCATTGGCGGGGCCCTTTTTCTATGCGGCAGCAATTGATGAGGAACCCGTGATGGCAAAGACACCGACACCACCTCCGGCACCGGGCGCGGTCCATGAGAGCCTCAAGGAAAAGGCAATCGCCGAGATGAAGATCTATCTCGCGATTACCCTCTACCTGTGGGTCGTGCTGGCGCTGTTCGCCTTGTACAAGAGGGCGCTGCTGAACGAGAATGGCATCGACTACTGGCGTCAGGGTTACGCCATCGTGAATGCGCTGATCCTCGGCAAGGTGCTGCTGATCGGCGAAATGCTCAAGCTTGGCGATGGCCTGCGCAAGTGGGCGATGGTCTGGGTGGTGCTTGGCAGGACGGTGCTGTTCACCGCGCTGCTGATGTTGTTCCACGTGGTCGAGGAAACGATCCACGCCGCAATCAAGGGGCTGCCGGTCGTCGAAAGCATCATGAGCATCGGCGGTGGCAGCTGGTTCGGCATGTTCGTCTATGCGGCCATCATGTTCGTGATGCTGATCCCGCTCACTGCCTTCCGTGAACTGTCATTCGTTCTGGGAACCGACGTGATGTGGAAGTTGCTGACAAGCAGCGAACGCAAGGTCTGAGTTTCAACGCGCCGGTGGGACTCGCGCCATAGCGGATCGGGAGGGGATACAGCGGATGGCAATTGCCGAAACTGCTGCCGTGAGGAGGCTGGGATGGGCGATCTATGTTCCGGCCGTGTTGCAGCACTTTGGGCTGGGCGCGGTGACGCTCGTCATTCCGCGCCTCATCGCGCAGGCCGCAGGGCTCAATGGCGCCGATGTCGAGAGCTATTGCCAGATTGCGATGATCGCCGTGGGCATTGCCACGCTGCTGCAGGCATGGGGCTGGCGCGGCATCGGTTCCGGCTATCTGCTGCCCGCATGCTTCACCGGAATTTATGTTGCCCCTGCGCTGGCGGTGGCAGAAAGCCATGGGCTTGGCGCGGTGGCGGGGCTTGCCATCGTGGCGGGGGGCACGCAGCTCGTTCTGTCAGGCATGCTGCGGCACCTGCGGGGTTTCATTCCGGCGGATGTGATCGGAGTGGCGGTGGTGATGATCGGCCTCGGCTGGGGCATCCTCGGGCTCAAGCTGATTTGCGGGGTGAGCGAGGGGCAGGTGTCGGCACCGCTCGAATGGCTGACCGCCGTCGTGGCGCTCGTGACCATGGTGTCGCTGTCCGTATGGGGCGGCAAGGCGTGGCGGCCCGTGGCGGTGCTGGTGGGGCTTTGCGCCGGGTGCCTTGCGGCGCTGCTGCTCTACCTGCAATTTGGCGCCGGGGCTGTTGCCGTGCCGGAGTTCATTGTGGCCAAGTTGCGCTGGCCGCTGGTTGAGATCAGCTTCACCGAGAGCTACCTGCCGGGCTTCATGATTGGCGCGCTGGCAAGTTTCCTGCGCGTGGCAGGCGACGTGGTGGCGAGCCACCAGGTGTCTGACCAGAACTGGAAGCGGCCCAACACCCGGACCATTGCGGCCGGCGGCGTGGCCGAGGGGCTTGGCAACATCATTGCAGGGTTGCTCGGCTCGATGCCGGTCAACAGCAATTCGGGCAGCGTGGGCATGGTCGCGGCGAGCGGCGTATCGTCGCCGAAGGTGGCGCGCGGCGTTGGCGCCATGTGGATCGTGCTCGGACTGCTGCCATTCGGGCCACCGCTGCTGTTGCTCATTCCGGAATCGGTGCAGGGGGCGGCGGTGTTCTTCACCGCGGGCTTCGTGATGCGGGCCGGGTTCAACATGCTGACCCAGCGGATGATCGACAACCGGCGCGCCATCACCATCGGCTCGGCGCTGATCGTTGGGCTGGCCTTCGACGATATCGTGCATGCCCTGGCGATACCGGTCGACATCAAGATGGTGTTCAGCTCAGCGCTGCTCACGGCGGTGTCGGTGGCCGTCGCGTTGACGGCGGTGTTCCGCATTGGCGTGAGGCTCAGGGTGGAGACCGCGTGGGAGGTGGCGCAGGGCAACGCGGTGCTGCGCAACTGGATGGTTTCCAATGCGCGGCAATGGGGCGCGCGCACCGAGCTGGTCGCCAAGGCGGACGCGGTGATGGAGGAGTTCGCGCTGGCAATGGGTGTTGCCTCCCGCGGTCCCGCCACGGTGGCGGCGCAGTATGACGAGACCGCACTGCGGCTGGACTTCACCTGGACCGGCGAGGCACTTCCCGGCGCCATGAACAGCCGGGTGGAATTGGGCCAGAGCGATGCACAGGTGACGCTACCGCTGTCGACAGCGATGATCCGGCACCAGGCAGATCATCTTGCAAGTTCGCGCCTCGCGGACGGCCGCCAGCGGCTTACCATCACGCTCGACGATCTATAGCGCGTCGAGCCGGGGGAAGACGAGGTTGCGGGCGCGTTCCAGCATGCGCTGGTCGTCGATCTCGCACCACACGAGATCGGCAATCTCGAGGGCACCCATGGGGCAGCCGGGCAGCTGGTCGATCAGGCAGTCCTCGTAGAAGGCCATGGGCTGCGCCTTCACCCTTTCAGGGCCGGCGTCGCGGACCTTCTGGGCCAGGGCATTGCCGATCTTGATGATGCCCACATGCTCGCCCAGCGGCGCGTCGGGCTCGTCCGACAGCCGCTTCGAGAGGCGGCGCACGGCGGGCAGCGGCAGGCCCGGCAAGGCATCTGCCCAGGTGTAGTATTCGTCGCCCGAACCGGTGGTGCCAGAAACCAGGGCGGCATTTTCCATCGGGCAGGACAGCAGTGCGGCAAGCCCGCGGCGTTCGTAGACAATGTCCGAGTCGAGAACGAGGCAAGGGGCCTGGACGGCGGAGAATGCGATGCCGAGGCTGACGAGCGAGCCGCTGTCGCCATAGCGCTCATTGAACAGCGTGGTCACGAAGCCTGCGGACTGGCGCGCCAGTTCGTCATAGAAATCGGCGCAGTGACCCGTGACGATGACGACGTGGCGAATGCCGCAGGATTTGAGAAGGGCCAGCGAGCGCCCGACCAGCGTGGTGCCCTGGCATTCGATGAAACCTTTCGGGCGGTCGCGGAAATCATCGCCAAGGCGCATGCCCCGGCCGGCGGCCAAGATCACCGCCGTTGAAACAGTCATGGTAAAATTCCTTTTGATTCTATAGTGGTGCAGCCCTCAGAGGGAGTCAAACGGGTCATGAGAAGGGTGCCTTTTGCGTCTATCCTTGCCGATTATCGCGATCGGAAGCTGAAGGAGGAACTCGCCAGCGACTGGGGTTCGCTGGTGTTCTACCGGATGCCGTCCTTCGTGCTGGCCTGGGCCTTGATCCCGACTGGCGTGACGCCCAATCAGTTGACGCTGCTGGGGGTGCTGCTCATTCCGGCCATGGTTGCGGCGTGCTGGTTCCTGCCGGCCGAACAGGCGATGTGGGTGGTCACCCTTCTCGCGCTGGCCTTCAACGTGATCGATTGTGCCGACGGCGTGCTGGCGCACGCGACCAAGCAGAACTCGCTGAGCGGCCGCTACCTGGATTTCGCAACGGACATCTTCTACCGCGGCGTCGCCTATGGCTGCTACGGCCTGATCGCCGATCGCATCTGGCCGGGGGCGAGCTTTCCCTGGGTGGCGGTGGGCCTGTGCTGCGCCATGCTCGTCACCTATGCGCGGGTCAACCGCATCTATGCCGAAAAGCTGTTCGCAAAATCCGCACCCGGGATGCCTGGCCAGCGGAGCCTGTTCGACACGGGCTTCAGCATTCTGTCCGGCCTCGATACGCTGCTGCCGCTGATCGCCTTCCTTGCCTGGCTGCTGGGGGGGCTGTGGCTGGCGATGGTGTGGTTCCTGGTCTACACGCTGGCCGATGCGGCGGTCGAAGTGGTCGGCAACTACATGAAGGCCCGCGGCATCGATTCGCGCGGCGCGGTCCAACCGTAACCCTGCACACGAAGCTGACGCAGAGATTCGAGCAAAAGTTGTGGACGCATCTTCCTGCGTTGTGGATCAGCTCAGGTTGCAATTGCCCCGCGGCCTGCGCGGCTGCATCATGACCTTGGGTTAAGGTCGATTCCGGCTGCCCGCAAGCAAATGGGGGATTCATGGATATCGTTGGTTTGATCGTTCAGCTGATCGCCGGTGCCGTCGGCGGCAACGTGGCGGGCAAGGCATCTTCGAAGTTTGACATGGGTGGCGCCGGAAATTCCATCGTCGGCGCGATCGGCGGCGTGGTGTTGGGACAGATCATCGAGCGTGTGACGGGTGGCGCAGTGCCGGCCGATGCGGCTGCGACGGCCACGCAGGGCCTGGACCTTGCCGGCATCCTGACGAGCCTGATCGGCGGCGGTGCCGGTGGCGCGGTGCTGTCGGGTATCGTCGGCGCCATCAAGAACCGCTGATCACCAGGACATCCGGTTTTCAAGGGCTGCCGGTCACCACCGGCAGCCCTTTTGTTCTTTGCCAAGCTTGGCAGGCAGGCGATGCCGCGCAATAGTCGGGGAATGAGACCTGCTCCACGGCACCGGCCCTACCTGACTGCGGGTGCGGCCTTCGAGATCGGGCTGAAGCCGATGGACCCGGCGCAGTGGCTTGACGTGGGGCCTGACCATGCGGCCTTCATGGCTGAGAAGCGGACGCGCCTTTCCGGCTGCCCGCCGCTCTACTACCGCTCCCTCGAGCGCTCACACGCAGCGCAGGCGGAACTGCTGGGCGTGGCCGTGGCCCATCTCCTTGACCGGCACGGGCATGGGTTCACGGGCGATCAGCGCGTGCTGGCCGACAGGATCGATGGCAGCCACCACGACCTCGCCGTCGCCGGCCGCGAGCCGCTGGACGTGCTGGGCGGGATCGTTGAGGAGGACTTCTTGCTGTTCGGGTGCGAGGGGGGACGCGACATCGTGATTGCCGCGTCCAATGCCTATACGAGTTCGGGGCGCATCGTGTCCTGCGTGGGGCGCGACATGCATTTCGCGCACGAGCCGGTGCCGGGCCTCAACGCGGCACTGGCGCAGCGCATCGACCGGGTGATCGGCAATGTGCAGGCGGGAAAGCCGGTGGTGCGCTTCAACTGGTTCGTGACGCCGATTGCCAGCCGGCTGTTTCCCGAGGGCTCGCACGCGGCCAACGTCGAGGCCGGCGAGGACGCGGCCCGCGTGCTGAGCGCGGACCACCGCAAGGCGGGCGATACGCTATGGCTGCGCGTGGAACGCCAGACCTTCATGCGCCTGCCTGAGACGGGTGCGCTGGCCTTCGGCATTCACACCTATTCCGATCCGCTGTCGACCATCGCGCAGGACCGCGAGAGCCTTGCTGCCCTCCACCGCCTGCTGAGCGGCTACAGCGACGAGCGGCTGGCCTATGGCGGCATGCTGGCCACGCGCGCGGCGATCCTGCGGTGGATCGACGATGCCCTCACCGCCTAGTGCAACTTCCACTCGGCGCCGATGTGGCGGAGTTCGACCGGGCCGATGATCCCGGCATGGGCAACGCGCACCTGGGCCAGCGGACCCTCGAGGTTGTGCGACCAGAAATCGAGGAACCTGATGAGGCGGGGGAATTTCGGGGCGAGGTCGTAGTCCTGCCAGATGTAGGTTTGCAGGACATTCCTGAAATCCGGCATGCGATACATGATCTCCGCCGTGGTCAGGCTCCAGCCCTGCAGCTGGCGTTCGAAATCCCGGTTGCCCATGTGGTTCCTCCGTGGGTGGTTGAGGCTCACCCCGATGGTGCCAAGAGGGCGCGGTTCGCGTCAACAGCGCTTCTTCAAAAATTCGAATTACATCAATGATTTAGCAGATACTCCCGAAGCGTGCTGCCACCATCACGGGGCGAAGCTGGCGACCTTGGCATCGGCGAAGGCGAAGCAGCCGGCGATGACGGGGCTGACCGGGAGTTCGCGGTAGGCGCCGAGCGCCCCTTCGCGCTGGAGCCTGCCCGCGAGGCCCGGCTCATCACTGGACACGACCCAGATGAAGGAGAGGCCGCTGGGCTTCAGGATGCGCGCGTCGGCCCGGGTCAGTGCGGCGAAGACCTGATCCTCCGGCGTGCCGGGTTCGAAGACGGCGAGCATGGTGCCGCTGGCGTCCGCGGGCAGGGCGGCGTGGCGCATGACGACGGCCATGCCGATGAGCCAGGCCGCAATGACGCCCGCGAAGAGCGCCAGTGCCAGCCGGTGGCCCGAGAGTTTCATCAGGCCGCTGCGAAGCGCGGCGCTCGCTGCTCGCGGATCGGCAGGTTGACGATGAAGGCGAAGACGCCGAGGCCCACGCTCAGCCACCACACGATGTCGTATGAGCCGAACTGGTCATAGAGGCGGCCCGCTAGCCACACGCCGAGGAAGGAACCCAGCTGGTGGCTGACGAAGACGAAGCCATAGAGGGTTGCCATGTAGCGTGTGCCGAACATGACCGTGACGAGACCCATGGTGAGCGGCACGGTGGACAGCCAGAGCAGGCCCATGGAGCAGGTGAAGAGCAGGGTGGTGGTGTTCGACACGGGGAGCAGCACGAAGCCCGCGGTGATGCCGGCGCGGATCAGGTAGATGAAGGCCAGCGGCACGTGCTTCTCGCCGCGTCCGCCGATGATGCCGGAGACATAGGAGCCGACCACGTTGAACAGACCGATGAGGCCCATCGAGATGCCGGCGAACTCCTTCGAGATGCCGTGCTCGGCGAGGTAGGCCGGCATATGCACGGTGATGAAGGCGAGCTGGAAGCCGCAGACGAAGAAGCCCGAGACCAGCAGGATGTAGGAACGGTGGCCGAAGGCCAGCCCGATGGCGGCCTTCATGGTGAGGTCCGCCTCGCCCGGCGTGGGGCGGCTGCCGGATGTGTTCTGCTTCAGCAGCGGCGCGGCGAAGAGGATGATGAGGAGGGACAGGCAGGCGAGGATGACGAGGGCCTGCTGCCAGCCATAGGCCGACACCAGCATGGCGCCCAGCGGCGCGAAGATGAACTGGCCCAAGGAGCCTGAGGCGGTGGCGATGCCGAAGGCCCAGCTGCGGCGCTCCGGCGGGACGATGCGGCCCAAGGCCGCCATGACGATGGAGAAGGACGAGAAGGCGATGCCGATGCCGACGAGCACGCCGCCGCCCAAGTTGAACATCGAGGCCGACGACGTATAGGCCATCATCACCATGCCGAGGCAATAGATGACGGCCCCCGTCATCAACACGCGGGCCGAGCCATAGCGGTCAGCCAGCATGCCGGCGATGGGCGTGGCGAGGCCCCAGATCAGGTTCTGCATCGCCATGGCGAAGGAGAAGATCTCGCGTGGCCAGCCATGCGCCTCCGACACTGGTACGGTGAAAAAGCCGAAGGTGGAGCGCACGCCGAAGTTCACAATGGCCACGAGGCAGCCCGCCACGATCATCGCGGTGATGGTGTGGTACCAGGGGATGTGGTCGGCGGGGCGGGTTTCAGATGTCATCGGGGTTCCATAACCCCGCGGGACGGGTTGCTCAATTGCGTTTTGCCGATGGGTGCAAGGCGCCGCATGAGGAGTGGCCCGAACTGGGCGATGGCAACGCCGAGGATGATGAGGGCGCCGCCCAGCAGCAGCGGCCATGTGAGGCGCTCGCCCAGGATCAGGATGCCGCCGATGGCCGCCACCACGGGCTGCACATAGAGAAAGACCCCGGCGATGGAACTGTCCATCGAGCCCAGCGCATAATTCCAGGCGGAGGTGGCGAGAAAGGTGCCGAAGACCACGACGAAGCCCACCGCCAACCAGGCCGTCATGTTCATCGAGGCGAGCGTCTGCGGGAAGTCCATGGAAACGAAGAGCGGCATGGGCAGTGCCGAGATGGCCATGGCAAGGCAGGCCACTGGCAGCGCACCATACTTGATCGAGGCAGGGCGGATCACCACCGTGTAGATGCCCCAGCCCATGGTGGAGACGGTGACCAGCACGATGCCAAGCAGCGAGACATCGCCGGACGGCGACAGCGTGCTGCCCAGCATCAGCGCCGCCGTGCCCAGCATCGAGACGACGATGCCGCCGATGAGCCAAGGCGTGAGCCTGTCGCCCGCGAAGACCACGGCGAAGAGCGCGATGAAGACCGGCTCCAGCCCGAACAGAAGGCCGGTCCAGCTTGCCGGCACCGATTGCATGCCAAAGGCAGCGAGGATCTGGTAGCCGAGGTTGCCTGCCAGTGCCGCGATGGCGATGCGGCCCCAGTCACGCCACGCGATCTGCCGCACGCCGGTGAACAGGCAGACGATGATGGCCAGAAGCCCCGCCGGATAGAGCCTGAGCACCATGGCCGCCTGAGGGCTGAGTTCGGTGATGAGATAGCGCATGGCGACGGGGATCAATCCCCACATGGTGACGGCGAAGAGCACGGCGACCAGTGCCGCGAGGCTGCCGCGCAGCTTCATCCTGTCGCCGAACTGCGCGATGGCGACACCGGCCATGATCAGCGTTCCGCCGATCACCATGCCGCCCGTCACCTTCTCGCCCAGCATGAGGGCCCCCGCCGCAACGCCGATGGGCGGAACGAGATAGAGGAAGGCGCCCGCCGCCGCTGCGGGAAGCCGCGCCGCGCCATAGTTCCACGTGACCATGGTGAGCGCCGTGACGAAGACGACGAGATAGGCCATCTCGGCCCAGGAGCGCGGCGTCATGGCGGCGAGCGTGGCAAGCGTCGAGGGCCGGCCGAGCAGCAGCACGAGGGCTGCGGACGTGATCACCACCGACATCGCCGTCACCGGCAACGAGCCGTACTTCTGCGACAGGGGCTTGCTGGCCACCGCATAGATGGCCCAGCAGGTGCCCGAGACGAAGATCATGGCGCAGCCGGTGAGGAACTGCGTTGGATCGCCCGTGACGCCGAGGTCGTTCCACACCAGGAAGACGATGCCGGCGAAGCCGGTGAGCAGCCCGACGACGACGGCGGGCGTGAGACGCTCCCGCGCCGCGAAAATGCCGATCAGCGCGATGAGCAGCGGCTGGGTGCCGATGATGAGGCTGCCCGTTCCGGCATTGATGCGCTCGAAGCCGAAGGCGGAACCAAGGTTGTAGCCGGTGAAGCCGACGAGCGAGATGAAGATCATGCGCGGCCAGTCGGCGCGTGCGATGCGCCAGCCCCTGGTGGCGATGAGGACCCCGGCGAAAAGGAGACCCACCAGCGCATAGCGGATGGCGAGATGGTCGCCAGGTCCCAGTGCCAGCGACAGGGACCGGAAGAACACGGGGCTGATACCCCACACGAGCATGGTGAAGAGCAGGGCGAGGATGGCGCGCAGGTCCATCGCCTCAGCGCCTCGCCACCAGGGCCGGGCCGAACTGCGCGGCGGCAACGCCCGCCAGCATCAGCAGGCCACCCGCCACCACATGAACCGTGACCACTTCGCCCAGCATGAGGGCGCCCGCCGCGACGGCGACGACCGGGATCAGGTAAAGGAAGGTGCCGGCCGCCGTGCTGGAGAGATGCTTCGTGCCATAGTTCCACAGCATGGTGCCACCGATGCCCGTCACCAGCACGAGGTAGGCGACCTCGGCCCATTGCCGCAGGTCCAGCCGGGCGAAGAGCGACGGCAGCGGCTCGCTCGCCGCGCCGATCATGATGGGTGCTGCGATCAGCATGGTCACGGCGGTGACGGTGAAGCTGTCATGGCGGTCCAGCAGCGGCTTGGTGGCGATGGTGTAGACCGCCCAGCCAATGCAGCAGAGGAACAGGTAGAAGATGCCCAGCGGCGACACGGCGGCCTCCGTCTCGCTGCTGAGGTTGGGCCAGAACAGCACCACGGCACCGGCGATGGCGACGACGACGCCCAGCAACACCCAGCGCGTCAGTTTCTCCCCCAGCAGCATGGCGGCGAGGATGGCGATCATCAGCGGCTCGATCATGGTGACGAGGGTGCCGATGCCCGCGGGCACCAGCTCGAAGCCCGCGTTGACGAACCAGTTGTAGCCCGCCATGCCGGCAACACCGGCGACCAGGAAACGCAGCCAGTCCGCCCGCGGGATGCGCCAGGTGCCGAGCCAGCCGAGCGCGATGACGTTGATGACGGTGAGGCAGACGTATCGCACCGCCAGCGAGTTCTCGTGGCTCAGCGACAGGGCCAACGTGCGCATGAACACCGACGAGCAGCCCCAGAACAGCATGGCGGCGAGCAGGGCGAGAATGGCGCGTGTCTTGTTGTTGTTCATCAGGAATCCGGACCGGATTCCATGCGTGCCCGAACAATGGGCAGCGGTCAATCAGGGAAGCATGCGGCGGGGGACGGGCTGCTCCTCAATGTGCGAACTCGTGGAGAGAGGCCCTCATCCGCCCTGTCGGGCACCTTCTCCCATCCCGCGGACGGGAGAAGGGAAACCTCTCCACCAATCCCTTCTCCCGTTGCGAAGCAATGGGAGAAGGTGGCCGACAGGCCGGATGAGGGCGCTGTCGGCTCGGGTAATGCTTACGCCACGCCCTTGTCGGCCATGAGCTGCTTCAGCTCGCCGGACTGGAACATTTCCATCATGATGTCCGAGCCGCCGACGAACTCGCCCTTGACGTAGAGCTGCGGAACGGTCGGCCAGTTGGTGTAGTCCTTGATGCCCTGGCGGAGCTCGGCGGAGTCCAGCACGTTCACGCCCTTGAAGGGGACGCCGAGGTTCTGGAGGATCTGTACCGAGCGGCCGGAGAAGCCGCACATCGGCATGTCGGGCGTGCCCTTCATGAAGAGGACGACGTCGTTGGTCTTTACGTCATTGTCGATCTGGGTGGCGATGTCAGTCATGGTTCAGTCCTCTGGGGTGCTGGTCTGGAGTGCGAGGGCGTGCAGTTCACCGCCCATGCGGCCCTTGAGGGCGGCATAGACCATCTGGTGCTGCTGGACGCGGGATTTGCCCTTGAAGGCGGCGGAGACGACGTTGGCGGCGTAGTGGTCTCCATCAC
Organism: Rhizobium sp. Q54; assembly: GCA_945889445.1. Taxonomy (GTDB): domain Bacteria; phylum Pseudomonadota; class Alphaproteobacteria; order Rhizobiales; family Aestuariivirgaceae; genus Aestuariivirga. Next base: position 19,612 of record CAMDBX010000018.1, read on the forward strand.
CCGCGAGGTCGCGGATGGTGATGACCGCATCGGGCAGCGCTTCCTTGATGAAGCGTTCGATGTCGGTCGCGGACATGGCCATGGATCGTTCCCCCTAAAGCTCGCCGGACATGTAGGCCGGGAACCAGCCTTCATGGGCGATGCGCAAATCGGCCACTGATATAGAGGGACCCGACGCGATCTTCAATGTTGGCTCGGCGGTGACTGTTCCGACCTGTTCCAGCGCCACCCCAGCCTTGGCGGCCGCGGCGGTGATGGCGGCGGCCTGCGCGGGCGAGGCGGTGATGACGTAGCGGGCCTGGTCCTCCCCGAAGAGCTGCTCATGGGTGAGCAAAACGAGGCTGGCGCCGAGGCCGGAGGCCATGGCCATCTCGATGACCGCGAGGCCGAGGCCGCCGTCCGAGACGTCATGGACGGCCGAGACATGGCCCGCGCGGATGAGGCCGCGCACGAAGTCGCCGTTCGTTTTCTCGAGGGCGAGATCGACCGGCGGCGGGGCGCCTTCTTCCTTGCCCAGTACCTCGCGGAGATAGATCGACTGGCCGAGGTGGGTGCCGTGGCCGCCCACCTGCAGGATGACGTCATCGGCATTCTTGAATGCGATGGTGGCCATAAGGTCAACATCCGGGATGAGGCCGATGCCGCCGATTGCCGGGGTGGGGAGAATGCCCTGTCCGTTGGTCTCGTTATAGAGCGAGACATTGCCCGAGACGATGGGGAAGGCGAGCACGTTGCAGGCTTCCGACAGGCCTTTGATGGCGTGCACGAACTGGCCCATGATCTCGGGGCGTTCGGGGTTGCCGAAGTTGAGGTTGTCGGTGATGGCGATGGGGTCGGCGCCCGTGGCGGTGAGGTTGCGCCAGCATTCGGCGACGGCCTGCTTGCCACCTTCGAACGGGTCGGCCTCGACATAGCGCGGTGTGACGTCCGTCGAGACGGCGATGGCCTTCTTGCCGCGGATGCGCACGACGCCGGCGTCACCGCCGGGGATCTGCGCGGTGTTGGAGCCGATGAGGCTGTCATACTGTTCCCACACCCAGCGGCGCGAACACATGTCGGGCGAACCGACGATCTTGAGGATGGCGGCCTTGAGATCGCCGGGCGCGGGCGCGTTGGTGAGGACGGGCTGAAGTTTCGGCGCGACCCACGGGCGGTCATATTCCGGTGCCTCGTCACCCATCTGCTTGATGGGGAGGTCGGCCATCACCTGGCCCTTGTGCTTGATGACGAAGCGCAGCGTGTCGGTCGTCTTGCCGACAATGGCGAAGTCGAGGCCCCACTTGTGGAAGATGGCTTCCGCCTCCTTCTCACGCGATGGATCGAGCACCATGAGCATGCGCTCCTGGCTTTCCGACAGCATCATCTCATAGGCGGTCATGCCGGTTTCGCGGCAGGGAACCTTGTCGAGGTCGAGCTCGATGCCGAGATCGCCCTTGGCACCCATCTCGACGGCGGAGGAGGTGAGGCCCGCCGCACCCATGTCCTGGATGGCGATGACGGCGCCGCTCGCCATGAGTTCGAGGCAGGCTTCGAGCAGGCACTTCTCGGTGAAGGGATCGCCGACCTGAACGGTGGGGCGCTTCTCCTCCGCCTTGTCGTCGAATTCGGCCGACGCCATGGTGGCGCCGTGGATGCCGTCACGGCCCGTCTTGGCGCCGAGATAGACGACGGGAAGGCCGACGCCCTTGGCCTTGGAATAGAAGATCGAATCCGCGCGGGCGAGGCCCACGGCCATGGCGTTGACGAGGATGTTGCCATTGTAGCGGGCGTGGAAATTCACCTCGCCGCCGATGGTCGGCACACCGAAGGAATTGCCATAGCCGCCCACGCCGTGGACGACGCCCGCCACGAGGTGGCGCGTCTTGGGGTGGGCAGGTTCGCCGAAGCGCAGCGCGTTCATCGCCGCGATGGGACGCGCACCCATGGTGAACACGTCACGCAGGATGCCGCCGACGCCCGTTGCTGCGCCCTGGTAGGGCTCGATGAAGGAGGGGTGGTTGTGGCTCTCCATCTTGAACACGATGGCATCGCCGTCGCCGATGTCGATGACGCCCGCATTCTCGCCCGGGCCCTGGATGACCCGTGCGCCCTTGGTGGGCATGGTCTTGAGCCACTTCTTTGAGGACTTGTAGGAGCAGTGCTCGTTCCACATGGCCGAGCAGATGCCGAGCTCGGTGATCGTGGGCTCGCGGCCCAAGAGCTTCACGAAGCGCTCGTATTCATCGGGCTTCAGGCCATGGCTCTTGACGAGGTCCGGGGTGATCTTGGTGTCGTGGGCGAGGGTCATTCAGCAGCCTTTGGTGCCTCGGCGGATGTGAAGTGAGGTGGACGCGACGCTCACGCCGCCAGCAAGCTTTCGAACAGCGGGCGGCAGTCGGTTCTGCCGTGCAGCGGTTCGATCATGTTTTCAGGGTGGGGCATCATGCCGATGACGCTGCCCGACTCGTTCATGATGCCGGCAATGTCGTTCAAGGCACCGTTGGGGTTGGTGCCCTCGGCATAGCGGAAGACCACGCGGTTCTCGGCCTCGAGGCGCTTCAGTGTTTCGGCGTCGCAGATGTAGTTGCCTTCGCCGTGGGCCACGGGGCAGGAGACGATGGCGCCCTTCTGCATCCGGTTGGTGAAGAAGGTCTGGTTGTTCTCGACCTTGAGCTTCACCTGGCGGCAGACGAAGCGCAGGTCCTTGTTGCGCACCAGAACGCCCGGCAGGAGGCCTGCCTCGGTGATGATCTGGAAGCCGTTGCAGACGCCCAGAACCTTGAGTCCCTTCAACGCCTTGGCGCGAATATCTTGCATGATGGGTGAGCGCGCGGCGATGGCCCCGCAACGCAGGTAGTCGCCGTAGGAGAAACCGCCCGGCACGACGACGAGGTCGACCTTGGGAAGTTCCGTCTCGGTATGCCAGACCGAGACGGGCTTCGAGCCGGTGACGGTTTCGAGCGCCAGCATCATGTCGCGCTCGCGGTTGATGCCGGGGAAGACGACGACGGCGGATTTCATGTCAGGCCAGTTCGATGTCGTAGTTTTCGATGACGGTGTTGGCGATGAGCTTCTCGCACATGGCCTTGACCTGTTCCTTCGCCTTGGCGTGATCGGTCTCGGCCAGTTCGACCTCGAAATACTTGCCCTGGCGGACCTCGCCGACGCCGTCGAAGCCGAGGTGGCCCAATGCCCCCTCGATGGCCTTGCCCTGGGGGTCCAGCACGCCGGTCTTGAGCGTGACCTTGATCTTCGCCTTCATCAGTTCAAATCCGTTTTCACGAGCTTGGGCTTGGAGCGTTCGGGCTTCTCGCCCTCGGCGATGATGCCGAGGCGGCGGGCCACTTCCTGGTAGGCCTCGACGAGGCCGCCCATGTCGCGGCGGAAGCGGTCCTTGTCGAGCTTGTCCTGGGTCTTGATGTCCCACAGGCGGCAGGAGTCGGGGCTGATCTCGTCGGCCAGCACGATCCTCATCATGTCGTTCTCGTAGAGCCTGCCGAACTCGATCTTGAAGTCGACGAGCTTGATGCCGATGCCGAGGAAGAGGCCCGACATGAAGTCATTGATGCGGATGGCCATATGCATCATGTCGTCAATCTCCTGGGGCGAGGCCCAGTTGAACGCGGTGATGTGCTCCTCGGAGACCATCGGGTCGCCGAGCTGGTCATTCTTGTAATAGAATTCGATGATGGAGCGGGGCAGCGGCTGGCCTTCCTCGATGCCAAGGCGCTTGGCGAGGGAGCCTGCCGCAACGTTGCGCACGACGACCTCGAGCGGCACGATTTCGACCTCGCGGACGAGCTGTTCGCGCATGTTGAGCGAGCGAATGAAGTGGGTTGGCATGCCGAGTTCGTTGAGGCGGGTGAAGATGAACTCGGAAATGCGCTGATTGAGCACGCCCTTGCCCTCGATCACCGCCTTTTTCTGGGCGTTGAAGGCGGTTGCGTCATCCTTGAAGTGGACGATGATGGTGCCGGGTTCAGGGCCTTCGTAGAGGATCTTGGCCTTGCCCTCGTAGATCCGGGTGCGCCTGCTGTTCATTTGAAGTATCCTCATCAAATCCCTAATCCACCTTCCGTGCTTTAGACCCGGAAGGGCATCTTCGCCAGTTTTGTTACGGATTCGGGTCGTAATTTCCCCAACCCTTTCAGGGGGCCATAGCGCAACGTGGTGCGCTGCACAATGTCCCACGTCTGAGTGGTTGATTTGGCGGGGTGGGATGTCTATTTCAAGGCCTTGATTTGCAACGGGAGACAGGAATGACAACCTTCGATAAGCGCGAGGAAGGCTTCGAGAAGAAGTTCGCTCTGGACGAGGAGCTGCTGTTCAAGGCGGGTGCCCGCCGGAACAAGCTTCTGGGCCTGTGGGCCGCGGAAAAGCTCGGGCTCTCAGGCGCCGAGGCTGATGCTTACGCCAAGTCGGTCGTGATGGCCGATTTCGCCGAAGCGGGCGACGAGGACGTGTTCCGCAAGGTCCGGGCCGATTTCGACGGCAAGTCGGTGGCCCAGTCCGACCAGCAGCTTCGCCAGACCATGAACGAGCTGATGGCCAAGGCGGTGGAACAGATCAAGGCGGGCGCCTAAGTGGCTTCGGCCCATTTCGACCTCCGTACGCGGCTCGCCTCTGGCGAGCCGTTTCTGTTTTCCTGGATGACGGTGCCGTCTGCGGCGCTGGCAGGCCAGGCGGCCCGGCTACCCTTCGATGGCGTCTGCCTCGACATGCAGCACGGCATGATCGGTTTTCCGGACGCGGTGGGCATGATCGCCGCCATCAATGCTGCCGGACGTCCCGCATTGGTGCGTTCGCTGTGGAACGACGCGGCAACGCCGGGCCAGTGCTTCGACGCCGGTGCATGCTGCGTTATCGCGCCGATGGTGAACACGAGGGCCCAGGCGGAGGCGCTGGTGCGCGCCGCCAAATACCCGCCCATGGGGGCCAGGAGCTGGGGCGGCTACACCGCGCAGCAGGCCTCCGGCCTGACGCCCGGCGAGTATCTGCGCGAGGCGAACCGCATGACCATGGTGTTCGCCATGGTGGAGACGGTGGAGGCGCTGGACAATCTCGAGGCGATTGCCGCGACGCCCGGCCTTGACGGATTGTTCGTGGGGCCGTCGGATCTTTCCATCACGCTGTCCCGGGGGGCTGGCGTGGACAAGACCGGACGCGAAACGCTTGCCGCCATGACAAGGGTCGCTGCCGCCGCCAAGAAAAATGGCCTGGTGGCCGGTGCCTTCGGTGGCAGTGCTGACGTCATCAAGACCTATCTCGGCCTTGGTTTTACGTTTATCGCCGCGGCGGTGGATGTGGACCTGATGCAATGGGGGGCAGCCGAGCTCAACCAGGCGCTTGCTGGCTGAGCGTGGCCAGTCTAAATTTGACACTGTCTTCATCTTCCAGAACCGCGCAGGAGCAGCCATGAACCGCAGGACCATTCTTTCCTTGCCCGGACTCGGTATCTTGTCCGTGATCGCCGTCTCCGCGACGGCGCCCTTCCAAGCAGCCTTCGCCAAGGATGGCTCGGGCGGCGGTGGCGAGGGCGGCGACAAGGGCGGCGGCGATGGCGGTGGCAAGTCCGATGGCGCCGAAGGCAAGCCTGAAGAAGGGCAGCAGGGCGGCGACCAAAACGGCAGCGAGACCGAGCAGCCGGGCATGGAAGCCCAGCCGGAGGCGGCCACGGAGTGCACGGCCGGCACCGACTGCAAGAAGGAGTAGGCCCCCGCCTTTCCGCAACCGGTTCAGCCCATGATTTGACGCCTGCGGCGTTCCGCGCCAAGGTGCCTCATCATGGATCAGCGTGCTTCCCTCATTCCCGGCGCTGAGGCGATCCTCGACCGCCTTATTGCCCTTGCGCTCTGCGCCGGCCCCATCGCCGCGCAGACAGACAAGTATTTCACCAACACCAGCCGCATCGTGGGCGCCAATGGCGACTCCCGGGTTACCTTCGCGGTGTTTATGCGCCGCCGCGTGGTGGCGGCGCTCGAGCCCGCCATTCGGGTGATCCGCCACTTCGTGCCGGACGTCGAGATCAAGCGCTTCTATGCGGAAGGCGACATCGTTCCCTCCGAGTCGAAGATGCTGGAGATCACCGGCTCCATGCAGAAGCTCTCCGAGGTCGAGACGTTGATGCTTCAGAAGATCGGCTTTCCCTGCGTCTCAGCCAACAATGCCTATGAGATGTGCCGGGCAATCCCGTCCGCCGCCTTCATGGACATGCATGCCCGCCATGGCTCTGGCGCCGAGATGAACATTCTCGCCGCCTATGGGGCCGCCGTGGGCTCGGCTGCGGCCAAGCGCGCCGACGGCAGCGTCAGGGGCTTCATTGGTTCATCGCAGGATTTGACAGCGCCGTTCTTCGGCGCCCGTGCCGGCATGGGCACAATGCCGCATGCGCTGGTGGGTTACACTGACGGCGACGTGCTAAAGGCCATGAAGCTGTTCGCCGAGACGATGCCGGAGGTGAAGAACCTCACGGCGCTGGTCGATTATACCGGCCACGAAGTCACGGACTCGATTCGCTGTGCGCGCTGGTTCTACGAGGAGGCGAAACTCGATGCCGAGGGCAAGAGCTTCGGCGTGCGCCTCGACACCCACGGCGGCCGCTTCGCCGAGGGCCTGGACTACGAGAAATCGGTGGACACGGTGGGCCAGTGGCTGGGCGTGCATGGCGAATACAACATCGTCGAGCAGGTGCTGGGCGGCCGGGCGTTCCAACTCGATCCCAACAATATCCTCGTCGACAAGGTGCGCCGCATCCTGTTCGGCAAGGGCGTGTCGGCGGCTGCCATCATCCACGTGCGGCGCGCGCTGGATCAGGCCGGATACAAGCAAGCCACGATTGTGGGGTCCTCCGGTTTCGACCCGCAAAAGTGCCAGATCATGGGCGCGGCGCGCGCGCCCCTGGATATGGTGGGAACGGGCAGCTTCCTGCCTGCCACATTAACGGAAACTTACGCCACGGCCGACATAATCCGCTATGATGGGTTGCGGCGCGTGAAGATTGGCCGGGAATTCCTCCATGAGGATGGCGGCTGAGGCGGGTGCCCGGCCGCGGCAGTTCGGGAGTTCTCCCGAGTGGATGGAGACGGATCGATGAGGAAGCTGATTTCCCTGTTTGCAGGGTTGTTGTTGATCGCGCTGGGCGCGACCGGCTTGACCGAGGCGGCGACAAAGGCCAAGGCGCCGCCCGAGGTCGAAATTCACATTGATGTATCGAACCAGATGATGCGGGTTGAGGTGAACGGCTGGACCTATGGCCGGTGGAAGGTGTCCACAGCGCGTGACGGCTACTACACGCCGCGCGGATCATGGCGGCCCTTCCTGCTGAAGAAAATGCACTACTCGCGGAAGTACGACAATTCACCCATGCCGAATTCGATCTTCTTCCTCGGCGGCTATGCAATCCATGCTACTTATTATGTGAACCAGTTGGGGCGTCCCGCCTCGCATGGCTGCATCAGGCTTCATCCGCAGAATGCCGCCAAGCTCTATTCGCTGGTGCAGAAGCACGGCATGAAGTCGACCCGCATCACCATCAGCAACTGACGCAGTTCAAGGGGTTGATCGCGGGGAGGTGCTGCAGTGCCTCCTCGCTTTCATTTTTGCCTGTCCGTGAAGGTGGGTTGATTGATCGTCAGGAGCTTCAGGCGCTAAGGATCGTGACATGAGAAAGCTGCTGATTCCCGTCTTGGTCATCGCCGTCGCCATCGCAGTGTTCTTCGCCTATCCGCTGGTAAACGAGGGAACGAAGTCCTCCTGCAAGGCGCTGGAACGCCGTGCCCTGACACTGGTGTCGATGGAGAGCGGGCCGGAAGGCCTGATCATCGCTGCGCTGGGCCGGCAACTGCTGCGCCAGGGCAAGGGGCGGATTGCCGCGGAATTCTCGCGCCAGCGTAACCCGGATGTTCCGGTCGCGCTGTCTTGCACGATGAACTACTGGCACAGTCTTGCCGACCGCGGCTGGCTTGCCGAGGCCATCAGCCGGAACCTGAACTAAGGCCCGGCCGATGTTGCCCACGTTCTGCCTGACCATGTGACAGAGAAAGATCGCCAGGCCATGCCAACACGCGACGGCAATCTCCAACAGCTGCTGGACATATCCCAGAGGATCGTCGCCGACAGTGGCGTTGCGACGGCAATGGCAGCCGGCGAGCGCGTGTTCGCGCGGCTGGGGAGCCATGCGGGCAGCGTCAGGCACGGAGCGGCGGAACGCCTGGCAGTCTGCGCGCCTGCTGTCGAGGTGGTGCTGGCTGGACTTGCGGCTCGCAAACCGCCCCTGCCGGAGCTGGCAAGCGCCTTCGTCGCCATTGAGGGCAGGCTTCGCTGGTATCGTCGCAAGACTGCAACGCCTGCCGGCGAGCCGTTCTACAGCAGCCATGCCAATGCCTTGCTGGTCGGTCCCGGTGGGCTGGAAGAGCGCAGCGACGTCGAAGTGGGCGTCACCGTGATGGCGCCGCACATCGTCTACCCGGACCACGACCATCCGCCGGAGGAAGTCTACATTGCGCTGTCGCCCGGCGAATGGTGGAACGCCGCAATGGACTGGACCGAACCGGGACCGGGCGGGATCATCTACAATCCTCCGGGCATTCTCCACGCCATGCGCTCGCACGCGCAGCCGTTTCTCGCGCTGTGGTTCTTGCCGATCGACTGATCAGGCTTCGCCGAAGACGCGGCGGAAGATCGTGTCCACATGCTTTGTGTGATAGCCGAGGTCGAACAGGCTTTCGAGTTCAGCGGCCGAGAGCAGGGCGGAGACATCCTTGTCCTTCTTGAGAAGATCAAGGAAGTTGCCCTCTCCGCGCCACACCGGCATGGCGTTCCTCTGCACCGCGGCATAGGAGTCCTCGCGGCTCATGCCCTTCTGGGTAAGCGCCAGCAGCACGCGCTGCGAGTGCACAAGGCCGCCGAGACGGTCGAGGTTGCGCTGCATGTTCTCGGGATAGACGAGAAGCTTGTCGATGACGCCAGTCAGGCGCTTCAGCGCGAAGTCGAGGTGGATGGTGGCGTCAGGTCCGATGCCGCGCTCGACCGAGGAGTGCGAGATGTCACGCTCGTGCCACAACGCCACGTTCTCGAGTGCGGGAACGACGGCGGAGCGGACCAGGCGGGCGAGGCCCGTGAGGTTCTCGGTCAGCACCGGGTTGCGCTTGTGCGGCATGGCGGAGGAGCCCTTCTGGCCCGGCGAGAAGTATTCCTCTGCCTCCAGCACCTCGGTGCGCTGCAGATGGCGGATCTCGGTGGCCAGCCGCTCGATCGACGAGGCGACGACGGCGAGTGCCGCAAAATACGCGGCATGCCGGTCGCGCGGGATGACCTGCGTCGAGACCGGCTCCGGCGTCAAACCCATTTTTTCAGCGACGTATTCTTCGACGCGCGGATCGATGTTGGCGAAGGTGCCGACAGCTCCCGAGATGGCGCAGGTGGCGATTTCCTTGCGCGCCATGACCAGGCGTTCGCGCCCGCGCTCGAACTCGGCATAGGCCTGAGCGAGCTTGAGGCCGAAGGTGGTGGGCTCGGCATGGATGCCGTGGCTGCGGCCGATGCATATGGTGTTCTTGTGTTCGAAGGCGCGACGCTTCAGGGCGGCGAGAAGACCGTCGACATCTTCGATCAGCAGGTTGGCGGCGCGGGCGAGCTGCACGTTGAGGCAGGTGTCGAGCACGTCGGATGAAGTCATGCCCTGGTGGACGAAGCGCGCCTCGGGCCCCACGATCTCGGACAGGTGGGTGAGGAAGGCGATGACGTCATGCTTGGTGACGGATTCGATTTCGTCGATGCGCTCGACGTCAAAGACGGCGTCCTTGCCCTTTTCCCAGATTTTTGCGGCGGCTTCCTTCGGCACCACGCCCAGCTCGGCCAGTGCATCGGTCGCATAGGCCTCGATTTCGAACCAGATGCGGAAGCGGGTCTGCGGCTCCCAGATCTGGGCCATTTCTTTGCGGGTGTAGCGCGGGATCATCGGCGAGCCTTTCGCGAGGGATTGCGGCGCCGGATTAACAAATCCCGGGGTTTTGTGCGAGTGCGAATTAGTCGCTGATGATGAAGGGCACAGCGATGAAGCGGTGGTTCAGCCCCTCGAAGCCCCGCGCGTAGACGCCGATGATGGCCACCAGCCGGTCGGTGACCGGGAAACCGGACTGCGCCACAACGGCGGCAACGTCATATGCCAGAGGGCAGTTGCGTGAGGCAGGAATGGACGTGTCCTCATGGATGGCGCGACTGGTGTTCGTCTGCAGGTCCTTGAGGATGACACGGACGCCGAAGCTGTCGCCATCGCCCTCCGGGCAGGCGGCCGGACGGGGGAGCTTGACGGTCTCGACGGCGAGTTCGAAACGAACTTCCAGCGGGCTCTTGTCAGCGGCGCGCGAGCCGAGGCTGGTGTACCAGCGGTCGAAAGTCATGCGTTCGCGCTCTGCCACCACTTCGGTCGCCGGGTTGGCGGCGATCAGTTCGGCAGGTTCGGTGATGTTCAGTTCCTTGAGCGCCGGAGCGGCCGCAGCGCGGGCCTGGTCGCGGGCGGCGGCGGGCTTTGCCTCCTCACTTTCCAGCATGGCGCGGTAGGGCGAGCCCTTGACCCATTCATTGGTCTTCAGGTCGATCACGAAAACGTCCCAGTAGGGGAAGCCGGAACCGTCCTGCACACCATATTGCTCGAACGCGAAGTAGCGGCTGTCAGGCGAATAGCCGATGGCGTTGAAGGCTGCCCCGTCTGCCGCAAGCGCACGGCTGCAACCGAGGACCATGAGGATGAGCAGGGCCAGGGCGCGCATGGCTCAGAACGCCTTGAAGGTGATGAGCGTGTAGGTGTCCCTGATCCCCGGGATGATCTGGAGCTTGTGGGAGACGAACTGGCCGACGTCATCGTCTTCGTTCAGGTAGAATTTCACCAGAAGGTCCCAACCTCCTGCGGTGGAATAGATTTCCGAAGCAATCTCGGCATCGGCAATGGCTGTGGCAACATCGTAAGACTTGCCGAGTTCGCATTTGATCTGGACGAAGAAGGCGCGCATGGGGAAGGCTCCGTCAGGGTGTTGTATCGAGGATGGGTGGAACGAGGGTCTTGGGATCGACCTCGACATAGCGGCCGTCGATCCACTTGAACCAGGCGATGGCTGGATTGCCGAGGTCGCCCTTCGCGTCGAAGCTCACGGGGCCAACCACCGTGTCGAAGCGGTTTCCGCCGCGCAGCCATTCTGCCAGCCTGGTGCTGTCCAGCGTGCCTGTTGCCTCCGCCGCCGCCGCCAGTGCCTGCACTGCGGCATAGGCATAGAGCGTGAAACCCTCGGGGTTCTGGTCTGCGTCGCGGAAGCGCTGCACGAGGCCCTGGGCCGTCGGGAACTTTCGCGCATCATAGGTGAAGCTGGACAGCGTACCGTTGGCAGCGTCCTTCGCTTGGTTGCCATAGTCCTCGGTGACCAGAGAGTCGCCCGACACGATCTGGGCCTGCGACCCGGCAGCGCGCAGGGCCCGGGCGAACAGGCCGCTTTCCACGTATGAGCCCGAAAGATAGACGACGCCCGCGCCGGAGTCCTTCACCTGTTTCACCAGCGTTGCGAAATCCTTGGTTCCGGGCTTGAAGCTCTGCTGCAGGGCGGGGGTAATGCCTTTCTGCTGCAGCGAAGTGGCGAATGCCTCGGCAAGTGCGGTGAAGGCGGGCGACTGGTCACTCACCACGGCGATCTTCTGGCCCGCGAACCTGTCCAGCACGAGGGCTGCCGCGGCGGCGGCCTGCGCATCGTCACGCGGCACCAGCCTGACCACGTTCCAGCCACCCTCGTCGGTGAACTTGGTATTGGTCGAGGCCGGGCTGATCTGGACGATGCCGGCCTTCTGGTAGACCTTTGAGGCGGGGATCGATGCGCCTGAGCAATAGTGCCCGACCACAGCCTTGATCCCTGCCGAGACGAAGCCGGTGGCCACGTCGACGGCCTTGCGCGGGTCGCAGCCGTCATCGGCGAACTGTACCGTCAGCTTCTCACCCCGGATGCCACCCGTGGCATTGATGTCGTCCACCGCCCTTTGAACGCCCCGGCGCAGCTGCTCGCCCAATGCCGCATTGGGGCCTGAGAGCGGGGCTGCCGCGCCGATCAGGATGTCAGCGAAGGCAGGCGGCGCGCTCACAAGCAGCGTCAGCAGGAGAAGGGGGAGGCGGGCTCTTTTCATGATCGTCCTTCGGTTGCCCGCAGTATCGGGTTTTCGCGAAGCCGAGGCAACAAAAGACCCGCGCAACAGGTTGCGCGGGTCGCAGTCCTAGCCGTGAAGGCCGGGGTTACTTGATCGAAGCGTCTTCGAAGTACTGGCCGTCCTTGAAGGTGTACCAGACATAGACCGGGTTCTGGAGATCGCCCTTGGAGTCGAGCTTGATCTCGCCCAGCACGGTCTGGGTCGGGTTGCCGGCACGGAGCCACTCGGCGATCTTCTGGTTGTCGAGCGACTTGGTGGCTTCGGCAGCCTGCTTCAGCATCTGGAAGGCGGCGTAGGTGTAGAGGGTGTAGCCTTCCGGATCGTAACCGGACTTCTTGAACTCATCGACGATCGCCTTGGCTTCCGGCACGTTGCGCGGCTCGGGAGCGAAGGTGAAGATCAGGTTCTCGGCGGCCTTGCCGGCAATGGTCCAGAGCTCGGCCGAGTTCATCGAGTCGCCAGACAGCATCTTGGCGCTCAGACCCTGCTCGCCCATCTGCTTGAGGATGAGGCCGGCTTCCGGATGGTAGCCACCGAAGTAGACGGCTTCAACGCCGGCATCCTTCAGCTTCGACACGAGAGCCGAGTAGTCCTTCTCACCCGGGTTGATCGACTCGCTGACGGCTTCGGTCAGGCCCGAGGCGTTCATTGCCTTGCGGGTTTCATCCGCGAGGCCCTTGCCGTAGGCCGACTTGTCGTCGACGATGGCGACCTTCTTGCCGGCATAGTTCTTGGCGAGGAAAGCACCAGCCACACGGCCCTGCGCGTCGTCACGACCGCAGACGCGGGCAATGTTCCAGCCACCTTCGTCGGTGAGCTTCGGGTTGGTCGAGGCCGGGGTGATCATCAGCATGCCCTCTTCCTCGTATACCTTCGAGGCGGGGATCGATGAGCCCGAGCACAGGTGGCCGGCGACGAACTTCACGCCCTTCGAAGCCATCTGGTTGGCAACGCTGACGGCCTGCTTGGGGTCGCAGGCGTCGTCGCCGATCTCGAGGACCAGCATTTCGCCGTTGATGCCGCCGGCGGCGTTGATGTCGGCGACTGCCTTCTTGGCGCCCTGGCTGTACTGCTCACCGAGAGCGGCAAGCTGGCCCGAGATCGGGCCGACGGTGGCGACCGAGAGCTCGGCCAGTGCCGAACCCGCGGAAAGGGCCGCGGCGAAGCTGATGGCCACGCCCGTCAAAAGGAATTTCTTCATTCACAGTCTCCCTGATTATAATTCAATCGTTATGTTGACGTGGGCTTTCCCAGTCGAAGCGCCGGCCCACGGACCGACACCTTAAGAGCCATAATTGCGCAAACACGGCACCTTGGAAAGGGGGTAAATGATTGTTAACCTTTGCTCTTCCAGCCCAGCGGGCCGGCAGCCTGATAAAGCCACGGATATTGCCGCACCATCTTCTGGGCGATGGTCATGCGGTAGCCCAGCAGGCACAGGGCCAGCAGAATGATGAAATCCGTGATAAGGTAGTGGAGTGACGTCAGGCTCGCCTCGAAGAGCGCAAAATGCAGAAAACGCAAGCCAAGGGTGAGCGGGATCATGGCCAGGACGGCCATCCAAACCGACCGCCACTTGATGGCGAGGCCGCGTCCGGCCAGGAAGGCAGCACCCCCGCCAAAGAACACGGTCATGATGAGGAAGATCCACAGATTGTCTTCGACGAACAGCGACATGGCTCAGTGACCTCCCTCAAGATAGGCGGCGCGGACTTCCGGCTTCGACAGCAGTTCCTTGCCGGTGCCCGACATGGTGATGCGGCCGTTGACCATCACGTAGCCACGATGTGCCAGTTTCAGTGCGTGGAAGGCGTTCTGTTCCACCAGGAACACGGTGAGGCCTTCGGTGCGGTTCAGTTCCTTGATCGCCTCGAAGATGAGCTTGACGATGAGGGGCGCGAGGCCCAGCGACGGCTCGTCGAGCAGAAGCAGGCGCGGACGCGACATCAGGGCGCGGGCGATTGCCAGCATCTGCTGCTCGCCGCCCGACAGCGTACCGCCGCGCTGCGCCTGGCGCTTCTCGAGGATGGGAAACATCTTGAAGGCGCGGGCGATATCCTCGTCGAAAAACTTCGGGTCGCTCACCGTGGCGCCCATCTGCAGATTCTCGAGCACGGTCATGCGCGGGAAGATGCGGCGGCCCTCGGGCGACTGCGAGATGCCGAGTTGGGCAATCTTGTGGACGGGCGTCTTGGTGATGTCCTTGCCGCCGAAGTGGATCGAACCGGCGCGCGCGCGCGGCGTGCCGCAAATTGTCATCATCAGGGTCGACTTGCCCGCACCGTTGGAGCCGATGAGGGTGACGATCTCCCCGGCATTGACGTCCATGTCGATGCCCTTGAGCGCCTGGATCTTGCCGTAGAAGGTCTGAACACCCCGGACCTTGAGAAGGGGTTCGGTCATGCTTGGTCTCCCACGGCTTCGGCAACCGCCTTGGCGGCAAGCGCGTCCTTTTCTTCTTCTTCCTCGTCGACGCCCAGATAGGCGCGGATCACGGCCGGATCTGACTTCACGTGGTGGGGCGTGCCGTCCGAGATCTTCTGGCCATAGTCCAGCACCACGATGTGGTCGGAAATGCCCATGACCACGCTCATGTCATGCTCGATAAGCAGGATCGACACGTCGTTCTCGGAGCGGATGGCGCGCAGCAGCTTGTTGAGTTCTTCCGACTCGCGCGGGTTGAGACCGGCCGCCGGCTCGTCGAGGCAGAGGAGCCGCGGCTCGGTGCACATGGCACGCGCGATCTCGAGGCGGCGCTGGTCGCCATAGGGCAGGTCGCCCGCAGGGTCATCGGCGCGGTCGATCAGGCGCACCTTCTCGAGCCACGCCTTGGCGAGTTCAATGGCATCCTTCTCGGCGCGGCGGTAATGGCTGCTGCCGAGCACGCCGGCCACGGTGTAGCCTGACGCAACCATCAGCTTGTTGTGCTGGGCGACCATCAGGTTCTCGAGCACGGTCATGCCCGAAAACAGGCGGATGTTCTGGAAGGTGCGGGCCACCTTGGCATGCTGGGCGATGCGGAAATCGTCCATCCGCTCGAGCAGGAATTCCGAGCCGTCGGCGTGACGGAGCGCGATCTTGCCCTCTGTCGGCTTGTAGAAGCCAGTGATGCAGTTGAACACCGTGGTCTTGCCGGCGCCGTTGGGGCCGATCAGCGCGGTGATCTCGTTGCGGTTGGCCTCGAAGGAGAGATCCGAAACGGCGGTCAGGCCGCCGAAACGCATCGTCACGTGCTCCACAGTGAGCACCGGGGTCTTGTTCGCGGTTGCCATGTCAGCCGTGTCCTTCCTTGACGAGATCACCAGAGACGGCCTTGCGCTCCTTGAGGAAGACGGTCGGCTGCCTGCGGGTCACGAAGCCTCGCGGCCTGAAGCGCATCATCAGCACCATGGCGAGGCCCACTGCCAGCATGCGGAAGTGCACGGGGTCGGTGCCCTCCGGCAGGTACTCCTGGAACACCGAGAGTTCGCGGAACAGCTCGAACGACCCCATGATGGCGATCGCCGCAAAGACGATGCCGATCTGCGAGCCGAGGCCGCCCAGCACAACGATGGCGAGTATGATCGCGGATTCGATGAACACGAAGCTCTCGGGGCTTACGAAGCCCTGGCGGGTTGCGAAGAAGCAGCCCGCGAAGCCGCCGAACATGGCGCCGATGGCGAAGGCGGTGAGCTTGGTGTTTGTGGTGTTGATGCCCAGCGAACGGCAGGCGATCTCGTCTTCGCGCAATGCTTCCCAGGCCCGCCCGATGGGCAGGCGACGCAGGCGATTGGTCACGAAATAGGTGAGCAGCGCCAGCAGCAGGATCACGTAGTAGAGGAAGACGTAGTAGTGGATGCGGTTGTGCTCGATGCCGAAGAAGGCGGCGAAGCCATCGTCGCCAGCCTTGAAGGGCAGGCCGAAGAACGTGGCCTTCGGCACCGTGATGCCCTGCGGGCCGTTGGTGAAGTCGAACCAGTTGATGAGCACGAGGCGGATGATCTCGCCGAAGGCCAATGTCACGATGGCGAGGTAATCGCCCCTGAGGCGCAGCACCGGAAAGCCCAGGATCACACCCCACAGGGCGGCCAGGAGGCCGGCGATGGGGAGCGTGATGTAGAAGGCCCAGGGCACCATGCCGTCGCCGAACCAATAAGGGAAGTACACGGTTGAGAGCAGCGCATACGCATAGGCGCCCACCGCGTAGAAGGCCACGTAGCCGAGGTCGAGCAAGCCGGCGAGGCCCACCACGATGTTGAGGCCCCAGGCCAGCATGACGTAGGTCAGGATGTAGATGCCGAGGTCGATGGGGCGGCGCTCGAAGCCCGCCAGGAAGGGCAGCGCAAAGGCAACCGCCACCAGCAGCGGGAACACCCAGGGGCCGATGCGTTCCGACAGGCTGGCCTTGGCAGGTCCTGCGGGCTTCGCGTCGGCGGCGACGGGCGAGGGCGCGCGGTTCCACACGAAGAGGTGCATGAACAGGCGCACGCCCAGCAGCAGGGCGAGGATGACGAACACCTCGGTCCAACGCGACACCAGCACCAGCGAGTACTGGGTGATGACAGACTTGTAGGCGACAATCGGCACCATGATCAGCAGCGACACGAAGGCGGTGCCGAGCAGGTCCTTGATGATGGCCGGCCAGTCGTAGGCCCCGGCCTTGGCCGCGGAAGCTTTTTGAGAAGCCATGATCAGACCTTCTCCACTTCCGGTTTGCCGAGCAGGCCTTGTGGCATGAAGATCAGCACAATGATGAGCACCGTGAAGGCTGCCACGTCCTTGTATTCCACGGTGAAGTAGGCCGACCACATGGTTTCGATCAGGCCGATCACCAGGCCGCCGAGCATGGCGCCGGGCAACGAGCCGATACCGCCCAGCACGGCGGCCGTGAAGGCCTTGATGCCGGCGAGGAAGCCCACGAAGAAGTCGGTTACGCCGTAGTACAGGAAGAACATCAGGCCGGCGAAGGCGGCGAGTGCTGCGCCCATGATGAAGGTGATGGAGATGGTGCGGTCGACGTCGATGCCGAGGAGGGCCGCCATCTTCTGGTCCTGCTCGCAGGCGCGCTGGGCGCGGCCGAGCGAGGTCTTCTGGATGAGGATGGTGAACACCGCCATGAGAATCAGCGTCGAGACGATGATCAGGATCTGCATGTTGGTAAGGCGCACGATGAACTCGCCGGCCTCGGTGGCGCGGCGCATGATCTCATAGCCGCCCGTCACGATGGGCTGCACCGGCTTGGGGCGCCCTTCCTGGTTCACGCGGACGAATTCCTGCAGCACGATGGACATGCCGATGGCTGAGATGAGGGGGGCGAGGCGGAACGATCCGCGCAGCGGCTTGTAGGCCAGGCGCTCAATGGTCCAGTTGTAGGCGGCGGCCACCACCATGGCGACTGCGGCGACCAGAACCAGTGCCAAAAGGATCATCAGTATGCCACTGCCGCCGGTGAGGCCAATGCCCAGCACCACCAGGAAAGCGGCGACCGAGCCGACCATGAACACGTCGCCATGGGCGAAGTTGATCATGCCGATGATACCGTAGACCATGGTGTAGCCGATGGCGATCAGCCCATAGATCGAGCCAAGTGTGATCCCGTTAATCAGCTGCTGGAGAAAATACTCCATGAGCCCCCCTGTATGACTGACTGCGGCGCGACATTTTTTTGGCTGCCGTAAATTTGTCATAGATGGATCGGTTTTCGAAAACAAGCGCGTGACCTTGCCCGCGAGGGTGGCGGATTTCGCCTTTGCGCCTCTTGAACTATATTCTGAGTCGATATATGTCGAACCGCTATATCGGGCTGACATATATCGGATCGGAATTTGACATGAACGTCAGGACCCTTTGTCTGGGCGTCCTCTCCTCCGGGGAGGCCTCAGGCTACGAGATCAAGAAGGAAATCGAGGAGGGGCTGTTCAACCACTTCATCGATGCCAGCTATGGCTCGATCTACCCCGCGCTCACGCAGCTGGCGGGGGAGGGGCTCGTCACGGTGCGCGCCGAGGAGCAGTCCGGAAAGCCGGATAAGAAGGTCTACGCGATCACGCCGAAGGGCGTGGACACGCTGGCGCGCTCGATCTCCGTCGTGCCGGGGCGGGACAAGTACAAGTCCGAGTTTCTGTTCCAGATGCTGCTGCAGGAATACATCACCCCCGCCACCATGCTGACGGCGATCGACAAGCAGCTCTCCGATCTGCAGGCGGACCTCGCCCGTATTGACGAGTGCAAGTGCGCGGAGCACCCCCATGCGGGGGCGCGCTTCGTCACCGATTATGGCAAGGCCGTGCTGACAGCCGCGGTCCAGGTCCTCATCGAAAAGAAGGCAGAGCTGTTGCGGCAGGCGACGTCGCAGGCAGCCGAATAGAACATCCGGGAACGAAGCACATGATCCGCCGCATTCTTTATCTTCTCCTCGTCACTGTCCTGCTGGGCGGCCTCGCCGGAGCCATCGCCTTCTATGCCTTCGACTTCAAGCCGAAGATGCTGGCGACCGTCATCCTGGGGGCCCCGCAGCCGCCCGAGACCGTTTCCGCGGAACCCGCGCGCACCGACAGCTGGCAACCGCAGATCGCCGGCATCGGCACGGTGACCGCTTTCCAGGGGATCGACGTCACCCCGCAAGTGGGTGGCGTTGTCACCCAGATCAATTTCGAGTCCGGAGAGGACGTCAAGAAGGGCCAGCTTCTGGTCCAGCTCGATAAGGCCACCGAGGAGGCGGACATGCGCTCCATCGCTGCCGAACTCGCCAACAACGTCTCCGACCTGAAGCGCCGCGAGAGCCTGGTGTCCAAGGGTGTGGTTGCCGCCACCGAACTGGACGCGTTGAAAACCCGGAATCGCGTGTTGGAGGCAACGCTTGACCGCCGCCGTGCCGAGGTGGCCCAGAAGTTCATCTACGCCCCGTGGGACGGGCGCGTCGGCCTGCGCGACATTGCACTTGGCAGCTATCTGGCACCTGGCCAGAAAATCGTCTGGCTGCAGAAGATCGATCCCGTCTACGTCGACTTCACATTGACCGAGGCCGACTATGGCCGCATCGCCGTGGGCCTCAAGGTGTCGGTGACGCTGAATGCCTATCCAGGCCAGGTCTTCGTTGGCAAGATCGTGACCACCGATGCGCGCCTGTCTGACAGCAACCGAATGATCATGGTGCGGGCCGAGATCCCCAATCCGGACAAGAAGCTTGTCCCCGGAATGTATGCCAATGTCACCGTCGATGCCGGCACACCTGAAACGGTGGTGACGGTCCCGCAGACCGCCGTCACCTATTCGCTCTATGGCGACAACGTGTTCGTGGTCAACGCCACCAAGGTGAAGGACAAGGACGGCAAGGACGTCGACGAACTCTCCGTCGAGCGCCGCTTCGTCAAGACCGGGCCGGTGCGCGATGGCCGCGTTTCCATCGTCAGCGGCATCAAGGATGGCGACAAGGTCGTCACCGCCGGCCAGAACAAGATCGACCAGGGCAGCAAGGTGGTAATCGACAATTCGATCGCTCTCAAGCTCCAGGACACGAGCACCATCCAGTAAGGACCCGGGCGATGCATTTCACCGACATCTTCGTCAAGCGCCCTGTCCTCGCGACGGTGGTCAGCCTGCTCATCCTGCTGGCCGGCCTCCAGGCCGTGTTCAAGCTACCGATCCGCCAGTTTCCGGAGGTCTCGGACACCAAGATCGAGATCACCACGATATACCCCGGCGCCAACGCCGATCAGATCAAGGGCTTCATCACTACGCCACTGCAGCAAGCCGTGGCATCGACCGAAGGCGTCGACATCATCGAGTCGCGGTCCTCGCAGAACGTCTCGATCATCACGCTCAAGCTCCGCCTCGACGCCAATGCCGACCGAGCGCTGGCCGACGTCCTGTCCAAGGTCAACGAGGTGAAGGGCGTGCTGCCAGAGGAGGCGAACGACCCGGTTGTGAAGCGCACCAACGGTGCCGGCTTCGCGCTGATGTATATCAGCTTCAAGTCCGAGCAGATGTCTGCCCCGCAGATCTCGGATTATCTCGACCGCGTGGTCAAGCCGAAGCTGCAGGCAATCTATGGCGTGGCCTCGGCCGAAATCCTTGGCGGTTCCACCTTTGCGATGCGCGTCTGGCTGAACCCGGAGAAGATGGCCTCCCTGGGCGTCACCCCGCTCGACGTGCGCCAGGCGCTTTCGGCGAACAACTTCACCACCGCGGCGGGCGAGCTGAAGTCGGATTTCACGCAGCAGAACATCAACGCCCAGACCTCGCTGGAAACGCCGGAGCAGTTCGAAAACCTCGTCGTCGCCACGCGTGGCGCCTCGGTGATCCGCCTGGGCCAGGTGGCGACCGTCGACCTCGGGCCCGAGAACTACGACACCCGCTCCGCCTTCGACGGGCTGAAGGCCGTCTTCATGGGCATCCAGACGACGCCCGACGCCAACCCGCTCACCGTCATCAACGAGGTGCGTGACTCGATTCCCGGAATCCAGCGGCTGTTGCCCACGGGGCTCGAGGCCAACATCGCCTATGATGCGACGGAATTCATCAACGCCTCGATCTGGGAAGTGGGCAAGACTCTGCTCGAGGCCGGCATCATCGTCATCATCGTCATCTTCCTGTTCCTCGGCAACGTGCGCTCCACCATCATTCCGGTAGTGACGATCCCGCTGTCGCTGATCGGCGTGGCTCTGATTCTGGTGGCCTTCGGTTACTCCATCAACCTGCTGACGCTGTTGGCCCTGGTGCTGGCCATCGGCCTCGTCGTCGACGATGCCATCGTGGTGGTCGAGAACATCCACCGCCACATCGAGGAGGGGATGACACCCTTCGACGCCGCACTCCGCGGTGCACGTGAGATCACCGGGCCGGTCATCGCGATGACCATCACACTGGCAGCGGTTTATGCGCCGATCGGCTTTACCTCCGGCCTCACGGGTGCGCTGTTCCGCGAGTTCGCGTTCACCCTTGCGGGCGCGGTCATCGTGTCGGGCGTGATTGCGCTCACGCTGTCGCCGATGATGACATCAAAGATGCTGAAGCCGCATGCGAAGCTTTCGTGGTTCGGGCGCCTCGTGGAGCGCGTTTTCGGTGGGCTGCAGCGCTTCTACCGCCGCCGTCTGGACGGCACCATCAGGCAACGTGCCGTTTTCGCATGGATCGCGGTGCTGATGATCGTACTGTCGGGTGTGCTTTACAACGCCATCGGGCGCGAGCTGGCACCGGCGGAGGACCAGGGCGTGCTGTTTGCCTTCGTCAACGCGCCCGAGCACACCAATCTGGATTACCTGTCGACCTACACCGATGAACTGACCAAGACCATGATGGCGATTCCGGAGAGGCAGAACCTCTTCGCCATCGACGGCTTCCCCAACAGCCACTCGGCCTTCATGGGGCTCATCCTCAAGCCGTGGGAGGACCGTTCGCGCTCCGACCTTACGGTGATGGGTGAGCTGCAGCCGAAGTTCAAGGCGGTATCGGGCGTCAACATCTTCGCCACCGCGCCCTCGGCCATTCCGGTCGGCGCGGGCGATCTGCCGATTGAATTCGTACTCACCTATCCGGGCGACTACACGCGCCTCGCGGATGTGCTGGACAAGCTTGACGCCGAAGCGAAGAAGTCAGGCCTGTTCATCTTCACCAACGCCGATCTGCGTTTCCAGACGCCGCAGGTGGAACTGATCGTGGACAAGGACCGCGCCAACCGGCTTGGTGTCACCATGCAGGAGATCGGCGCCACGCTGGCGACCCTTTTGGGCGGCAACAATGTCAACCGCTTTACGGTTGATGGCCGCAGTTACCAGGTGATCCCGCAGGTGCCGCGTACCGAGCGTTCCTCGGTGGACCAGATCCTCAGCTTCCGCGTGCGCGCGGCGGATGGGCAGATGGTGCCGATCTCGGCCTTCACCGAGGTCTCCAAGACGGTACAGCCGAACGGGCTCGCCACCTTCCAGCAGCTCAATTCCGCCATGCTGCAGGGCGTGCCGTTCCCCGGCCGCACCATCGGCGAGGGCGTCGCTTTCCTGCAGCAGAAGGCCGACGAGATCATGCCGCAGGGCATGGCCTATGACTTCAAAGGCGAGAGCCGCCAGTTCGTGCAGGAAGGCAACACTTTGGCCGTGACCTTCGCGGTGGCGCTGCTGCTGATCTACCTCGTGCTCGCGGCGCAGTTCGAGAGCTTCCGCGACCCGTTCATCATCCTCATCGGCCTTCCGGCCACGGTGTTCGGCGCGTTGCTGGTGCTGTTCATCCTCGGCGAGGTCAACGGCGCCATGATGAACAACCCGCCGATCAACCTCGGGTCTGGCACCATCAACATCTACACCCAGATCGGCCTCGTCACGCTCATCGGCCTCATCGCCAAGCACGGCATCCTGATGGTGGAGTTTGCCAACAAGCTGCAGGTCACCAAGGGCTACGACAAGGACACGGCGATCAAGGAGGCAGCCGCAGTGCGCTTGCGGCCCATCCTGATGACCACTGCCGCCATGGTCATCGGCGTGACGCCGCTGCTCATCGCAAATGGTGCCGGTGCCAGGAGCCGCTTCGACATCGGCGTGGTCATCGCCGCGGGCATGACCATCGGCACCCTGTTCACGTTGTTCATCACACCCGCCATCTACTCCTACGTTGCCCGTGACCGGCGCCACATGCATGACCGCGAGAACGCCTCCGATGTGCTGGGACCGCATCTCGATGCGCCGGCAAACGATCGGGAGTTGGTGCCAAAGGCGGCGGAGTAGGCAGCGGCTTTCACGCACGTCCACACATTCATCATGGTCGGGCTCGACCCGGCCATATCTTTTTACGCTGTTGCTGTTCTCCGGCCCTCCATGCCGTCACCCCGTCGAAGGCCAGGCTCCAGCTTTGGATCAGGGCGGACCGACCGAAAGCGGGATCCCGGCCTTCGCCGCGATGACGGTCATAAGGCGTGGTTGATTGGTGTGAGAGGAACGCTGGAAGTGAGAGCGATAAGTGTCGCTAAGCCAGCGACCCCAGCCCCTTCTGCATCCGTGCCATCGCCTTGCCGATCTCCGCCTCGCTGCAGGCAAATGACAGCCGGATCGAGCCCGGCGCACCAAAGGCGGAGCCGGGGACGGTGGCAACGTGGTGCTCGTCGAGCAGCCAGTCGCACAGTGCGTCGGTTGTGTAGAGCAGGTGGTTGCCGGCCTTGCTGCCGAGCAGCGCCGATACATCCGGGAAGGCATAGAAGGTGGCCGGGATCTGGCCCGCCTTGATGCCCGGTATGGCGTTAAGGCCGCCCAGCACCATGTCACGGCGCAGCTGATATTCCTTGCGCATGCGCTCCACCGCGTCGCGCGGGCCTTCCAGCGCAGCGATTGCGGCGCGCTGCACGAACTGGTTGGCGCCAGCGGTAATGGCGCTTTGCATGCGGCCCATGGCCTTGGCGATGGGCTCGGGTGCCGCGGCATAGCCCAGGCGCCAGCCCGTCATGGCGAAGCCTTTGGAGAAGCCATTCACCGTGATCGTCCGCTCACGCATGCCGGGCATCGCGCCGAATGAGTTCATCGCGCCGTCGAAGATGATGTATTCGTAAATCTCGTCGGAGAGTACCATGAGGTGCGGGTGCGCCCTCACGATGTCGGCCAGCGCCTGCAACTCGGCCTTGCTCCACACCGCACCAGAGGGGTTGGACGGCGAATTCAGCACGATGAGCTTGGTCTTCGGTGTGATGGCGGCGGCGATGCGGCTGGCGGGAACCTTGTAGTTCTCCTCGACGGATGCATGCAACACCACGGGTGTGCCGCCGGCGAAGCGCACGGTGATTTCGTATGAGACCCAGAAGGGGGCCAGCATGATCACCTCGTCGCCCTGTTCGATGATCGACAGGATGGCGTTGGCGATGGCCTGCTTGGCGCCATTGGCGAGGCAGATTTCATTGGCGGAATAGTCAAGACCGTTCTCGGACTTGAGTTTCCTGGAAAGCGCGGCGCGCAGTTCCGGGATGCCCATCACCGGCGAATAGTGGGTGAAGCCTGCCTTCATGGCCTCGGTGGCGGCCTGCTGGATGTTGTCGGGCGTGTCGAAATCGGGCTCGCCCAGCGTCAGGCTGACCACGTCGACGCCCTTGGTGCGCAGTTCGCGGGCGCGCTGCGACATGCGGATGATGGCGCCTTCATCGGCGGTTTTTGATCGGGAAACGAGCAGGGCAGCGGGATCGAAGAGTGTCATGGTGGCCCCCGTATACTTCACCGCGCTTGCCCGGTCGAGGCGCGCCGGGCATAAGGCGCCCATGCAAAAATACACCCTCGGCTTGATTCTTCTTGCGGCGGCGCTCGGCCTTGCGGCCTGTGGCGAGTCGCCCGACGTGCGGGTGACCCGAACCAAGCCGGCCTCGCAGGTGGTCATGAAGCCGCGTAGCGAGCCGATCTTCTACAACGGCAAGACCTATCAGCTCGACTTTGCGCCCAAGGGTCCGAACCTGTTCGACATGTCGGTCTCCGGCATGACCTCCATGCAGCAGAAGGATGCGGTGGCGGTTGCTACATCGTCGCTCGGCTATTACGCCTGCCCCGAGGGCCAGAAGGGCAGGCTTCAGGGCAACCCCGTCTATACCGATGCCAGGTGGCGCATGCAGGCGAAGTGCGGCTGAGGCTCATCGCCCCGTCACCAGACGAACTCCCACATGATTGGGTGGCGTGCCCGCAGCACAGCCGCCGCTGAACGGATCTCGCACGAAGACCGGGATCAAACAGCCAGAGGTTTCAGCGAGCCGAGTTCACCTTCTTGGAGCGGCGCAGCGCGGCCTGGATCAGGACTCGCTGCGAAGAATGCGGGAATACACTCAGCCGCATCCTTGAACGGATAAGTCCTGTGCAACTTCTGGGCAGGCGCCCGGCCTTAGCCGTCGCGCAGCCGTGCATAGACGGCATCATCCGCCCAGGCACCCCTGAACCACTCGCTGCGACGGAAATGCGCCTCTTTCAGGAAGCCCGCCTTTTCCAGGACCCGGCATGACGCGGTGTTGCGCGGGTCCACCGAAGCGGTGATGCGATGCAGGTCGAAACGCGTGAAGGCGTAGCCAGCGAGGGCTGCGACCGCCTCCGTCGCGAAGCCTCGATTCCAGAAGGGCCTGGTGATGGAGTAGCCGATCCGGCCAAGGCGGGCGTCGGTCGGATCAATGAACAGTCCGCAGTCACCTGCAAACTGGCCGCATGCCTTTTCCTCAAGGGCGAACTGAAACCAGCCGGGATCACCGGGCTGCATCGACGCGAGGCTGGCTATGAAGCTGCGACCGTCCTCTTCGGTAAAGCCCTGCCAAGACTGGTAGCGGGCCACCTCAGGATCGTCGCGCATCGCCACGAAGGCCGCCAGGTCGCGGGGCCCGAAATGGCGGGCAACGAGCCGTGGTGTTTCGAAGATCATCCGAAGCGGCGGTCCAGCCAGTCACGCGTGCGGAAGTAGCGGCCGATCCACGGCAGGAACCAGGTGTTGCCGGTGTAGAGGGCATGGTCGGGGAATTCCGGCCGGTCGAAGGCGCAGACGTGGTTCACCTTGCCGGCGATCTTGCGTGCCGTCTGGTGCCCGAGATAGCTCATCATGGCCACGCCCGAGCCGTTGCAGCCCAGCGCATAGTGCATATTGTTGAACTTGCCCATGTGCGGCATCTCGTCGAGGGTGAAGGCCACATTGCCCGTCCAGGCATGGGTGATCTTCGAGCCCTTGAGCTGCGGGAAGCGGTCGGTCATGAAGCCATAGAGGATGGGGGCCGTCTCGACCGGGTCGGTGTGGCCGAACTTGGCGCGGCCACCGAAGATCAGCCGCTTGCCGTCCGGCGACATGCGATAATAGGTCAGCACCCGGCGCGTGTCCGCGAAGGACCGGTTTTTGGGGCTCAAGGTCTTCGCCAGGTCTGGCGGCAACTCCTCCGTTGCGATGATGTAGGAGCCCACCGGCACCACGCGCCGCTTGAGTTCCGGCGTCACGTCGCCGGTGTAGCCGTTGGTGGCGATGATGACGTCACCCGCCTCGATGGCGCCGCGCGGCGTGTCCACCCGCCAGCCGGACCCGGTCTGGGTGAGCTTGGTGGCCGGGGTCTTCGTCGCAATCGGAATGTTGCGCTGCTGGCACAGGTCGAGCAGGCCCTTGAACAGCAGGGCGGGGTGCAAGTGCCCCGCTCGGCCCACCACCATGCCGCCGCGATAATAGTCGGAGCCGATCTCCTCGCGCTGCCGTTCCGGTGGCACGATATAGGCCTCGGATTTCGCGGTCTCGTTCAGCAGATCCACCTTGTGGGCCATGCTCTCGTAGTGGCTCTTGCACCAGGCGCCGAGGAAATAGCCCGCCCTGGTCCAGCCGCAGTCGATCTTCTCGCGGGCGATCAGCTGCTCGATGTAGGTGAAGGCGTCGGCCGCATCATTGAGGAAAGGTGCGGCCTCCTCGTCCGACATGGCCTTGGCCATGTAGCGCTTGCCGACGTTGACCCCGCCCGACACCATGCCGCCGTTGCGGGATGACCCGCCAAAGCCCGGCTCGTTGGCATCGAGTACGATGCAGTCCAGCCCCTCGCGGTTCAACTCCAGCGCGGCATTGAGTCCGGCATAGCCCGCACCGATGATGACCACTCGGGCCTGCTTCGGAAGTGCGATTTCGGGAAGGGGTTTGGGTTCATGGGCCTCCCACCAGAAGGGGCGGGCCTTGAAGTCTTTCGTGAAGATGGCTTTGTTCATGCCCTGCAGATTGCGCGAGGAATGCCGGGGAGGCAAGCCATGCCCCAAGCAACCCGGCCTTGCCAAGGGCACGCGGCTGTGGTCCTAAGGCGGACATGAAATCCGTCATCAAGGCCATCATCTTCCTCGTCATGGCGTTCACCGTGATTTTCTACGGTGGCGCGCTGCTGTTGCCGGGTGAGGCGCGGGTGGAGCGGTCCATCACCATCTCCGCCCCGCCCGACAAGATCTATGCCATCGTTGCCGACTTGCGCCGCGTGCCCGAATGGTCGCCGTGGGTTGAAAACGACCCCCAGACCAAGTTCACCTTCGAAGGACCGGCGGAGGGCGCAGGACAAGTCATGCGCTGGGCGTCCAACAATCCCATGGTCGGCAGCGGCACGTTGACGCTCACCCAGGCAACTCCGATCGTCCGTGTCGCGACCTCGTCGGACTACACGGGCTTCGGCACCTCCACGGCGGTTATAGGCGTCGCGCCGGAGGGAACGGGCACGCGGGTGACCTGGGTGTTCCAGTCCAAACTTCCCGGCGTCATCGACCGCTGGGCAGGGCTCGGGATCGATGTGCAGGTCGGCGGCGAATACGAGAAGGGGCTCCGGAACCTGACGGCGCTGGCCGAGAAGGACTAGGTCCAGCCCTGCTTCTCAGGCATGCCTCCGGGCTTGGAAGCCGCCTCGCAAATCACCTAAGCTCGAAGCCAGTAACGGGGAAAGAATATGTTTGACGGCAGGTTTGCGCTCGTCACCGGGGCGGCCCAGGGAATGGGCTTCGCGGCGGCAAGCAAGTTTCTGGAAATGGGTTTCGGCGGCGTTCTGCTGCTGGATCGCAACACGGTGAAGCTCACCGAGGCTGCGGCGCGGCTGAAGCCGCTGGGCCGCGTCGAGACCTTGTCGGGCGACCTGATGGATGTTTCGCTTCCCGCCCGCGCCGTGGCGGCCGCCGTGGCAGCCTTTGGCCGGCTCGATGTCCTCGTCAACGCCGCCGGCAACACCGAGCGCTGCGGGCTCGACGACACGACGCCGGAAGCCTTCGAGCGGCTGTTCGGCGTCAATACCCGTGCGCCCCTGTTCATGATGCAGGAGGCGGTGAAGGCGATGCGGGTGAACCGCTCTGGCACGATCATCAACATGTCCTCCATGCTGTCGCACGGGGGGCCGCCCAACCTCACCACCTATTCCGCCTCCAAGGCGGCGCTCAACATTCTCACGCGCTCGTCGGCCCACAAGGTGGCGCGCGATGGAATCCGCATCTTCGCCATCAACCTCGGCTGGGTGAATTCCGACGGTGAGCATGCGCTGCAGACCGGCTTTCACGGCATGCCGCAGGACTGGGCGGAAGCCATCGGGCGGCGCATGCCGGCAGGACGCATGATCACGCCGGAGGATGTAGCAGGTCTCGTCGCCTATCTCGTCTCGCCCTCGGCGAGCATGATGACGGGTGCCATCATCGACTACGAGCAGATGCCGGTCGCGGTCTTCGAGTCCCATCCGGCGCTTGCCCCCGAATGAGTTCTGACGGGCGCACGCCGCTCCTGCTTCTCACGCTGTCGATTGCTGCCGTCGGCATCCAGGCGCTGATGCTGTCTCCGCTGTTGACTGACATCGCCGCGGGACTGGGCACGCAGGCCAAGGAGATCGGCTTTGCGGCGTCTGCCTATGGCGTGGGTGTTGCCTCCGCCGCATTGCTCGCGGCACCCCAGCTTGGCCGCTGGCCGAAGCGCGCGGCGATCCGCATCGCATTTGCGGTGCTGGCCTTCTCGCTCTTTCTCTGTGCCTTCGCCTGGGATTGGCGCGTGCTGGCGGGAGCGCAGCTGATTGCCGGTTTGGCATCCGGCGTCATCATCCCTGCCACCTATGCGCTGACGGGTGACATTGCTCCACCCGACCGGCGCTCGCAGGACCTGGGCAAAGTGCTGTTCGGCTGGTCCATCGCCATGGTGGCGGGCGTGCCGCTGGCCGCTGTGCTTTCGGCATTCGTCGGCTGGCGCGGAACCTTCCTGATTGTTGGCGCCGTGGCGGCGATCATGCCCTTTGCAGGCGCGCTGCTGCCGAAGGTGACATCCTTCGGCACCGTGGGCGAGCGCGTGCGCTACATGGATGTGCTGCGACTGCCCGGTGCGTGGGTGGGGTACCTTTCGACCTTCGCCTACATGATCGCCTTCTACCAGACCTACACCTTCATCGGCGATCATGTGCGCCAGACCCATGGGGCAGGGGCCTGGCTGGGCGGCACCATCTCGCTCGCCTATGGCATCGGCTTCGGCGTGGGCGTGGTCTTTGACAAGGTGATCGACCGCAAGGGACCGACGTGCATGTTGCCGCTCGGCCTGGCTCTCGTCAGCATCAACTATATCGTGCTGCCCTTTGCGGCCGAGCGGGTGCTGACGGTGATGGCGTGGCCCTTCTTCTGGGGTCTCGCCAACCACTTCTGCATGACGGTGCTCGTGTCCTACATGAACAGCCTGTCGCCGCGCCTGCGTGGCACCATCATGGGGCTGTTCTCCTTCACCACCTATTTCTCGCTCGGTACGGCGGGTGCGGTTTATGGGCCGGTCTATCAGGCTCACGGCTTCTTCGCGGTGTCGCTTGCCTCGGCGGCCACAGTGGCCGTAGCGGCGCTGATTGCGCTACGGCGAAGCCTCTCGGTCAGCCCTGGCTTGCCGCAGCCTCAGCGATGATCCAGTTGCGGAAGGCCTTGGTCATCGGTCGCTCGGCGGTGTCGCGCCGTGTGATCAGGTGATAGGCGAATTGCGCCGGGCTTCGGAGCGAGAGTTCGAAAGGCTTCACCAGCCGCCCCGAGGCGAGATCGTCGCCGACCAGCGTTGAGTCACCCAGCGCCACGCCATTGCCGTCGATGGCCGCCTGCAGCGCCAGAGAGGTCTGGCTGAAGTGCAGGCCGCGCGTGTCGTTGAAGTCCTTCACGCCCGCCGCCAGCATCCACATCCGCCAGTTGGGCCACACCGCGCCCTGGGCTTCCCAGTCGAGATGGATGAGGGTGAACTGGAGGAGGTCCTTCGGCTCGCGCAGTTTCTTGCCCCCCTTCAACAGCTCCGGGCTGCAGACGGGAAAAAGCGTGTCGTGGAACAGTTTCTCGACCACGAGGCCCGGATAGTTGCCGTCACCGAAGCGGATCGCCACGTCGATGTCCTCGCGGTCGAAGTCGAGGGGCTCGGAGGAGACGTCGATGCGCACGTCGGCCCCCGGCACGGATTCGAGAAAGCGGTCAAGGCGCGGCACCAGCCATTTGGCGGCGAGCGACGGTGAAACGGTGACGCGCACCTGCGTGGGGTTCTCAACCTGCCGCAGCTTCTGGAGCGCCCGGGTGATGCCTTCCAGGGCATCGGCGATGGCGGGCTTCAGGACCTGGCCTTGCCGGGTCAGCTGCATGTGGCGGCTGGTGCGCTGGAACAGGGGGACGCCGATTGCCTCCTCGAGCTCCTTGATCTGGTGGCTGACGGCTGCGGGGGTCACGTTCAGCTCGGCGGCTGCCCGGGTGAAGTTCAGATGCCGGGCCGAGGCGTCGAAGGCTTTCAACGATTGCAGGCCGGGAATGTGGCGCAACATGGGCGATCCTCAAACAATATTTGAAGATTAATCTAGAAAGCTTCGTTTGTATACAGTGGCTGCTAGCCCTATTTTAGGCGTCAGAGATAGAACCCTTAACAAAGATTGAAGATCATGACCCGCCTTATCGCCGCCGCCGCAGCTCCCGCTCCCCTCTGGAACAGCTTCGAAGCTGCCGTGCGCCAGACATTCCGTTCCATGACGGCGCCTGCCGCCGAGGCTTCGGTGTTTGAGTCACTGGATCGCGAACAGGCCCGCATCCGCCAGTCCAGCCGCATGTGGCTGGTCGGCTGAACCCTCTCTCCCCTGAAGGCCCCGGTGTCACAGCCGGGGCCATTTTTTTGTCTGCTAACGGCGTGGGTGGCCCGCCGTGGTGCCGCCGTCGATCTGCAGGGCCGCACCGGTTACGAAGCGGGCCGCGTCGGATGCGAGGTAGAGGATCGCCGAGGCAATCTCGTCGGGACACGCGATGCGGTTGAGCGGGGAAGAGGCGGCCAGCGCCGCTTCCGTCTGGTCCGGATGGGCGGACGCGTTGATCACGTCACGGCGCACCATGTCCGTATCCACATAGCCGGGGCAGACGCAGTTCACCCGGATGTCGGGTGCCAGTTCCAGCGCCAGCGCGCGGGTGAGGTTCACCACGCCGCCCTTGGACGCGCAGTAGACGGCAAGCCCCACCTCGCCGATCAGGCCTGCGTCGGAGGCGAGGTTCACCACATTGCCCTTTGACATGCGCAGGAACAGGAGTGCTGCCTGGGTACAGAAGAAGGTGCCCTTGAGGTTGGCGTCGAGCGTTGCATCCCACACCGCCTCCGTCACCTCGTCGACCGGCCCGCCATGGGCAACGCCGGCGCAGTTCACCAGAACATCGAGCCCGTCCATCTGCCGCGCGGCGTGGGAGACCATGGCGCGGCAGGCATCGGGACGGGAGATGTCGCCCGGTGCGGGAATGGCGTTCTTGCCAAGTATTGCGACGGCATTGTGGGTCGACTCCTCGGTGCGGCCATTGACGGCCACCTGGGCCCCAGCCGCGAGGAAGGCTTCCACCGCTGCGCGCCCGATGCCGCGCGTGCCGCCGGTGACGAGCACGCGCTTGCCCGAGAAGTCGAAGTTCACTTGCCCTTCCACTGGGGCTTGCGCTTCTCGGCGAAGGCGCGCGCCCCTTCCAGCTGGTCCTCGCTCGAATAGAGCACGTCGACCGTCTTCAGCTTGCGCTTGGTCACCATGTCAAAGGCCTGCTGCACCGGCAGGTGTGCCGTCTCGCGGGTCACTTCCTTGATGGCGGCGAAGACCAGCGGCGGGCCGTCGGCCAGCTGGTCGGCCACGTCGCGGGCGCGCGCCATCAGCTGGTCAGCCGGAACGATCTCGTTGATGAGGCCCCAGTGCTTGGCTTCCTTCGCATCGATGCGGCGGCCGGTGAACAGCATCTCCATCGCCACGGCGTAGGGGATGCGGCGCGGCAGCTTGATCGAGGCGGCGTCCGCCACGGTGCCGGAGTTGATCTCAGGGAGCGCGAAGGTGGCATGCTCCGCGGCGATGATGATGTCGCACGAAATCATGATCTCGAAGCCGCCGCCGAAGGCGAGACCGTTCACCGCGCAGATGACGGGCTTGTTGAGTCCGGGAAGTTCCTGCAGGCCGCCGAAGCCGCCAACGCCATAATCCGAGTCCGGCGCCTCGCCCTCGGCCGCGGCTTTCAGGTCCCAGCCGGGGCAGAAGAACTTCTCGCCCGTGCCGGTGAGGATGGCCACGCGCAGCTCCGGGTCATCGCGGAAGCCCGCGAAGATGTCGCCCATGACGCGGCTGGTCGCGGCATCGATGGCATTTGCCTTGCCGCGCTCGATCCTGACTTCAAGCACGCGTCCACGCTTGGTGACGTGGATCGGGCCGGTGGTAGTTTCGGTGACGGTCATGGCTTCCTCATCTTGATAAGGGCATCGACGGCAATTGCGCCGTCCTTGAGAACGAGCAGGGGGTTGACGTCGACTTCCTCGACGAGCCCACGGTTGGCATTGGCGAAGTCCGCCACCGCCTCGACGGCACGGAAGACGGCCTGTTGGTCGCCTGACTTGCCGCGGAAGCCCTCGACCAGCGTCCACACCTTCAGCGTCTTCAGCGCGCGCTCGATCTCGGAGCGCGTCGTCGGCAGGATCAGCGTCACCGAGTCCTTGAGGAGTTCGGTGAGGATGCCGCCCGCGCCGACGACCAGTGCCGTGCCGAATTGCGGGTCCGAGGTGAGCCCGATGATGAGCTCGGCGACGGCCCCCGTCACCATGCGCTCGACCAGCACATCGGGCGCGAGTTTCGCCATGCGCTCGGCAGCTTCGCGGACCTCGTCAGCCGTGCGCAGGTTCAGCGCCACGCCTCCGGCTTCGGTCTTGTGGGCAATGGCGGCGGAGGACACCTTGAGGGTTACCGGGTAGCCGAGCTTCTCCGCAGCGGCGACAGCATCCTCCGCCGGGCAGACGATGCCCTCGGGCACGGAGAGGCCGTGCTTCTTCAGCAGTGCCTTTGCCGCGGACTCGCTGAAGATGCGATCATCGCTGCCCTTGGTGAGTGGCGTCAGCATGTCGGGCAGGGTTTCGGTGCGCGCCCAGTTGCGGCCGATGAAGGCGGCGGCTTCGAAGGCCGTCAGGGCATCGTCGAGGCCCATCATGGGCGCGACACCGGACTGTGAGAGTTCATCTGCGAGCGACAGCGGCATGCCTTCCGACAGCGAGGCAACGACAGCCGCGCGCGCGCCCGTTGCCTGCGCGGCAGCGGCCATGGCGCGCGCGGTGGTGGCCCAGGCTTCCGGCTTCATCTTGGGGTGGGTCGGCGTGTCGAGGATCACCATGCCCACGTCGAAGCCGCCCTTCAGCACTTGCGTGAAGGTCGCGGTCAGCTTGTCCGGCTGGCCCCAGATGAAGGTGTGGTAGTCGAGCGGGTTATCGATGGCCACGTATTCGTTGAGCGTGGCCGCCACGCGCGGCTTCGTCGCCGCGTTGAAGGGTGGGAAGCTCACCTTCTTTTCCAGCGCCATGTCGGCCACCAGAGCCGCCTCGCCGCCGGAACATGACAGCGACACGAGGCGCGAGTCCGCGATGGGCCCGCCATTGTGCAGGAACTTCAGCGTCTCGGCGAAGGCCGAGACCGATTTCATGCGCGCGATGCCATAGCGCTCGAACAGCGCGTCATAGAGCGTGTCGGCGCCGGCGAGCGATGAGGTGTGGCTCATCGCCACCTTGGCACCCTGTTCCGAGCGGCCCGTCTTCAGCACCACGATGGGCACCTTGCGCTGCCGCGCGAGAGCTGCAGCTCTTGCGAAGGCCGCGACATCGGGCAGTCCTTCGACATGAAGGCCGATGGCCGAGATGCGCGGATCGGCGGAGAGTGTCTCCACCATGTCATGCATGCCGACGTCCACCTGGTTGCCGATGGAGAACACGGCCGCCACGGGCAAGCCCCGCATCATCATGGTGAAGTTGCAGGCGATGTTGCCGGACTGGGTGATGAGCGCCACGCCGCGTTCGACCGGCTCCAGACCCGTCTCGTCCGGCCAGAGAGCGGCGCGCGACAGGGTGTTGACGAAGCCATAGCAGTTGGGGCCCATCAGCGGCATGCCGTTGGCCGCGGCCAGCAGCTTTCGCTGCAGATCGGTGTTTCCTGTCTCGGCGAAACCCGCGGCATAGATTACCGCTCCGCCACAGCCCTTGGCGGCCAGCGCGCGTACGACCTCGATGGTCGGCTCGTTCTTCACCGCGATGAAGGCGGCATCCACGGCTTCCGGAATGTCGTCAGGCGACTTCAGCGTGGGGACGCCCGAGAGCTCGTCGCGCTTGGGATGAACGGCATAGATCGTGCCGGTGAAACCCAGTTCCCGCGTGCGCCTGATGGCGATGGCGCATTCATTGCCGCCGACGAAGGCGATGGACCTGGGGTTGAGGAGGCGGGTGAGGTCCCTCATCGTCCTCTCCCGCCTGCGGGAGAGGAGGGGGCCCCAACGCAGTTGGGGTAGGAGAGGGGACGCAGGTGTGGAGCGCGCGGCCCCTCACCACCCCGCC
>CAMDBX010000019.1 GCA_945889445.1 Rhizobium sp. Q54
TGCTGACCGGCCGCGAAAAGGGCAAGACACGCGACGACATCCTCGCGCGTGTTGCAGCGGGTGAAACCTCTCTCGTCGTTGGCACCCATGCGCTGTTCCAGGAGCATGTGGTGTTTCACGACCTCGGCCTCGTCGTCATTGACGAGCAACACCGTTTCGGCGTTCACCAGCGCCTGGCGCTACAGGCCAAGGCAGGTGGCGCCACCGACCTCCTCGTGATGACGGCAACGCCCATTCCGCGCACTCTGGCGCTCACCGTCTATGGCGACATGGACGTTTCCAAGCTTATGGAGAAGCCTGCGGGGCGCCTGCCAATCGACACTCGCGTCATTCCGCTGGCGCGCATGGACGAGGTGATCGAGGGTCTCGAACGCAGTATGGCTCATGGCAACCGTGCCTATTGGGTCTGCCCTCTGGTGGAGGAGAGCGAACAGGTGGACCTTGCCGCCGCAACGGAGCGCTTCCTGCAGCTCTCCTCCAGGTTCAAGGGCCAGGTTGGCCTGGTACATGGCCGGATGAAGGGCCCGGACAAGGACCGGGTGATGCAGGAGTTCAAGGACGGCACACTGTCAGTGCTCGTCTCGACAACGGTCATCGAGGTGGGCGTTGACGTGCCCGAGGCAACCGCCATCGTGATCGAGAATGCCGAACGCTTCGGGCTGGCGCAGCTGCACCAGTTGCGCGGGCGGGTGGGGCGCGGCACCGGCAAGTCAACCTGCCTGCTGCTTTATCAGGAGCCGCTCGGAGAGACGGCCAAGGCGCGCCTGTCCATCATGCGCGAGACGGAGGACGGTTTCCGCATCGCCGAGGAAGACCTGCGACTGAGGGGAGCGGGCGAAATGCTGGGAACCCGGCAGTCGGGCCTGCCGCTGTTCCGCATGGCGGATATCTCCACCGATGGCGACCTGCTGCAGGCGGCGCGCGATGACGCGCAACTGGTGCTCAACAAGGATGCCAAGCTCACCGGTGCGCGCGGCGAGGCGCTGCGCGTACTGCTCTACCTGTTCGAGCGGGACGAGGCGATCAGGCTCCTGTCGGCAGGCTGACCGCGCCGGCAATCTTTGCCTCCTGTTCCGGCGCAAGCGGCCGGTCGGGAAACACGAGACCCATGGAGATGACAAGCTTCAACCCGTCCTCGACAGTCATGTCGATGATCTTCACGTCTGCAACATCGACGAAGAAAACATAGCCCGAGGTCGGGTTCGGGGTGGTCGACATGTAGACGGCAAACATCGGCCTTCCGGGCTCGAGACCAATCTGCCCGCCGTCAACCTCGCGCGACACGAACGCGATGGACCACGTTCCCCGCCGCGGCCACTCGACCAGGCACACATTGCGAAATGAGGCGCCCTTTTGCGAAAACAGCGTCTCGAAGATCTGCTTCGACCCCTTGTAGATCGAGCGTACGACGGGCATCGAATTGAGGATCTTGTCCCAAATCGCGATCATGGTGCGGCCCGCGAGATTGGCCGCCATGAAACCGATAAGCGTGATGGCAATGAGCGCGAAGATCAACCCGAAGCCCGGAACGCGGATGGGGAGGTAGGAATCCGGGTTATAGGCCGCCGGCAGGAACGGCTTCACCCAGGCGTCGAACATCGTGACGAACCAATAGGTGGCCCACACCGTAATGGCGATGGGAGCTGTGATGACGAGACCGGTGAAAAAATAGGCGCGCAGCTTTCCGAAAACCGAGCTGTGCGCCTTGATTTCGACGTCAACCGCCTTCACTTGAGAACTTGGATCAACTGGATCTGGCATGGGACTGACAATTGACATGAATCGGGCCGCAATCACAAGCCCGGCCGGTGCCACATGGTGAAGGCGCTCCGCCGCCCGATCCTGCTTGCAACGGGCTGGCTGAGCGTGGCTCTGGGTATCGTGGGCATCATCCTGCCCCTGCTGCCCACGACACCGTTTCTCCTGGTCGCCGTCTGGGCCTTCTCGCGCTCATCGCCCGAACTGGCCGAGAAGATCCGTTCCCATCGCCTCGCCGGCCACTATGTTCGAGACTGGGAGGACGCCGGCGTCATCCCAACTGGGGCCAAACTCCTCGCTGTCGTCATGATGACGGCGACGTTCGGTTACTTGCATTTCGGGGTCGGTGCGCCGGCCTGGGTCCAGATCACCGCGGGGCTAACGATGGCCGGCGCCGCCGGTTTCGTGCTGTCGCGACCCGGCCGCCGAACTAGCTAGCACGTCCGCCCCCCCCCGTTAACCTTAGCTAACGACGCCACGGCCGCAACGCTAGGCCCGAGCGCCCCGATCCTGTAAACTCAGCATCTGGACAGGATGGAGACACCATGATGAAAGCAATCCTTGCAGCGGCACTGGTTCTGGGCACGGCTTCCCTCCCATCCTCCGCGGCGACTGTCCGCGATTGGCGCTGGCTGAACGGCACGACATGGTATGTGCCCACGAACGGTCTGCCTGCCTACATCTATGCGCCTGAGCAAAACCAGTTGATCCCGGTTCAGGACCAGACCGTCTACACCATCACCGGCTACCGCAACGGCTACTTCTGGGGCCGCACCGCGTCAAAGCTTGGCGACAACGCAATCACCTGCATGTCCCTCGTTGGCTCCGTCACCCCTGAGGGCAAGATCTATCTGACCTTCACGAGCTACCCCTATGTTGATGGATCTTCCGAGACGACGATCGGAGTGGGCAACATGGTGGTGAAGGGGAGGCAGTGGACCATGGCCAACCAGATGTCCACCGGCTCGACCTCCGCACAGGTGGGTCACTGGGCCTACATGGTGCAGACCCGGCCAAACCAGGCATCATGGCAGTCTCTGCCGGGCGTCAACATGTCCGTTCCGGACTTCATGGAACCATGCATGAATTCGGCACCGAACACGCCGGGTTGAACTCCGCCCACAAGCCAGCAAGGCAAATCGATATTTGCCTGAGACGGCGATGTGAAGCGGACGGCCTCGGCCGACCGAGCGGTACAATGCCTTCGACGTTGTCATCGAGGAACAGGTCGAAAGGGCGCGCTAACCAGAGCGACGCGCGAGACTAATCTCCCGCCGACTTGACCTTGCCTACGGGGTAGCGATCTTCCCACACCTTGGCGCGAGCCTCCGCCTCGATGCGTTCGTCGGCGCCGACACTCGCCTCGATCTGCTCGGCGCGGGCGAAGATCTCGGGATTTTCCTCAGGCTGCGCGGACTCGCGGGCGAGGATGTACCACATCACGGCGCGGGTACGGTCGGCATTCACGATCTGGCCAGACCAATAAAGGTCGCCAAGATAAGCCTCGGCCGGGGCGTATCGTTTGCGGGCGGCAGCCATGAGCCATTTCAGGCCCTGCTGCGGATTCTTCTTCACGCCCTCTCCCTTGATGCTCATGACGCCCAGGGCATATTGCGCGGCGGGATGACCATAGGCTGTGGCGATCTTGAGGTAGCTCTGCGCGGCGGCCTTGGGGTCCGGCTGCAGGCCAGCATTGACGGCGCCGCGGCGCTGGTAGTCGGCCAGCCTGACCATGGCATCGACTGTGATCCTGACGCGGTTTGGATCACTTTCCTCAGGATCATAGTGCTCTGCCACGCGCGAGTAGTAGCTGTGGGCCATCGCATCGTTGCGGGGCACTCCAACGCCCTCGCTGTACATGTGGCCCAGATACCAGTCAGCCACGATGTTGCCGTCGTCGGAGGCGCGGCGGAACAGCTTCAAGGCACGCGGATACTCGCCGCTCTTGTAGGCGCGCTTGGCCTTCTTGAGGTCGTCGGTCCAGAACGGAATGGAAAACTCGGGAAGATGAATGTCGGGCGCAGCCGGAAGGTATGAGTAGAACTCGGCCAGCGGCCCCTGCTCGTCATCGTCGGCGGCGGCGGACGGAACCAGCATCATCATCAGTGCGCAGGCGGCAAGAACGACGTGCCGGATGCCCCACGGCATCCGCCACTCCCCGCTCAGAGCCACCAAGGTCATCACGATTCTTCAGGCCTCCCCGGCATGCTTCGCCGGACCGAAGCTCAGGCTGTGAAATGGAAGACCCATGATGTTGACGCCACTCTTTCAATCGTTGCGCAGAGCACACATAAGGGAAAGCAGGACGCGCTGAACACACCCGCACGGTTTTGGCCCCGTGCGATGGTCCGGCTTGCTCCTGCCCTGAGCCCCTCTCTGCTGCACAATGGAATCTCTTCCCCCGCACAATGTGTACGCTAGGCGGCAATTTGGGCGGATAAAAGGTTGAGATTCTGGCGGAAATGGACACAAGGCACAAATCGATACGCTGTTGCATCCGGGCAACAGCGGATACCGCTAAACCGCCAGTCCCGCCAGCATCCCCTCATAGACCGCCTCTTCTGCGGTACGCGGGCTCAGCGCGTCGCCCGCCAATTCATAGGGGATGGCGAGTTCCTCCAGTACCGCGACCAACCCATCTTCCTGCAGGTTGGGGGTATTGAGGACGATGGTGTCGACGTCCTCCATCACCACCGCCTCGCGCGAGGGGGTGTGGATGAAATAGGCCGTCCGCCCGTCGCCGCCATAAAGCCTCAGCCAGGGGTGCACCTCGACGCCCAGACGGTGGAGCCGTGCCACCTGCTCAAACCGGACATAGGTCTGGATCGAGGCAGATGCGCAATGATGGTTGACCGCAAGCCGGACGCTGGCGCCCTCAGCGGCCAGCTTCTCGGCAATGCCGGAGCCGCCCCAGTCACCCATCCAGTCATAGACCACCACCTTCTGACCGGTGGTGGCGCGGCCCGCGAGAATGTCAGCGACGTGGACCATTTGGGCGACCTCGCCCTCGAAGGGTGGGGCATGGGGCTTCGAGCCCGCGGCAAGGATCACCACGTCCGGCTTCTCGGCGAGCAGTAGCTGCCGCGTCACTTCACTCCTGCGGTGGATGGTGGCACCGTGGCGCTCCGCCTCGGCGGTCAGATTGGTGATGATGCCGCCGAATTCGGAGCGCTTGGGCAACAGCTGGGCCAACCGGGCCTGGCCGCCCGTCTGGGTCTCCCGCTCGTGAAGGTGGACCTCGTGGCCGCGCTCTGCCGCCACAGCGGCCGCCTTGAGGCCGGCAGGCCCGCCGCCCACCACGATCACCTTCTTGCGCAAGGTTGCGCGAGGCTTCTCGGCATAGTCAAGTTCGCGCCCGGTTTCCGGGTACTGGATGCAGGATATCGGCAGCCCGAGCTGGAAGTGGCCTATGCAGGCCTGGTTGCAGCCGATGCAGGCGCGAATGTCATCCGTCCTCCCTGCCTTGGCCTTGTTGGCCATTTCGGGGTCGGCGATCATGGCGCGGGTCATGCCGCACATGTCGGCGGAGCCAGAGGCCAGCACCTGCTCGGCAATCTGCGGCTGGTTGATGCGGCCAGCGACGAACACGGCCTTGCCAGTGACCTGCTTTACCTTTTGCGCGAAGGGAGCAACGTAAGCTGTTGAATTTGCCATGGAAGGTACAATGTGGGTTGCACCGGAGGCTGTCGCCGATGTGCCGGCGATGACGTTCAGGTAGTCCAGTTCAGGCACCAGGGCACGGGCGATGGTAACCGAATCCTCTTCCACCATGCCGTCCTCGTCGTGCTCGTCGCCGGACATGCGCATGCCGACGATGAACTCTGCGGGAACCTGGGCGCGAATGGCCGCAACCGCCTCGCGGGTGAAGCGCATCCGGTTGTCGAAGGAGCCGCCGTACTTGTCCTCGCGCCGGTTGACCTTCGGGTTCATGAACTGCGCCGGCAGGTAGCCATGGCTCGCCACGATCTCCACACCGTCGGCGCCGGCCTCCGCCATGCGGCGCGCGGCCTGCGCAAAGCCATCGACGATTTCGCCGATCATCGATTGCGACATCTCGCGCGGGATGACCTTGAACCGCTCGGAAGGCGTCTGTGAGGGCGCGAAAGCCGGTTGCACCACGCCATTGGGCCTTCCCAGCAGCTCGCGGCCAGGATGGAACAACTGCACGAAGACCTTTGTTCCCTCTTGGTGGATAGCATCGACCAACCGGGTGAACGGCTTGATGCAGTCATCCGAGGTGCCCATCAGAAGCGCCTCGGTGTAGCGCGAGGTTTCATGAACCCCAACCACTTGAATGACGATCAAGCCTGCTCCGCCCTTTGCCCGGGCGCGCTGGTAGGCAATGAGCGCATCGGACGGCAGGCCGCCCTCCGGCAGGTAGGTGTCATGACCCGTCGAAAAGATTCGATTGCGGATCTCGGTGGACTTCAGGGTGAAGGGCGAAAAGAGGTGAGGAAACTGCATGGGAGCATTCTAGACAGCAGCAGCGCCCAACGTCGACCCTTAGATGGAGCGTTCCTCGTATGCGATGAACCACTCGACCATTTCCGTCCACATCGTCTCGACGAGCGCCGGATCAACGTTGTGGGCGCGGGCCAGAACCCGCACATGGTCGATGACCTGCCGCACCCGGGCGTCATCGCGCGCTGGCAAGCCATCGCGCTTCTTAACCGTAACCGCCTTCTCAACCCAGCGCTGGCGCTCGGCCAG
Organism: Rhizobium sp. Q54; assembly: GCA_945889445.1. Classification (GTDB taxonomy): domain Bacteria; phylum Pseudomonadota; class Alphaproteobacteria; order Rhizobiales; family Aestuariivirgaceae; genus Aestuariivirga. The sequence continues at coordinate 6,469 of CAMDBX010000019.1, forward strand.
CGTCTTGATCAGGCTCTCATCGATGCGGTCGATCTCCTTGCGGATCTCGCTCATGGTCAGTTGCGGGGTCTTGTTCATGGGCGCGTCTTGCTCCGAACCGGGCCGGCAGTCAATCGGTTGAGCGTCGGGGTTCGGGTTTCACCACCCAGGGCCTTTGCCCCTGCTCACCCCGTGCCGTTCTGATCTCTGGGCCGGCCCCGCCGAGATAGACTGCATGGGCACCCGAGCGCCAGAGATCGAAGCGGTCGATGCGCAGCGGCACGCCGCGGCAGGCGCCGCGAAGCGGAAAATCGGCGATCAGGATGTCGGCCCCGCGACAGTCGAACATGGATTCCTCGAGGCCCACCAGGTAGACGACGCGGCGGCCCTTCACCTCAGCCGAGCAACGGCCCTCCACGCAGATCCATCCTGCGCGCTTGGCCGCGTCCCCGGGGCTCTCCTCCTCGCCATTGGCTTGCAGCCATTTCTCAACGGCAAAGCGGCCCCGACGCGGCTGGGCTGGCACGAGGTGGCCTGCCTCATCGCGCAGCGCCACGTTCTGACCGGTTGCTTCGATCAGCAGGTCGGCAAGCGGCGCCGGGCTGAGCATCAGCAACCCGCCAATGGCCATTACCGCGAATCCGCCCAGGCGAAGCGGCCCCGCCAGCAGGCACAGCAGCATGAGGCCAACCGCCATAGTGATCACGGCAGCCAACTGCGGCCGGGCAATCACCTCATCGGCTCCGGGCAGTGATGCCACCCAGTTCGAGATGACGATGACCAGTTCCAGCCCCTTGCCCATCACCACAAGGGGCATTTGCTCCAGCCCGAAGGGCATCAGCAGTACCGACACGATCGCAAACGGCATCACCATGCCGCCCACCACGGGAATGGCCAGCCCATTGGCCAGCACGCCATAGGGCGACACGCGGCCGAAGTGATAGGCAGCGGCAAGCGACGATGTGGTCCCCGCGATCAGCGAGGTCATGAGGCTTGCCGCGAAGGCGGCAAGGCCCCAGGCCAACAGCCGCCACGCCCAGTGGCGTTGCATGGCCTGTGCGGAGATGCCCCTGCTCACCCGGTAGCGCGCCCATGCCTCATAGAAGGCAACGAGGCCCAGAACGGCAAGGAAGGACATCTGGAAGCTCGCTTCGATGGCGGCTTGCGGGTCGAGCACAAGGATGACCACGGCTGCCAGCGCCAGGTTGCGCGCCGAGAGCGCCGGACGGTCGACGATGACCGCAAAAAACACGATGGCGACCATGATGAAGGACCGAAGGGTGGCCACACCGCCCTCGGCGAGCAGCATGTAGAAGAGCGCCATGAGCAGCGCCGCCATGGCAGCCCATTTGCGGATCGGAAAACGCAAGGCCAGAGCCGGAACGAACGCCAATGCGGCGCGCACCGCCCAGAACACCCCGCCCGCGACAAGCCACATGTGAAGACCAGAAATCGACAGAATGTGAAAGAGGCCGGACATCAGAAGACTCTTGTTGATCTCCGCCGGAATGGTGCTGCGCTCGCCGGTGATCAGCGCCTCTGCAAAGGAGGCATAAGGCTCATTGAGCGCGGCGTGAATACGCGCACCCATGGCGCTCCGCAGAGCCGTGAGACGCGCCTCAAGAGGTGCCGCGCGCTGCGGCAGTTCCAGCAGCGTGATGGCCGCTGACGTGACCCGTCCGGTTCCGCCGACGCCGTCGAACCAGAGCTTGCGGCCATAGTCAAAGCCGCCGGGCGTCACGGGAGAGGGAAGCGGCGCAAGCCGCGCCTTGAGGGCAATGCGCGCGCCGGCAGGTGTCGCACCCGCCTTCTCCGGCAGCGACAGGCGCAGCAGCCTTGGCAGGCGCGCTGCGTCGACACCCTCGATCTGGTCGGGCGCAAGGATCATCACCAGTCGCGTGCGCGAACTGCGTTCGACGGAGACTGCCCGCCCCGTCACCAATACCTCTCCGGTCGTTGCCGACAGCAGTGGCGTGGCGGCCCGCCCGGCCTGGAATCCCGCGAGGGCAAATCCAAAGAGGACAATGCCCGCCAGCAACAGCGGGCCCGTAGACCGACCGAGCCACACCAGCAGCGCGGCGAGCGCGGCGGCAGTGGCCAACAGCAGCGGTTGCGGCTCGGACGGCAACGCGAAGTAGAGCCCGATTCCGGCGGCAAGTGCCTGGGCACACCACAGAAATCTGCGGCCCTGCTGGTCTGCCAGGACGCGCCGCAGGGGCGCCGCAAGCCACGCCGTGCGGGTGGCGTCCTCCACTCCCGCATCATCCAGCATGGTGACGGACATGGCACTCCCCTTACAGGCCGCGCGGTGGTGTGCTAAGCGGCGGCTCGCATTACGCAATCACCTTCCCTTACGTCAGTCAATACGGAGAACGGCGCCCATGTCATCGCCAGTCGTCACCCGCTTCGCCCCCTCGCCCACGGGCTACCTGCACATCGGCGGCGGTCGCACGGCGCTGTTCAATTGGGCCTATGCCCAGCACACCGGCGGAAAAATGCTTCTGCGGATTGAGGATACGGATCGCGAGCGCTCGACGGCGGAGGCCATCGACGCGATCATCGAGGGCCTGACCTGGCTGGGCCTCGACTGGGCAGGCGAGCCGGTTTCGCAGTTCGGGCGGGCCGACCGGCACCGGCAGGTGGCGGAGGAATTGCTGGCGCAGGGCAAGGCCTATCGCTGCTACTGCACTCCGCAAGACCTTGAGGAAATGCGGGCCAGGGCCGAAGCCGAGAAGCGGCCGATCCGCTATGACGGGACCTGGCGCGACCGCGACCCCTCTGAGGCGCCGGCGGGTATGAAACCGGCCATCCGGTTCAAGGCCCCGCAGGAGGGAGAGACCGTTGTCGAGGATGCGGTTCAGGGCCGCGTTGTCATTCCGAACAAGGACTTGGACGACTTGATCATCCTGCGCTCGGATGGCAATCCGACCTACAATCTGTCGGTGGTGGTGGACGATCACGACATGGGCGTCACCCACATCATCCGTGGCGTGGACCACCTGACAAACGCCGCCCGGCAGACGCAGATCTACATGGCGATGGGCTGGCGGGTGCCGCACATGAGCCATATACCGTTGATCCATGGGCCGGACGGTGCAAAGCTTTCCAAGCGGCATGGGGCTCTCGGCGTCGAGGCCTACCGCGCCATGGGCTATCTCCCTGAAGCAATGAGGAATTATCTTGCTCGCCTGAGCTGGAGCCATGGCGACGAGGAGATCTTCTCGACCGAGCAGATGGTGGAGTGGTTCGACCTTGATGCCATAGGCAAGTCGGCGGCGCGGTTTGACTTTGCCAAGCTGGAGAACCTGAACGGTCATTACATACGCCACATGCCGGACGATAAGCTGTTGATGGCATTCGTTGATTTCCTTCCGCACGCCGAAGGCGGCAAGGCGATGAAGGCAAAGATCGACGAGGCGATGATGGCCAAGCTGCTGCGGGCCCTTCCGGGTCTGAAAGAGCGGGCCAAGACATTGATTGAATTGAAGAATGGCGCGCAGTTCCTGTTCGCGGAAAGGCCGCTGCCGATGGACGACAAGGCGCGGCAGATCATCAAGGATGGTGGCGCGCCGGTGCTCGCAAGCGTGATCCCCGTGCTTGAGCAGATTGTGAACTGGCAGGCACATGATATTGAAACAGAAGTGAAACTTCATGCCGAGGCACAGGGCCTGAAGCTTGGCAAGGTGGCGCAGCCGCTGCGTGCCGCGCTGACCGGCACCTCGACCTCGCCCGGCATCTTTGACGTGCTGGAAGTGCTGGGACGCGATGAATCACTGGCGCGGTTGCGAGACCAGGCGTCGTCCTGACGCAACATTTCTGTGGCATACTTGATTGCTGCCGGTGTGCAAAACCGTTGTTGCCGTTGCACGCAGGCTGTCGTTCGGAATGCAACAGACTCGTGTTGTGGCGGTTGCCAAAATGCATGTTGCAGTAGCATCGCAATGGATGATCAGCAGGCATGCTGGAAGTCGACCAAAGCATCAGGTCAGTGTCGTTGACCTTTCTATGGTGCGGTGCAATAGTTCGTCACGAGAAAAAGACAGACATGGGAGCCCACAATGGCTGACGATCCGAAGAAGGCAGTCCTCGAACTCGCTGGAAACAAGGTCGAGATGCCGGTGAAATCCGGCACCATCGGGCCGGACGTGGTGGACATCACCAAGCTCTATGCCCAGACCGGGGCCTTCACCTTCGACCCGGGCTTCACCTCCACCGCCTCCTGCGAATCCAAGATCACCTACATCGATGGCGACGAGGGCGTGCTGCTGTACCGCGGCTACCCCATCGAGCAGCTGGCCGAGCACGGTGACTTCCTGGAGACCTGCTACCTGCTCTATTACGGTGAACTCCCCACCCCCTCGCAGCGCAAGGAGTTCGAGAAGAACATCACCTACCACACCATGGTGCACGAGCAGATGACCCGGTTCTACCAGGGCTTCCGCCGCGACGCGCACCCGATGGCGGTGATGGTGGCGGTGGTTGGCGCCATGTCCGCCTTCTACCATGACTCCACCGACATCAACGACCCGCGCCAGCGCGAGATCGCCTCGCACCGGATGATCGCCAAGCTGCCGACGATTGCGGCGATGGCCTTCAAGTATCACATCGGCCAGCCCTTCGTTTACCCGCAGAACAGCCTGTCCTACGCGGCCAACTTCCTGCGCATGTGCTTTGCCGTGCCGTGCGAGGAATATGTCGTGAACCCGATCCTGGCGCGCGCCATGGACCGGATCTTCATCCTGCACGCCGACCATGAGCAGAACGCGTCCACCTCCACGGTCCGCCTCGCAGGCTCCTCAGGTGCCAACCCGTTTGCCTGCATCGCGGCGGGCATCGCCTGCCTGTGGGGCCCGGCACATGGCGGCGCCAACGAGGCGGCACTGGAAATGCTGCAGCAGATCGGCGACCCGGCCAAGGTTCCGGAATTCATCTCGAAGGTGAAGGACAAGACCTCGCACATCCGGCTGATGGGCTTTGGCCACCGCGTCTACAAGAACTATGACCCGCGCGCCAAGATCATGCAGAAGACGGCGCACGAGGTTCTGACCGAACTCGGCATCAAGGACGACCCGCTGCTGGAAGTGGCGCGCGTGCTGGAGCAGGCCGCCCTTTCGGACCCCTACTTCATCGAGCGCAAGCTTTACCCGAACGTCGACTTCTATTCGGGCATCATCCTGCGCGCCCTCGGCTTCCCCACCTCGATGTTCACCGTGCTGTTCGCGCTGGCGCGCACGGTGGGCTGGATTTCGCAGTGGAAGGAAATGATCGAGGACCCGGGCCAGAAGATCGGCCGCCCGCGCCAGCTTTACACCGGCGCGCCGAAGCGGGATTACGTGCCGCTGACGATGCGCGGCAAGTAACGCTTCGCATTCCAAGACTTCAGAATGCCCGGTCGAGAGGCCGGGCATTTTGGTTTGGCAGGGAGCCGCAATGGCCAGAGTTCAGTGTGGAGAGAGGCGTATTCCTGTTCCCCCTCACCTTGCGCGGACTTGATCCGCGCATCCCTTTTGCCGGCGCGCAAAAAGACCCCCGGATCCGGCCCGGGGGAGGTGAGTTTTCAAGGATTTTATCGTGACAAAAAGCTGGCTTCCGGTTTTCGCCGGGATGACGGCAATGATTGGGGGGCTTGTTCAGCAGAGGACGCCCACAAGACCTGATTTTTCACGGTCTGGCCCGGCAAAGCAGCCAGTTGTATACTGATCGCGAGATTGAAACCTGTTTCAAGGAGTTCGCCATGAAAACCTCGCGCGTTCTGATCGCTGCACTTTCACTGCTTGCGAGCACAGGCGGCAGATGTGGCTTTGCCGCCCTTCTATCAGGGGCTTGCAGCCATCTCAGCCGAGCAGCCGCTGGGCACGGTGGTGGCGAAGGAAGCGGTGGCAACGCAGATCCCGGGGGCAGAAGCCTGGCGCATCGCCTATGTCTCATCCGACGCGATGGAGCGGAAGACGCTGTCCTCCGCGCTGGTGATCGCTCCGACGGCTGACATGCCCGCCAGCGGTCGGCCCATCGTCAGCTGGGCGCATGGCACCACCGGCATCGCACAGAACTGCGGGCCCTCGCAGGTGTTCGACCCAGCGCAGGACCTGAACGAGTACAACCTGATCGGCGGCACATCGTGGACGGACTTCGGCATTCCCGCCGCGACCCAGTTCATCGAGGACGGCTATGTGCTGATCGCCACCGACTACCAGGGCCTCGGCGCCGGTGGTACCCACCAATATGCGAACGCCGCCACCAATGCCCGCGACCTCATCAACGCGGCGCGCGCCGTGGGCAGCATGGGCCTGTCGGGCAGCAACCGGAAGGTCGTGGCCAACGGCTGGTCGCAGGGCGGCGGCGCAGTTATCGCCGCCGCGAGCCTGAAGGACTACATCGCGGCCAAGGGCACGGCCTTCGACGGCGTCGATTTCGTGGGCTTCGTGGCGCTTGCCCCCCAGGACGTCGAGGTGCTGATACCCGCCGGAGCGGACAGCGACGCAGCCGCCGCCGAAAAAATGATTGCCGGGCTGGGGCAATCCTTCTCCGACAACGTCTTCAACTTCGCGCATTTCGCCATGGCCATGTGGGCGATGCCGGCGGCCTACCCTGAACTCCAGCTCACCGACATCTTCACCGCGGATGGCGCCAAGACCCTCACCGAAATCTTCAGCAAGAAATGCATGCATGCGGGCGCCGACACGCTGAGCTTCAACTTCGGCGACACGTACAAGACCCTGCTGAAACCGCAGACCAGCAACGCCCAGGCCTGGGTGGAGCGACTGCGCGATGCGAGTGTCAGCAAGGAACCGCCCATCGCGCCCGTGGTGATCTATTTTGGCAACAAGGACGTGACCAATCCCCCGATCATGGGACAACTCTACCAGACGCAGAAATGTGCCATTGGGGGCAACGTCGCGCGCGTGCAGCTGCCGGGCGACCAGAACCACTTCACCACGCCGCCGGTCTCACAGCCCTTGTATGTGCCATGGGTTGCTGACCGCTTTGCGGGCAAGCCCTTGGAGAACGGCTGCCCCGCGCAGTAGAGGGTTCACGCCCACCTGACAAAATGATCGGTACACGGACGACACCTTCCGGCAAATCCCAGAGTATTTCGGGGATGGATGCACGCTCCTCTTCCCCTTCACCCTGCCCGGGCTTGATCCGCGCTACCTTTGCAGCTGCATGAAAACGGACCCCCGGGTCAAGCCCGGGCAGGTGAATTCAACGAGGTCTCCCATATCGCAGGAGCCTCATTCCCAACCTTGTAGAGGAAGGCAGCCTGAGGAGTGGGAAGCGGGAGCAACGGCGCCTAACGGAGGTTGAGGCTCAGGCGCCGCGCTCGTTCATCAGCATGGCGCCGATTTCGGCTTCGGCAACCTTCTTGCCGTCGACCATGGCCTCGGCCCAGTACTTCCAAACCGGGGGGCGCTTGTTGGACAGCTTGACGTGGAAATGCACCGTGTCGCCCGGCACCACGGGCTTGCGGAAGCGGGCCTTGTCGATCGACATGAAGAAGACGAGCTTGCCGGCGTGCTCATCACCCAAATGGTTGAGCACAAGGGCGCCTGCGGCCTGCGCCATCGCTTCCACCAGCAGCACCCCCGGCATCACCGGGCGGCCGGGAAAGTGGCCCTGGAAGAACGGCTCGTTCATGGTGACGTTCTTGAGGGCGACACCGCTGTCCTCGCCGTTCATGTCATACATGCGGTCGATAAGCAGAAACGGATAGCGGTGCGGCAGGAGCTGCATGATCCGCTGGATATCCGCCGTCTGCAGTTCAGGCGCTGCCGTTACCTCGGTCATTCTGCGGTCTCTCCCAAAAAGTTGCGGACGGCCATTGGCCGCCCGCTTGTGTCTTAAGCCGCTGCGGTGCGCCCGTCTAGAAGGCGGTGCCAACCGAGAAGCGGAACCACTCCGTCTTGTCGTAGTCCGCCTTGAGCACCGGGTAGGCAGCCTCGAAGCGCAGCGGACCGAAGGGCGAAGCCCAGATCACGCCGGCGCCGACGGACAGACGGAACGCCGCCGTATCGTAGCTTTTGCAGTCTTTGGCGTAGTCGCCCGTGCCACCATTGGCGTTGTTGCCGTAGGAACAATCGCCCTGGCCTGCCAGCACCGTGTCGACGCCGGAGTCGAACACTGTACCGAAGTCACTGAATACCTCACCCATGATGCCCCACTGCTCCGGCAGGCCGAGCGGGAAGGTCATCTCAACCGTGCCGATGGCGTAGGTCTGGCCGCCGACGGCATCCGTGTCGCCGTCATTGCCGCGCTGGCGCGGACCAACGCCCGACGTGGCGAAGCCACGGAAGGTGTCGGCACCCTTGAAGAAGCGGTCCTGTACGCGAAGATCGTTATCGAAGGGAATGATCTGGCCGGCGTTGCCCTCGATTTTCAGCACCACAGCCTCTTCGTAAACGGGCACGAAGTACCAGGCGTGAGCCTCGACCTTGGCATAGTGGGCGTCACCGCCGAGACCGGCGATGTCAGCCTCGAGTTGTCCGCGGAAGCCGTTGGTCGGCCGCAGCGGGTTGTCAAGATTGTCCCATGTGTAAGTGCCGCCAACCACCGACTTGGTGTACTGGCCCGAGGACTCGATGATGGCCGGCGCTGCATCGGACTTGCTGATGCCGTCGACGTCGCGCCAGGTGAAGCCATATTTGAAGCTGACGCCGCTGTTTTCGTCAAGGCGGAAGCCGGTGCGCAGCGCGAAGCCAAGCATCTGGCTGTTGTAGTTCGACTCTTCCTGGTTATCCACATTGGTGGCGAACACGTCGAAGCCAGCGGCAATCGGCATGCCGAGGAAATAGGGGTTGGTGAAGCTGAAGGTGACGTTCTGGCGATACCAGCTGCCTGAGGTGTCGACCTTCACGTCGTAACCCCTGCCGAGGAAGTTGCGCTCCTGCAGCGAGATCGAGCCGACGATCACTTCGGTGGTGGAGTAACCGATCGAGAAGTTGACCGAACCCGTGGACTTCTCCTGCACCTGGACGACCAGTACTACGCGGTCGGGGGCGGAACCTTCCTGCTCGAGGAAGTCGATCTTGTCGAAGAAGTCGAGGCCGGTCAGCCTGCGTCGCGCACGCTCGACGACCACGCGGTTGAATGCGTCACCCTCATAGAGGTTCAGTTCGCGACGAATGACCTCGTCCTCGGTGCGGTAGTTGCCGACGATGTCGATGCGCTCAATGTAGATGCGCGGGCCTTCGACGATGTTGTATGTGATGTTGAGTGTCTTGTTGCCTGCGTCACGCTCGACGTTGGGGTTGACGCGCGCAAAGACGAAACCCTGCCGCGCCGCCTCAAGAGTGAGGCGCTCAACCGACCGGTCGACCCTGGTGGCGTCATAGTAATCACCCACGCCGGTCTTGACCGTGGCGATCAGGTCGGCCGAGTCCATCTGCTGATCGCCGATGTTGACCGCCACGTCGGCGATCTTGTAACGCGGGCCTTCCTCGATGGTGTAGGTGACGATGAAGCCATCACCCTTCTCGTTGAGCACGGCCTCGGCGGAGACCACGCGCACATCGGCAAAGCCGTTGCGCAGGTAATAGCGGCGCAGCAGTTCCTTGTCGTATTCGATGCGGTCGGCATCGTAATTGTCGTTGCGGTTGAAGAACCGCCACCAGCTGTATTGCTGGGTGCCGATAACGCCTTTCAGGTTGCTGGCGCTGAAGGCATTGTTGCCGACGAAGTTGATCTGCTTGACCTTGGTCTCGTCGCCTTCGGTGATCTGGAAGACCAGATCGACACGGTTCTCCGACAGGCGAATGATTTGCGGGGCGACCTTGACCGAGTAATAACCGGCAGCGCGGTACACCGCGATGATGCGGTTGACGTCGCTCAGGACCTTGGCGCGCGTGAACATCATGCGTTCGCGCAGCTCGACTTCCTTGACGAGGTCAGTGTCCTTGACGTTGGTGTTGCCCTCGAAGTTCACCTGATTGATCATCGGGTTTTCTTCGACGCGCACGACCAGCGTGCTGCCGCGGCGGGTGATCTGGACGTCGGAGAACAGGCCGGTCTGGAACAGCGCCTTCACCGAGGCATCAAGCTTCTCGGGCGAGGCATTCTGACCGGGCGAGACCTGGACGTAGGCGAGGATGGTATCATTCTCGATGCGCTGGTTGCCCTCGACGACAATCGAGGACACCGTCTCGGCATAGGCGGACGTGACCGCAAGGCCCGGCGCGGCAAGGGGCGCTAGAACACTCAGTACGCAAGCAAGAAAAGCAACAACAACAAACTTATAACGCATCAATTGGCCATTTCCGCTCGCGCGCCGCCCCATTCGAATCCAAGTCGCCGGGGAGGGTTTTAACCACCCAGCGGCGCATTGCAATTGAAACTTCCCCACGAACTCACCCACCAAACATAACCGTCGCCACCCGTAACAGGTCGTTCCAGGTGCCGACTACCATCAGCATGATCACCAGCGAGAAGCCGATCCGGAATCCCCATTCCTGAGCGTTCTCGCCGAGTGGCCTGCCCCGAACCGCTTCGATGGCATAGTAAACCAAGTGTCCACCATCGAGCATAGGGATTGGAAAAAGGTTAAGGAGGCCGATACTGACCGACAAAAAGGCAATGACCGCAACGAATTGCGAGAATCCCATGGAGGCCGCGTCACCCGCCGCCTTGGCCATTGCGATGGGCCCGCCCAGCTGGTCGGCGCTTTCCCTGCCGGTGACCAGCTTGCCGAGGTAGCGGAAGGTCGAGTCGACGATGAACCAGGTGCGCTGCACACCCGTCTCAAAGGCCTTAACCGGCCCCATGCGCTCATAGTTGATGGGCCCCTGGGGGTCGCGCTTCACGCCGAGCATGCCGAGGCGGACCTTTCCGCCGAAATTGTCAGGCTCCTCGCGCAGCTGGGGAGTCACCTCCAGGTTGATCTTCTCACCATTGCGAAGAATCACAACGGGCAGCGGCTCTCCGGCCCGGCTCATCACTGCCTGCTGCAGGCCGGTGAAATCCTCGATCTCGGTGCCATCCACCGAGACGATGACGTCGCCCTTGAGGATGCCCGCCTGCTCCGCCGCACTGCCCGGCAGCACTTCGTCGATGCGGGGTTCGATCACCGGGCGGCCAACGAACATGAAGGCCAGGGTGAAGATGGCGATGGCGAGGATGAAATTGGCGATGGGCCCGGCAGCCACGACGGCGGCCCGCTGCCACAGCGGCTTGCCATGGAAATTGCCTGGCTCGCTCTTGGCGCGCTGCAGCGCTTCGGCATCGGGCATGCTGGCGGCATTGGCGTCGCCGCGGAAGCGCACGTAGCCGCCGAGCGGGATCCACGCCACCTTCCAGCGGGTGCCGTGGCGGTCGTACCAGCCGAAGATCTCGCGCCCGAAGCCGATGGAGAAGGCCTCGACATCGACCCCGCACCAGCGCGCCACAAGGAAGTGCCCGAGCTCGTGAATGAACACGATCACGGTCAACGCCACGAGGAATGGCAGTGCATAGAACACGCCAGTGCTCAGCGGCAGGTGCAGCACGTCAGTCAGGTTCATTCCACACTTCCCCGGCCCGCTGAGGGGCCATTGTTATCAACGGTCATGCCCACGCGCAGCACAAGGGGCTAAACGACGTGAAAAATACGGCCAGATTTCGGCCAAGAGGGGTTACCAGATCAGGATTCCGGCCCCCGCGTGCTCGATCCCGGCGCGCAGCGCCCCGATCAGGGCGGCAACGGTGGCCACCGCCACCAGCCCGTCCACCCGGTCGATGACGCCGCCATGCCCCGGAATCAGCCTTCCCGAGTCCTTGACGCCATAGCGGCGCTTCATGGCGGACTTGAACAGGTCGCCCCCCTGCTCCACCACGGCCAGCAGGGCTGCGACGATCAGCAGCAGCCAGAGGCCGGGCACACCCAGCGCCATCCCCACGCCCAGCGCGGCGACGGCACTGCCGACCATGGCGCCGCCCATGCCAGCCCAGGTCTTCTTGGGGCTGATGCGCGGAGCAAGCTTCGGACCGCCGATGATTCGACCTGCGAAATAGGCCAGCGTATCGGCCGCCCAGACCATGAGCATGACCAGCACGATGGCGGCAACGCCATAGCCCGGGTCATCGCGCAGGACCACGAGGGCGATGGGCGGCAGCGATACGTAAGGCACACCGAGATAGCGCCACACCGGACCGCCCGGCGCCTCGCGCCATGCAGCGGCGGCGGAGACGACCGTCAGAACGGCAATGGCGAGAAGCCCGCCAGCCAGCCCGATGTCGAGCGGCAGCAGGGCCCCGCACATGGCGCCCGCCGCATGCAGCGCAAACTGCAGCGGATTGTCCTTGTGGACCATGTTCACCCACTCCTGCGCCATGAGGATGCCGATCAGCGCCACGAACAGATGAAACCAGATGCCACCCGCCCAGACATCGGCCAGGACCGCCGGGATCAGCACCGCGGCGGAAGCTGCCCTAACACCAAGATCACCCCATTTGGCCGTTTGGGCTGGCGGCTCTGCAGCCATCAGGCGGTCTGCGCCTTGAGCCCGCCGAAGCGCCGGTCGCGCATGCGGAAGGTCTCGATGGCGCGGGCGAGGCTGTGGGCGTCGAACTCTGGCCAGTATTCCGGCTGGAACACGAACTCGGTGTAGGCGCATTGCCATAGCAGGTAGTTGGAGATGCGCTGCTCGCCGCCGGTGCGGATGAGGAGGTCCGGGTCGGGCAGGCCGGCCGTATCGAGATGGGCACCGATCACTGCGGGGGTGATGTCGGCCGCCGCGAGCGTGCCGTCGGCCACCTGCCGGGCAATGGCCTGCACCGCGCGGGTGATTTCCTGGCGGCTGCCGTAGTTGAAGGCGATGACAAGCTTGAGCGCAGTGTTGTGGCGCGTCAGCGCCTCTGCTTCCTCGAACATGGTACGCAGCGACAGCTCCAGCCCGTCACGATCGCCGATGATCATGATGCGGACGTTGGACTTGTGCAGGTCGGCCACGTCGGTGCGGATGAAGCGGCGGAGCAGCTCGAGCAGGAATCGCACTTCGGCCTGCGGCCTGGCCCAGTTCTCGGTGCTGAAGGAGTAGAGGGTGAGGACGGAGATGCCCATGTCGGCGGCGGCGCGCACGGTGCGGCGGAGCGCCTCGACGCCCTGGCGGTGGCCCGCCGAACGCGGTAGCCCGCGTTGCGTGGCCCAGCGACCGTTGCCATCCATGATGATGGCGACGTGGCGGGGCATGCAATCAGGCGCGGCTCTGTCTGACATGGATGCAGTCCGACCTTAGACCTGCATGATTTCTTGTTCCTTGTGCTTCAGCACCTGCTCGATGTCCTTGATCGTTTCATCGGTCATCTTCTGCACGTCGTCAGCCTTCTTCTTGTGGTCATCTTCGCTGATGAGGTGGGCCTTCTCGAGCTGCTTCAGCAGGTCCATGCCATCGCGGCGGACGTTGCGCGCGGCGACGCGGGCCTTTTCGGCATAGGTGTGGGCGACCTTGACCAGCTCCTTGCGGCGGTCCTGCGTCAGGTCGGGCATGCGAAGCCTGATCACCTGGCCCTCGGTCTGCGGGTTGAGGCCGAGGTTGGAGGCGCGGATGGCCTTTTCGACCGCGATCACGAGGCCACGGTCCCACACGCTGATCTGCAGCAGGCGGGGCTCCGGCACCGAGACGGAGGCAACCTGGGCCAGCGGCATGTTGGCGCCATAGGCATCGACCTGGATCGGGTCGAGCAGGCTCGAGGACGCGCGGCCGGTGCGCAATCCGCCGAAATCGTGCTTCAGCGCGTCAACCGCGCCGACCATGCGGCGCTTGATGTCCTGGGCGTCGAAATTCTGGGGCTGGGCCATGGCTTCAATCCTTCGTGACAGTGGTAAACAGCCCGCCGCCGCTGACCACTTCGAGCACGGCGCCGGGCTTCCTGATGGAGAAGACAACTACCGGAATCCCGTTGTCCCGCGCAAGGGCAATGGCGGCAGGATCCATGATGCGCAGGTCATTGGCCAGGATCTCGTTGAAGGTGATCCTGTCGAAGCGGCGGGCGGAGGGATCAGTCTTGGGATCGGCGGAATAGACGCCGTCGACACTGGTTCCCTTGAAAAGCGCGTCACAGTTGAGTTCCGCCGCCCGGAGTGCCGCCCCGGTGTCGGTGGTAAAGAATGGCAGGCCGGTGCCAGCCGCACAGATGATGACCCGCCCCGCATCGAGGTGGTGAATGCCCTTGGCGCGCGAATAGGTTTCGCAGACAGTGGGCATGGCGATGGCCGAGAGCACCCGGGCGTCCATGCCCTTGTGGGTCAGAACCCCCTGCATGGCCAGCGCATTCATGACGGTGGCCATGATGCCCATGTGGTCGGCCGAGACCCGGTCCATGCCCTTGGCCGCCCCGGCAAGGCCGCGGAAGATGTTGCCCCCGCCGATCACGAGGGCCAGTTGCACGCCGGTGGCGGCAACCTCCAGAACCTCGTCGGCGAGGCGGCTCACTGTATCAAGGTCGATGCCATAAGGCTGGTTGCCCATCAGGACTTCGCCCGAGAGCTTCAGGAGGATGCGCTTGTATTTGGGGGAGGACATGCTGGAACGGCCCGCTTTTGTGGAACGTCACTCTAGAAGAGCGGGACCGATTCGTCACAAGGCAGCGGCCCCCCTCCCCAGCCCGTTCAGGGCGCCGGAGCCAAGAACTTGAAAGGCTCGGCGGCCTTGAATTCCTTGGACACTTCGCCGGCGAGGATCGGCTTTCCCTGCAGGTCCAGCTTCAGCGACGGCGCACCGAGTTTCAGGTCGAGCTTGCCCAGATCGACCCAGAATATGGACGGATTGTGGACGCTCTCGAAGAAATAACGGTTGGCACTCAGGTCCGCGGCGGTGCGCCAGCGGGTGGCGGCGATGTTGGGAGCCTTGGGGTCCTGGATGCCCAGCGGCACGGAAATGGCGCGGGTGAGTGACATGACTTCCGCCACGGCGGCATCCTCCGCCTGGCCCGGAGGAACGGCATTGAGCATCCAGCTCATGCGCGCGAAGCGATCGGCGGCGCGGCTGGTGCCGGGCAGGAAGTTGGCCCCGCCGACGCTGTCCCAGTAGGTCGAGATCGCCAGCTGCTGGTCGAAGGAGGGCGAGTTTGTCATCACGTTGTAATGCTTGCCGTGATGGATGCGGAGTTTGCCGCCGATGTATTCGAAGATCGCCGAGTCACCGGTCTTGTCGGCAAGCGCCAAGTGGCCCGTGGCCGCATGGCCGTCAGGCAGCACCGGCGCCACGAGGGCGAAGGGCTCCTTCGCGAGCGCGTCAACGGCTTCGGCAACGGTCCCATAATTGTCGAGCACGTATTGCAGCCAGGCACCGACCGAGAGCAGCGGCTTGCCGGACGTCTTGTAGTCACCATAGTCGCTCTCGGCGAGATAGAGCACATTGCCAGCAAGCCCGGCGTCGTTGACGCCGTCAACCGTCGCGATGTTGTAGAAGCCGGAGATGACCGAGCCGTATTTCGAGGTCCAGCCGATGGAGGCCTCGCCCACGCCGCCGTCGCGCTTCAGGCCAGCCGGGAAGGCCCACAGGTCCGTGCCGGTTTCCGTTGCCCAATCCATGGTGCGGCCGACGAAGTGGCTGCTGCCAGCGCCCTCGTAGACGATGCGGGTGCAGGCATCCGCCGCGGGGATGATGACAGCAGCCGTGGCAAGGGCGATTATGGCGGTGAGCGTCCTGCGCATTATGAACTCCTGTGGTTGTGGGATGGATGCTAGCCAAAATTCTGTGTGCTGTACACCGCGCAGCATTCATCCATGGACGATGGATGCGGCGTCCTTGTGACACTGCCCCTCACCTCGCCCGGACTCGACCCGGGCGTTCTCCTAGGTGACCGGATCAAGCAATATTTGATTTCGGGTTGGCTGGACCTCGGCATGCTGATGTGCTGGCCCATCGCCATCTCCCGCAGCGCGGGAGAGGAAGGGGCCCCAGCGAAGCTGGGGAAGGTGAGGGACAGCGATCTCAGTCACATGTGTTGCCCTCGCCTCCCCTCATCTCCCCCTTTGCGTGCCGCAACGGGTCCCCTCTTCTCCCGCTGAAGGAGCGGGAGAAGACGTGAGGGCCATCAAAAAAGCAAAGAGGCCCCGTTTCCGGGGCCTCTTGCGATGCGTTCGATGTGAGTGGCTCAGTTGCCGCCGGACATCTTGGCGACTTCGGCGGCGAAGTCGTCTTCCTTCTTTTCGATGCCTTCGCCCAGCTGCATGCGCACGAAGCCGATGAGCTTCACGTCCGCGCCGGCGGCCTTGCCGGCTTCGGCGAGGGCCTGCGTCACGGTCTTGGCGCCGTCATGCACATAGGCCTGCTCGAGCAGGCAGTTTTCCTTGGCGAAGGTCTTGAGGCCCGAGGCCACGATCTTCTCCAGCACGTTGGCGGGCTTGCCGGCGTTCTTTTCCTCGAGGATCGCGGATTCACGTGCCAGCACGTCGGTGGGCACCTGATCCAGCGCAAGGGCGACCGGGTTGGTGGCGGCGACGTGCATGGCGAGCATGCGGCCGAACTCGGCGAGGGACGCCTTGTTGCCGGTCGACTCGAGGGCCACGATCACGCCAATCTTGCCCATGCCGGGGGCGATCTGGTTGTGGACGTAAGAGGCGATGACGCCGTCCTTGACGGTGAGCACCGCGGTGCGGCGCACCGTCATGTTCTCGCCGATGGCGGCGACCATCTCGGCCACGTATTCGGCAACGGCATGCGCCGAGCCCGGGACCTTCATGGTCTTGAGGATCTCGGTTTCGCCATTGGCCTTGAGCGCCAGCTTCGAGATCTCGGCGACCATGGCCTGGAACTTCTCGTTGCGGGCGACGAAGTCGGTTTCCGAGTTCACTTCGACGACGGCACCGGTGGTGCCCTCGACGGCGACGGCCACGAGGCCCTCGGCGGCGACGCGCGTCGACTTCTTGGCGGCCTTCGCGAGGCCCTTGGCGCGCAGCCAGTCAATGGCGGCTTCCATGTCGCCGTTGGTGGCGGCAAGAGCTGCCTTGCAATCCATCATGCCCACGCCGGTCTTCTCGCGCAGGTCCTTCACCATTGCAGCCGTGATGTCGGCCATGTTTCACCTCATGTGATTTTAAAGAGCTTGAGGCCCGCCGTGTTCATGCGGCAGGCCCCGTGTCGATTGCGTGACGGTCGAGGGCCCGCTTATTCGACGGCGGGCAGTTCCTCGGCCATGGGCTCCTCGGCGGCGCCGACGTCAATGCCCGAGCCCGTCTGGGCGAGCGAGATGCCCTCGATGCAAGCGCGGCTGACGAGGTCGCAGTAGAGGGCGACGGCGCGGCCCGCGTCATCATTGCCCGGAATCGGGTAGGTGACGCCGGCCGGGTCCGAGTTGGTGTCGATGACGGCGATCACCGGAATGCCAAGACGGTTGGCTTCCTTGATGGCGATCTGTTCCTTGTTGGTGTCGATCACGAACAGCAGGTCGGGAACGCCGCCCATGTCCTTGATGCCGCCCAGCGACTTGTCGAGCTTTTCCTTGGTGCGGGTCATCTCGAGCATCTCACGCTTGGTGAGGCCCGACTGCTCCTTGCCGAGAACGTCGTCGGTGGTGCGCAGCGTCTTGATCGAGTGCGAAATGGTCTTCCAGTTGGTGAGCGTGCCGCCGAGCCAGCGGGAGTTCACGTAGTACTGGGCCGAGCGCTTGGCGGAGTCAGCCACCAGCTCGGACGCCGAACGCTTGGTGCCGACGAACAGAACGCGGCCGCCCTTGGCCACCGTCTCCGCCACGGCGACGAGCGCGGTGTGGAGCAGCGGGACGGTCTGCGACAGGTCGATGATATGGATGCCGTTGCGGCTGCCATAGATGTAGTTGCGCATCTTCGGGTTCCAGCGGTGGGTCTGGTGGCCGAAGTGGACGCCAGCTTCGAGCAGCTGACGCATGGTGAAATCAGGAATGGCCATGAGCCTTTTGAATCCTTTTCCGGTTGATCCGCCGCGGAGTGAGTGACCGGGTTACCCCGGCACCGGATGGATCTGGCACTATGTGGAGGCGAACCTCGTGTGCCGGAGCCGTACTCCGCGTGTGAGTTGCTACTTAACGGGGCGGGCTATAGCCGAGTGACGTGGCAAAGGCAAGGGACGGCAGGGCCCCTCCCCCAGGCCCGTCAACCCGGCGCAGGCCGGGGTCCGGATCTTGATGCCAACCCACTGGAAATTAGCCTGAATCCTGGCTTTCTCCGGGATGACGGACCTATCCCTTTCGGGCCATGGTCAGCCCGTCGCAGATGGGCACGAGGCAGATCTCGACCCTGGCATCGCTGACCAGCTTGGTGTTGAGCGCCCGGATGGCGGCGGTATCAGCATCCTGCTTTGCGGGGTCTGCAACGTCGCCGTCCCACAGGGTGTTGTCGACGAGGACGAGACCGCCGGGGCGCAGCAGTTTCAGCGACCCCTCATAATAGGCGTCGTAGCCCGCCTTGTCGGCGTCGATGAAGGCGAGGTCGAAGGTTCCGGCTTCCCCTGCGGCGAGGCAGCGGTCGATCACCGCCAAGCCGCCGTCGAGGTAAAGGTCGATCCGGTCTGCAACGCCTGCCTTCGCCCAGTAGCGCCGCGCGATGTCGGTGTATGTCTTCGAGACATCCGCACAGGTGATGCGGGTGGCCCCCGCCAGCGCCAGGCTGAGGGAGGAGTAGCCGGTGAAGGTGCCGAACTCGATCACCCGCCTGGCGCCCATGAGCTTGACGATGAGCCTCATGAAGGCGCCCTGCTCCGGTCCGATTTGCATGGCGGCGTCACCCCCGAGCGTCGCCGTCTCGGCCCGCAGTTCGGCGAGGATGGCGGGCTCGCGGCAGGCGTGGGCCACGTAATAGGTTTCAAGCGCGCCGGTGAGGCCGATGGTCTTTCCCATGCATTCACTCCGTTTGCTGTGCTCGAACAGGCGCCGCGCCGCGCACGAAGCGCTGGA
This sequence comes from Rhizobium sp. Q54, assembly GCA_945889445.1. GTDB lineage: Bacteria > Pseudomonadota > Alphaproteobacteria > Rhizobiales > Aestuariivirgaceae > Aestuariivirga. The sequence continues at coordinate 25,288 of CAMDBX010000019.1, forward strand.
AGAGCCAGCCGATGCCGAAGAGGCAGAAGCCCAGCCCCACGAAACTGAGGATGCGCAGCAGGCCCGCGATGTTCGACATGTCACCGATGAACACCTTGAGCGCGACGAGCGCCAGCACGAAGGAGCCAACGGCGACCAGAAAGGCGAATCCGTCCATGCCACTCTCCCTCAAGCGTGCAGATTACACGGTTGCGGGCGAAGTCCGAAACTGGGAAAAGCGGCCATGGCTGCACGCGACGATATACGCCTGACGCTCACATCGGCAGACGAGGTCGTGTGGGAGATCACCGAGGGGCTGATCCCCTACCCGGATGCGATGGCGCGCATGGACGCCCATGTCGACGCGATCGCCAGGGGCACGGAGCAAGAGCGCGTCTGGCTGCTGGAGCATCCGCCACTTTATACGGCGGGCACCTCGGCAAATGAGGACGACCTCGTCGAGCGCGAGCGCTTCCCGGTGTTCAAGACCGGGCGCGGCGGGCAATACACCTATCATGGCCCAGGCCAGCGCGTGGCCTATGTGATGCTCGATCTGAAGCGCCGGGGCGGCGACGTGCGGGCCTTCGTGGCGGCACTTGAACAGTGGGTCATCGATACGCTGGACCAGTTCAACGTGAAGGGCGAGCGGCGCGAGGACCGGGTGGGCGTGTGGGTGCGGCGGGGGGCACGCGAGGACAAGATCGCCGCCATCGGCATCCGCGTGCGCCACTGGGTGACGTTCCACGGCATCTCGATCAACGTCGAACCCGACCTCACGCATTTCGGCGGCATCGTGCCCTGCGGCATCCGCGAGCATGGGGTGACGAGCCTTGTCGACCTTGGCCTGCCGGTGACGATGGCCGACCTCGACGTGGCGCTGAAGAAGACCTTCGCGCCGATCTTCGGCTGAGCCTACTGCGGCTGACCTTCGGGCTGCTGGTCCTCCGGCGCCTGGCCGGGCACGGGCGGGGGCGCCGACTTCATCGGCGGCAGGCCCATTTCCTTGCGCATCTGGTTGATGAAGGGGCTGCAGGCGCCGCGCTCGAGATAGCCGTTGAAGGCAACGAAGGGTGTGGCGTCGCGGGACTCCGGCTGATCGCGGTAGAAGACGTTGATCGCCTGTGCCACCATCGCACCCTTCAGCTGCAGGCCGATGCCGCAGGCACGAAGCCCCATGGCGCGGGCCGCGGTGTACTTGTTGTCGGCGGTGACCACCGTCATCACGTCGAAGATGGCCATGGCATAGGCTGCCTGACCATCCGGGCCGAGGCGCTGCCAGTCGGCGAAGTTCTTGATGAAGTCGGCGCGGGCCGGAACGGAGAGCGACAGGACGGCGAGAACGGCGAGGACGAAGCGGCGCATGCGGGACTCCATGAATCCTCCGCCTCTTACGTCCCAACCCAACAGCTGTCCAACGCCAAGCTTGAATTTGTCACATTTTCTGTTACATAATAGCGAAGACCGAGGCGTAACCATTCAACAGGATAGCACACATGAAGCTCTATTATTCCCCCGGCGCCTGCTCGCTTGCGCCCCACATCGTGCTGAACGAGCTGGGCCAGCCCTATGACCTCGAGAAGGTGGACCTCGGCGCCAAGAAAACCGAGACGGGCGCCAACTTCCTCGACGTGAACGACAAGGGCTATGTGCCCACGCTCGACCTCGGGTCCGGTGAGGTCCTCACCGAGGTCTCCACCATCCTCCAGTACCTGGTGGACAAGGCGAAGAACACCGACCTGCTGCCGGCCTTCGGTTCGATGGACCGCTACCGTGCCATGGAGTCGTTGAACTTCGTGGCCTCCGAACTGCACAAGGGCATCGGCGGGCTGTTCAACCCGTCCATGCCTGAGGACGGCAAGGCCGCCATCAAGGACCGTCTGACGCGCCGCTTCGCATGGCTCGACGCGCAACTGGCAAAGAAGCCGTACCTGCTGGGCGACACCTACTCCGTGGCCGACGCCTATGCCTTCACCGTGCTCGGCTGGACCAAGCACGTCGGCATCGACCTCTCACCCTATGCGCATGTGGTGGCCTACATGGACCGCGTGGGCCAACGCCCGGCGGTGCAGGCGGCGCTGAAGAAGGAAGGGCTGGCTTAGGGAGCCTGATTGCGCACACCCATCCAATCACCTCGCCCGGGCTTGACCCGGGCGTCCCTTATTTTGGATGACCAAAGAAGATGCCCCGGTCAAGCAACTGCCGATGACGGGATGGGGTGACGGACCGACGTCGCTTTCACACCGTCGGCCACACATCGAAGCTGCGCCAATCGCCCGGCGGGTGCTGCTCGCTCCTCACGTCGCGCACCAGTGACATGCGCGGGCCACGGTGGCAGGCGACGATCATGGACTTGACGTCCTCTTCCTCGCCGCAGAACACCGCCTCCACGCTGCCGTCGCTGCGGTTTCTCACCCAACCCTTGAGGCTGCGAGCCTTCGCCTCGCGTTCGACATAGGCGCGGAAGCCCACGCCCTGTACCCGGCCCTCCATGATGACATGAAGGGCCGTGATGCTCATGCGAATTCCATGATGACAGCGTCGACCTGCAGGCTGTCGCCCTGCTTGGCGTTGATGGCCTTGACGGTGACGTCACGCTCGGCGCGCAGGATGTTCTCCATCTTCATTGCCTCGACGATGGCCAGCGGCTCGCCCGCCTTGACCTCCTGGCCAACCACCGCCGGAATGGCGATGACGAGGCCCGGCATCGGGCACAGCAGCTTCTTCGATGTATCGGCCGCTACCTTTTCCGGCATCAGCCTGGCAAGCTCTGCCTCACGCTCGGTATAGACGTGGGCGTCCAGCACCACGCCGCGATAGGACAGCTTGTAACCATTGAGGATGCGCTTCACCTGGACGGTGACGTTGCCGTCGCCCAGATCGGCGGCGAAAACCGGTTGTCCCGGCACCCATCCACAGCCGTCGGCCAGCCTGTCCGTGTCTGCCGAGATGGTGACGGGGATGAACTCCTTGCCGAGCTTCACGATGCGCGCGGTGGCGAAGGTGACGCCATTGCCGACCATCTGGCCGTTGATGAGGCGCTTCCTGCGGTTCTCGACATGGTCGAGCACGGTTGCCACCTTGGCCATCGTCGACTTGATCTCCGCGGTGATCTCATGGCCGGTAAATCCGCCCGGGAACTCCTCGGCAATGAAGCCGGTGGACAGCGCGCCCGATTGCCAGCGCGGATTTTCCATGATGGCGGAGAGAAAGGGAATGTTGTGTTGGATGCCATCGATGTGGAAGGCGTCCAGCGCCTCGGCCATCTTGCCGATTGCGGCGCTGCGGGTGGGCGCATGGGTGCAGAGCTTGGCGATCATCGGATCGTAGTAGATCGAGATCTCGCCGCCCTCGAAGACACCCGTATCGTTGCGCACGGTGATGCCATCGGCCATCTGCTCCGCCGGCGGACGATATTTCACCAGCCGGCCCGTCGAGGGCAGGAAGTTGCGGTAGGGATCTTCCGCATAGATGCGGCTTTCGACGGCCCAGCCCTTCAGCTTCACGTCCGACTGCCTGATCTTCAGCTCTTCGCCGGCGGCCACGCGGATCATCTGCTCCACGAGGTCGATGCCGGTGATCAGTTCGGTGACGGGGTGTTCCACCTGCAGGCGGGTATTCATCTCGAGAAAAAAGAAGGAGCGGTCCTGTCCGGCCACGAACTCGACTGTGCCAGCCGAGTCATAATTCACGGCCCTGGCGAGGGCCACGGCCTGCTCGCCCATGGCTTTCCGGGTCTTCTCGTCGAGGAGCGGTGAGGGTGCTTCCTCGATGACCTTCTGGTTACGGCGCTGGATCGAGCATTCACGCTCGCCCAGATAGATGATGTTGCCATGCTTGTCGCCCAGAACCTGAATCTCGATATGGCGCGGGTTGACGATGAACTTCTCGATGAACACGCGGTCGTCGCCGAAGGAAGACTTGGCCTCGGACTTGGCGCGGGTGAAGCCTTCCTTCACCTCGCCTTCGGAATAGGCGATGCGCATGCCCTTGCCGCCGCCACCGGCGGAAGCCTTGATCATGACGGGGTAGCCGATCTCGCCCGCGATCCTCACGGCCTCATCCGCGTCCTCGATGATGCCCATGTAGCCGGGCACGGTGGACACATGTGCCGCGGCGGCGGCCTTCTTGGATTCGATCTTGTCGCCCATCGCGTCGATGGCGCCCGGATTGGGACCGATGAAGGTAATGCCGGCAGCAGCCAGCGCCTTGGGGAAGGCGGAGCGTTCGGACAGGAAGCCATAGCCCGGATGCACGGCCTCGGCGCCGGTCTTCTGGCAAGCCTCCACGATCTTCTCGATCAGCAGGTAGGACTGGGCGGCGGCGGGCGGGCCGATGTGCACCTTCTCGTCGGCCATTTCCACATGGAGGGCGCGCGCGTCGGCGTCGGAATAGACCGCCACGGTCCTGATACCCATGCGGCGGGCGGTCTTGATGACGCGGCAGGCGATTTCGCCGCGATTGGCGATGAGAATCTTCTTGAACATGGTACCCCGGAATTGGCTTTTCGGGACAAGGTTCTAGACCGGACCGGTCACCCCGGCAATCACACCAAAGGCGAGCCCTGCCCGCAAACTTTCCCTGCCTTTTTCCGGTTCCTGCGCTATAGGCGGCGGAATGAGCGATCCAAATGACATCATCTACGGCGTCCACCCCGTCGCCGAGGCGCTGAAGAACAAGCGCCGCAAGATCTATTCCCTGAAGGCGTCCAAGAACGCCGCCGATCGGCTGGCAGCCGAAATCGCCGAGCGCGGCGTCGTGCCCGAGATCGTCCACCCCCGCGACCTCGACAAGAAACTGGGTGCCGAAGCGGTGCACCAGGGCCTGCTGATGGAGGCCAAGCCGCTGGACCAGCCGCGCCTCGACCAGATCGAGAAATCCGGCATCGTGGTGCTGCTCGACCAGGTGACGGACCCGCACAATGTGGGCGCCATCCTGCGCACCTGTGCGGCCTTCAACGTCACCGCGCTTGTGGCCACCGCGCGCCACAGCCCGGAGGCTTCCGCCGTGCTGTTCAAGTCGGCCTCGGGCGCCTTCGAGCACGTGCCCTTCGTGAAGGTCACCAACCTGTCGCGCGCCATGGCGGAGTTGAAGGACTACGGCTTCCGCATCCTCGGCCTCGACAGCGACGCGCCGGAGGATATTTCCGCCGTCGACCGCGCGCCGCCCGTCGCCATCGTGCTGGGGGCAGAAGGCAAGGGCCTGCGCAAGCTGACGCGTGACAGCTGCGACCATCTCGTGCGGCTCGACATGAATGGCCCGATCCGCAGCCTCAACGTCTCCAACGCCTGCGCGGTAACGCTCTACGCCCTGACGCGCTGAGACCCGGAGTTGCCCATGGAGAACAAGGAAGGCGGAATCGGGCTGCTCGGCGCCCTGTCGATCGGCGTCGGCGGCATCGTGGTCGCGGCGCTGGCCATCGAAGGCTTCTCGCGCTGGATCGACGCCCGCGCCCGTCGCCACGCCGCCAGTTAGCGGATGTAGAAGCCCGCGATGAACACGAGGTCCTTGTGCAGCACGGCCCAGGACTTCTTCTGGCCCAGCTTGCCGGTGCTCGGGTCGGGCCATTCATAGTCGAACCAGCCGCCCGCTTCCGTCGCCTCGGCACTCATGATGACGCCAAACTTCTTGCCCGTGGGATCGGCGATCGTGTCGAGCAGCACGCCATCAAGTTTGGGGTTCGCGGCATGGGCCAGCACCTTGCCCTCAGGCCCGCGCGACTGCACGACAATGTAGATTTCGCCGTCCTGGAAGCCAGAGGCCTTGCCCGCACTGAAGGTCGCCAAAGCGGCCTCGCCCTTCTCGTCGTAGAGCGCAATGGCCTTGGCCACCATCGCCTTGGCCTGCTCCTCGGTGCCGGCCAGGGCGGGTTTGCAGAAACCCGCGAGCGCCAGAGCGGCCGCCACGCTTGTTCCCAGCGCCTGCCTGCGGTTCAACGTCGTCATTCTGCACTCCCATCCGAAACTTTAATGGACGAGGTTAGCACGGCGCTGGAGGACCCCGCACTCCGTAGAACCCACGACCCCGGCCGCATGGTTCTTCCCTGTTGCAACGGGGGGCCAAAGCGTTCTAACCACGGGGCCGGTGCCGGCTTACTTCGGGCGGCGCCCGCAGATGCCGGATTAGCTCAGCGGTAGAGCAGCGGTTTTGTAAACCGAAGGTCGGGGGTTCAATCCCCTCATCCGGCACCATTCCCCGCACAGACGTCAGACGTCAGACGTCATAGCCCGAGGCCATTGATCTCCACGCTCTTCGCGCCATCGAGGCCATCGGCGGCGAACGCACCGGCCACCGGCGCCTCGGAACTCCAGCCCGAGAAGTCGACGGCGGCGCTAGCCGCGACGCCGCCCGCGGCGCCGAACCACGTTCCGGTGGTGCGGGCCGGAAGGCCGATGCTGCGGTCGATCCACACTTCGCCGGTGAAAGCGCCGCCCATCACGGAAGCGAGCGTGGTCTGCTCCGCCTGTCCGGGCGCGCCCTCGGCAATGGGGGTCACGGACGTAATGCCGCCGAAGAAATCCTTGCCCGCGTCATCGCCCAGAAGGCCGAGGAAGGGGATGAAGACCCCCGGAACAGCGAAGGCCGCCCCCTTCTCCCGGGCGAGTTTCAGAACGGTTTTGGCCGCCAGCGACAGGCTGTAGAGCGTCGCCTGGCCGTCACTGATCAGGAGGCGTACGTCCGGTTCGCCGCCGCCGCCGAAGGTCGCAAAGAGACGACCGGGCCGCTCGAACACCACGCTGGCGCGGCTGCCCAGCGTCCTCAGCCGGTCGGCGGCAACCGAGGCGCCATAGCTCGCCTGCACCGTGAAGGACAGCGCGCGGGCCGCCTGCAGCGCCGCGATCATGTCGTTGACGGCGCCAGCACCATCCGGCGCCGCGGCCCAGGCCCGTGGAACGCCCAGCAGGGCGGCGGCGCCCAGCCCTGCCAGCATGCCGCCAAATGCACGGCGATCCGCCGCGAAACTCTTCACCATCATGCCCTCCGCTGAAAGATGAAGCGCGAGCCTAATGCAGCCCGTGCGGGGAGGTCACGCTTTCTTTGGCCCATTACGGGCAAAGCCCCGGGGGCGACATGGCCTCCCCCGGGTATTCAGATGTCTCAGCCCAGGTCCGGAATGCGCGGCACCTGGCCGGGATAGATCTTGTCCGGTTGGGGTAGCATGGGCTTGTTGGCCTCGAAGATCACCGCATGCTTGGCGCGCGACTTGTAGAAGTGCTCGGACATCTTCCAGAGGTTGTCGCCCTTCTTGACGGTTTAGAACACCGGCTCCTTGGCGTCGGGAACCACGACCTCGGCCTCGACCTTGGAGATGCCGTGGGTGTTGCCGATGGCGATGATGGCCTTCTCGATGATCTCCTGGCTCTACACGTCGCCGCGGATGATCGCCTTGTCGCCCTTCACCTCGACGCTCAACTTCTCGGTGCCAAGGCTGTGCGAGACCAGCTCCTTCTTCAGCGCCTCGGCGCTGGGGGCCTCGTCCTTGCCGCCGATGCCAATCGCCTTGCCGGCCGGCTTTATGAAATCAAAAATGCCGATTTCCTGTCTCCTTGCCTATGATCAGAATGTTGCGGGTCGTATCTGTCCGATTGGCCCAGGCGATGTCCGGATCAAAGCACTACTCTTGCACGATGGATGACGCAGACGGATCAGGACTGCCGTGTTTCCATGGAGCCAGGCACCCAGCAAGTTGCCGGTCGCACGCCCTGGGCCTCAGTGCAGAATGAAGACCGGCAAGGACCCTTCCTGTCATGGCCCAACCAACCTCGGAACCGGAAAATCGATCCCGCGCTGATTGTAGTCCGGCACATTCGGGCGTCTATCAGCGCATACGATCCGTAAAGCATATACCTTTTATAAGTAATTGACCGCAAAGTCGGTTCTTGTTATGAATTCGATTGCAACTCATGTTTGCTGTTTGGCGACAAGCAGGCCGATCCAGATTACTGCCCCCTTCGCCGAACGCAGATAACCAGCGGACGGCGGTATGACTGTACTGAAGAAGAAACCGAACCTGGCAGCGCTGCGCAACGACACTCGCGGCTCGGTACTCGTCGAGGCCGCGCTGATCATGCCGCTGGTCGTTCTGTTCATCGCCGGCATCGCGGACTATGGCGTCACACTCTACCAGTATCACACGCTGTCGACTGCAAACGGGGCAGCTGTCCGCCAGTTGATCGTCAGCCGCGGGTTCACCAACCCCTATACGGGCGTTCTTTCGGAGTATTCCACCTGGGCTCCGAACCTCACCGTAACGGGCAGCCAGATCACAGTGAAGGTGGCGAATTCCGGGGGCACGCTGACGACCTGCACAGACAGCACAAACCCGACCTGCAAGACCTTGCTGGATGGTGCCGCAGGAAAGCAGGCCACCGTTTCAATCAACTATCCCTGCACGACGACATTCATCCCGAGCATGGCCAGCCCCTGCCCCATCAAGATCACAGCAAGTGGAATGGTCGAGTGATGATCAGGATGATGAGGTCTCTATTCCGCTTCCGCAAGGACGACTCCGGGGTGGCGCTCCTTTACGTCACGATGACCCTGCCCGTCCTGATCGCCCTCACGTCGTTCGCCGTTGATCTCGGATATGTGTGGTACGTGAAGACACGCCTGCAAGTCGCTGCCGACATGGGTGCCCTGGCGGGGGCATCGAAGCTCTACACGGACAATGCAACGGCCGTCAGCAATCTTGCCAAGGAATATGTGGACTACAACCTCTCCGACCTGACATCCGGAGGGAGGATCACGGCGACCCGGGCGCCGGAAATCAAATGCCTCCAGACCATCACGAACATGGGGCTGACTTGTTCAAGCCTGAGCGGCGGAAACTCGCTGAAGGTGACGGTCACCGCACAGGCGCCCCTGTTCTTCGCAAGTGCGCTCGGCTTCAACACGATAGCCTTGTCGGCCAATTCGATGGTATCCGGAGGTGGTTCCTCCCCGCCTCCGCTCAACGTGGCAATCGTCCTCGACGCCACCGCTTCGATGGCCCAGTCACTGGGCACCACTTGCGGGTCTCTTTCAAATCCGAAGAAAATCGAGTGCGCAACTCTCGCGGCGAAAACGCTGGTGTCGAAGCTCTGGGCGTCGGTCGACCAGGTCGCGCTCTATGCCTATCCCTCGTTTGAGACGACCAGCAAGGATATCATTTCCTGCAAAGCTGGCGCCACGGGATCGGCCAAATGGCTCAACTACGCGACCGCCAGCAGTCCGAATTACCAGCTGATCGGTTTCAACAACACCTACACGGACTCGGGCACCCCCCCAGGGGGCCTGGACATAACCAACGCTCTGGTGAAGGCGCTGGGCAAGAATGCCACGACCGCCCCGAAAAGTGACGCCACAACCTGCAACGGTTTGAACAGCGCGGCAATCGGCATCGGAACATCCATCGCCGATGCCATATTGCAGGCACAGAAAGACCTGGTGGCTGCAAATGCTGCATTGGTTGCTGCTGGCCAGCCCCCGAGGCAGAACGTCATGATCGTCCTCAGTGACGGCGACGCCAACGGCAACAGCAGATCTCTTGTGGGGCCAAGCTCACCTGATGCATTCAGGGACGGAACCGACATCTACGGGCTCACCTCTTCGAGCTGGGTCATCGATGTCCACCGGATGATGGGCCAGTGCCAGGCTGCCGTGGCGGCGGCAGATGCGGCGGCTGCGGCGGTGCCCAAGGGAACATGGGTCTACTCGGTTGCCTTCGCTGCATCTAACGCGGCCAAGGGTTCCTGCTTCACAGACAGGCCGGTGACGACCGTCACGAAGACTGCCACTTCCACACCAGCCCTGACAGCCGCCGATAACGTCGTCACGACAAGGTCTTGCACCAGCAGCAACAAGTGCAAGGCGATCGCGTCCGCGCCAAGTACGATCGTCACGTCGAAGATCAACACCCCGGTATCATCAACGTCGCAGGTCGCGGTCACGACATGGGGAAAAACTGTCGTGACCACATGCACCAGATCCGACGGCAGCACTAGTGGCACCTGCACGACGACATTGACCCCCTCAAAGGTCCAGACCGACACCTATAATCTGACCAGGTACGACACGACCGCCTGCAAGACCATGCAGGACATCGCGTCAGACGCTTCCAAGTTCTACTCGACGGATGGCGGCAGCTCGAGTAACGGCAAGTGCCCATCGACCGCGAACCCGAATTTCACCGACCTCGTCAAGATCTTCAACAACGTCGCGGCGAGCATCATGAAGAAGCGGCGCATCCCCAGCACCACGAATTGATTGGGTGGCGTGCTGACAACGTCTGTGCTGTGTCCCATGCAGTAGATTTGGGTACGGATCTTATCTCGTTGAAGGTGGATTGAAACCAAGAGCCATGAACGAAGAAGGGATACTGCTGCTTTCCACCGTCATGGAGATGCTTTTCGTCTTCAGCATTCTTCTCGCCCTCATCGTCCTGTGGATCAACGCCCGGGCAAAACGGACATCAAAACTGAAGGATGGCAGTGGGTCGCGGCTGAGCGGCCTGACCGATGACCGCCGCCGAGAGTAGCACCGACGGCAGTTCCAGGCAGTCGGCGTGCCCCCGGGGCCTTCGCCACGGAATACTTGCTCAGACGTTTCTTGCCACCGCCGCGATGGTCCGCTTCGGTCCCAGGCTGGTGTCGCCGCCGAAGGGATTGTCGATGATGATGTCGAGGGCGAAGATGATGCCCAGCGCGCTCATCTGGATGAACAGCACCTGCATGGCGTAGCGCGACATCTTGTGCCGCCCGGCGAGGACGCAGGCGGAAAGGATGAACAGCGCGATCATCAGCCACACCACGTCCGGGATGGTGTTGACCGAGGCTGAAAAGCGGTAGACACGCGACTCCTCAACTTTTTCAAGATGGTTGCTGAGGTCGCCACCGAGATTGGGGTTGACGCTCCTGACGATGGGCTGCAGCCGCCGGACTTCCGACCAGAGCGCCTCGAGATAGCGCTCGGAAACGGGCGACAACGACTGCGGGCGCTGCGCCAGGCGCGGCCACTCGTCCTGCGCCACGCTGCCCACATAGCTGCGCAGCAACTTCTGGCCCTGCGCGCCATCAGCGCCGATGCTGGCCAGCTCGCGGTCCAGCCGGGTGATCGACAAGGCCTCCTGGGTGATCTGGCGGTCGGCATTGCCGAAGCTCGCCAGCTCGTTGGTGGTGATCAGCGCCATCAGGAAGGCGATGAGCGCGAGGATGGAGCTGTGGACGCCATCTCCTGCATCGCGCGAGGGGTCCCTGTCGCCCGCCATGCGCGTCCACCACAACCAGTGCGCCAACCGGGCGATGAGCACGCCACCCGCGCCGAACAGGATTGCGCAGCCCACCATGATGAGCAGGTCCGGAACCTGAAGCGAGATGTTGTAGAGAAAATCGATCACGTGAGTTCCCCCTCAACGCCCGGTGAATTGCGGCGCACGCTTCTCGCGGAAGGCGGCGATGCCCTCACGGAAATCCGCACTGTCATAGACCATGCGGCGCATGTCCTGCAGCCGCTCGAAGGTTTGCGCGGCGATCGGCACCTCGTCGCTCAGCACACGCAGCTGTTCCTTGATCACCGCCATGGCGAGCGGCGCCTTGGCTGCCATCCGCCGTGCGAGGTCGCCGGTGAAGGCATCGATCTCGCCCGCGGGAACCAGCCAGTTGATGATGCCCCATTCCAGCGCCTGTGCCGCCCCCGCCGGGGCCGCGGTGAAGAACAATTCCTTGATGACGTTGAGCCGCAGCCTGCCCATGAAATGCAACAAGCCGGTGGTGTTGTAGGGCACGCCGAGATTGACCGGCGTGATGGCGAAGCTGGCAGACGGGTCCGCCACCACGAGATCGCAGCTCAGCACCAGGTCGAATGCACCGCCCCACACCGAGCCCGACACCTTGGCGATCACCGGGCCGGGAAAGCGCCGGATGGCACGCAGCGTATGCTCCAGCGGATCGGCGTAGCGCAGCGGGTCCAGCCCGCCCACCGGCAACTCGCCGATGTCATGGCCGGAGGACCACACCTTCGCGCCCGGCTCTGCCTGAATGATGGCCACGCGCACGTCTTGCGTCTGGAAGTCCAGCAGGGCCGTGGAGATCGCATCCATCATGCCATGGCTCAGCGCATTGCGCCTGGCAGCACTGGTCAGCGTGATGGTGCCGATGGCATCCGCCACGCCGCTGGCGATGAATTGCTGCGCCTCTGCACTCATGCCGTCACTCCCCTGCCCCCGTGGCGGGGCGCCGCCGTTGCGCAAGCTTAGGACAGCAAGGACAGGATACGTTTGACAGACGTCAAACGGCGCAATCCCCCGGCGGTTGCCGGGGCCGCCCCCTAGCGTGCGGCGATCTGGCCTGCCACATGCTCGGCATCCACCCAGACGCCCCAGATGAACGCCGAAGCGCGGCGGGAAAGCCAGGGAAGACCAAGGAAATAAAGGCCCGGTGCCCTGGTCGAGACGCCACGCTCATGCGCCGGCCGCCCCTTGTCGTCGAAGGCATCGAACTTGATCCAGCCGAAGTCCAGCGCATAGCCCGTCGACCAGATGATCGAGGTGACGCCGGCCTGCTTCAGGTCGAGCGACAGGATGGGGTTCAGCGCGCAGTCCGGCATGGCGACGAGCGTTCGGGCATCTGGCTCCGTGGGAAAGTCCAGCTTGTTGGCAGCGATGTAAGCGTCCGCCTCATCCAGCACGGAGATGTAATTGGCGTCACCACGCTCGATGTTGGCCTTGAGGTCCGGTCCGAAACTCATCCTGCCATCGGCGAAGCCATCCGTGCGCCCGACCAGCGTGATGCCGCGATGCGCGAGGCGGCGGAAGTCGACCGTGTGGCCGCCATGTGCGCCGCTCACCGCAATGGTCACATGCTCCATGCCGGGCGCGATGGTCTTGGCGTCCCACTTGCCAAGGGCACCCAGCCACCAGACGAAGTCCTTGCCGCGATAGGCACGCGGCGGACGGTCATGCGGGCCAACCGAGAGATAGACCTTGCGGCCTGCCCGCTGCAGCTCATCGGCGATCTGCGCACCCGATGAGCCCGCGCCCACCACCAGAACCGCGCCAGGTGGCAGCTGCGCCGGATTGACGTAGTTCGCCGAATGAATCTGCAGGATGCCCTCGGTGTCCGGCACCATCACCGGACGCAACGGCTTCTGGAAGGGCCCGGTGGCCGCCACCACGTTCTTCGCTTCGATCACGCCATTGGCCGTCTCGGCACGGAACGTGCCATCGGCACTGCGGTGAAGGGCTGTCACCTCGACGCCCGTGCGGATCGGCGAGTTGTTCTGCTTCGCATAGTCCTCGAGATACTGGACGATCTCGTCACGCGTGGCGAAGGCATCGCCATCGCACTTGAATGCAAGATCGGGGAAACGGTCATGCCAGGCCGGGCCATTGGCCACCAGCGAGTCCCAGCGCTCGGCCCGCCAACGCTCGGCTATGCGCCTGCGCTCGACAAGCAGGTGCTGCTTGCCCAGCTTTCCCAGGTGCCTGCTGACGGCAAGCCCTGCCTGACCGCCACCAATGATGAGCGTCTCGACCTTCTCGACCGCCATGCCCCGTCCTTCCACGTCAACAGATCGGAATCCGTTTTACTGGAGTTGGGCGTGACCGGGTAAGACCATTTCGCCGCAGTCGGGAGCGTGCTCAGTTGCCCGTAATCAGATCCTCGCGCCGCTGGCCGCATCGAACAGGTAGCAGCGTGAGGTGTCGAAGGTCAGGCCGATCGGGGTTTCCAGTTCCTGCCGGAAGCTTCTTGCCCCCTTCGCCACCACCATCTGGTCGCCCGCCAGCGCCGACACCAGCGTCTGGTCACCCGTCGGCTCCAGCGAATAGAGGCTGGAATTGAGGTTGCCATGCCCCGGCTGTGACACGGAGATGTCCTCCGGCCGGATGCCAAGGATCACGCCCGCGCGGCTGCCTTTGCCGACGCCCTCGACGCGGGTCGAGGGGCCGAAGAAGGTGCCGTTCTCCAGATCACCCTTCAGCAGGTTCATTGGCGGTGAGCCGATGAAGCCCGCCACGAAGACATTGGCCGGGTTGTTGTAGACTTCGTCGGGCGTTCCCAGCTGCTGGATCTTGCCCTTGCTCATGATGGCGATCCGGTCGGCCAGCGTCATGGCCTCGATCTGGTCATGCGTCACGTAGATCGTCGTCGTCTCCAGCCGGCGCTGGATATGCTTCAGCTGCGCGCGCATGGTGAGGCGCAGCTTGGCATCCAGGTTAGAGAGCGGCTCGTCCATCAGGAACACGCGCGGGTGGCGCACAACGGCGCGGGCCAGTGCCGCACGCTGGCGCTGGCCGCCGGACAGGGCGCGCGGCTTGCGATCGAGCAGGTCGCCCAGCTCAACGATGGCCGCAGCCTCGCGCACCAGCTGGTCGTGCCTGTCCTTCGGCACGCCACGCATGCGCAGCGGAAAGCGGATGTTCTCGTAGATCGTCATGTTGGGGTAGAGCGCGTAGGACTGGAACACCATGGCCACGTCCCGGTCGCGTGCGTCGACGTCATTGACCGTATCGCCGTCGATCAGGATCTCGCCGCCGGTCGGGTCTTCCAGCCCGGCAATCATCCGCATGGTGGTGGTCTTGCCGCAGCCCGAGGGGCCGAGGAACACCATGAACTCCTTGTCCCGTATCTCGAGGTCGATCGCATCCACCCCGACCACCGGGCCCCAGGCCTTGCTGATCTTGTTCAGGCTGATCGATGCCATGCGCTGCGACGCTCCCGATTTTTGCCAAGTGTTACACATCCGACACTAAATGCAAGATCACGGAGTGATTGTTTCGTAATTAGCCGTAAAGCACAGCGTCCGGAAGTGCCGCCAAAGTTGGGATTTCCAACTTCTCGCAGGCGCAAACTGCTTTCGCATCTGCGAAATGGGTTTGTTTCGGCCAAACAATACTTATTGACACATCGCTGCCCAAAAGTATCCTATTGTAGATAGCCTACTTCAGGAGCCCCGCATGCCGGCAGACACGATCTCGCGCACACCGCGCCGCATCGGCCCGGCGACAGGCCTTGCTGCCGACCTCGCACGCCGCCTCGATGACACCGGCCGACCGATCCGCGTTGGCCTTATCGGGTCCGGCGAAATGGGCACCGACATCGTTACCCAATGCCAGCAGATGACCGGCATCACGGTGGCTGCCATTGCCGAGATCAACCTTGCGGCGGCGCGCAAGGCGCTGAGCATCTCCGGACGCCCCGATGACGCGGTGATGGAGGCCGCCACGGCCTCGGCCTTCGCCTCAACCCTGGAAGCCGGCAAGACGGCCATCACGCAGGATGCGCTGCTCGTCTGCACCTCGCCCCACATCGACGTGGTGATCGACGCCACCGGCAAGCCGGCCGTTGGCGCCGAGATCGGCCTCACCGCCATGGAACATGGCAAGCACCTCGTCATGATGAACGTCGAGGCCGACGTCACCATCGGTGCCTATCTGGCCCGCGAGGCGAAGCGGCTGGGCGTCGTCTACACGCTGGGTGCGGGCGATGAGCCCTCCTCCACCATGGAGCTCATCAATTTCGTCACTGGCCTCGGCTACCCCATCGTCGCGGCCGGCAAGGGCAAGAACAATCCGCTGAACATCGACGCCACGCCCGACGCCTACATGGACGAGGCCAAGCGCCGCAACATGAACCCGCGCATGCTGGTGGAGTTCGTCGACGGTTCCAAGACCATGGTGGAAATGGCGGCCATCGCCAATGCCACTGGCCTTGTCCCCGACTGTCCCGGCATGCACGGCCCGGCCGCCACCCTCGACCAGCTGGAAAAGGTGCTGTGCCCCAAGGCAGACGGCGGCGTGCTGTCGCGCAAGGGCGTCGTCGACTACTCAATCGGTAAGGGCGTGGCACCGGGCGTGTTCGTCATCGCCGAGATGGCGCACCCCCGCGTGCGTGAGCGCATGCACGACCTGAAGCTTGGCCCCGGCCCCTACTACACCTTCTACCGGCCCTATCACCTGACCAGCCTCGAAGTGCCGCTCTCCTGCGCCCGCGCGGTGCTTTACCACGCGGCCGACATGGTGCCGCTCGACGTGCCCTCGGCCGAAGTCTGCGCGGTGGCCAAGAAGGACCTCGTCCCTGGCGAGCGGCTGGATGCCATCGGCGAGTACACCTATCGCGCCTGGATCATGACGGTGGCGGATGCCATCCGCGACCGAGCCGTTCCCTGCGGGTTGCTCGAGAACGGCAAGACCACGAAGCCCATCCGCAAGGGCGAACTCCTCACCTACGACAACTGTGCGGTGGATGGTTCCGCCCGCATCGTGGCGCTGCGCCAGCGCCAGGACGACATGCTGAAAGGCTCGATGACATGAACGCCGTGGGCAAGATCAAGCCGAATGCCCGGCCCTTCTACCAAAAATACACGGCCTCCCAGCTGAAGGATGCCCTTCGCAAGATGTACCTGATCCGCCGCTTCGAGGAAGGCGCGGAAGAGGCCTACATGCGCGGGCTGATCCACGGCACCATGCACCTTTCGATCGGCCAGGAAGGCTCTGCCGTCGGCGCCACCATGGCCTTGCGCAACACCGATTACATCACCTCCACCCATCGCGGCCACGGCCACTGCATCGGCAAGGGGGCGGACCCCAAGCTGATGTTCGCGGAATTCTTCGGCAAGGAAGAAGGCTACTGCCGGGGCCGTGGCGGCTCCATGCACATCGCCGACGTCTCGACCGGAAACCTCGGCGCCAATGGCATCGTCGGCGGCGGGCTGCCAATTGCGGTGGGTGCCGCACTCGCCATCAAGAAGCAGAAGCGCGACGACGTTGCCATGTGCTTCTTCGGTGACGGTGCTTCGAACGAGGGCGCCTTCCACGAGGCACTCAACATGGCTTCGGTCTGGAAACTGCCCGTGGTCTTCGTTTGCGAGAACAACAAGTACGGGATGTCGGTTTCAACAGAGCGTTCCATGGCGGTGGCCAACGTGGCGGACCGTGCCGCGGCCTATGCCATGCCCGGCGTCATCGTCGACGGCAATGCCATCGCCGATGTCGAGGAGGCGATCGCCGAGGCCATCGCGCGGGCCAGGCGTGGCGAAGGGCCGACGCTCGTCGAATGCAAGACCTACCGCACCCGCGGCCATTCCCGCTCCGACCGCAACCGCTACCGCACCAAGGAAGAGATCGAGGAGTGGAAGGCACGTGACCCCATTCCGCATTTCGAAGCGGAACTGATGGCCCACGGCCTCGCGACCGCGGCGGAGGTCACCGCCATCCGCGAATCCGCCGAGGCCGAGATCGCGGCCGGCATCGAATTCGCCCGCCTCGGCACCGATCCCAACCCCAGTGAAGTGACGCGCGACGTCTACTCCAACGAGGCGGCGTGATGAGCGTGCGCGAACTGACCTACGCGCAGGCGATCCAGGAAGCGCTCGCCCAGGCGATGGATGCCGATCCCTCGGTCTTCCTGATGGGCGAGGACATCGGCGTCTATGGTGGCGCCTTCCAGGTGACGGGCGATCTCGTGCACCGCTATGGCGAAGACCGGGTGATGGACGCGCCGATTTCCGAACTCGGCCAGGCCGGTGTGGCGGTCGGTGCGGCACTCGCCGGCTGCAGGCCGGTGCTGGAATTCCAGTTCTCGGACTTCGCCACGCTGGCCATGGAGCAGATCGTCAACCAGGCGGCCAAGCTGCGCTTCATGCTCGGCGGCAAGGTGAACGTGCCCCTCGTCATGCGCTTCCCTGCCGGGTCCGGCACTGGGGCCGCAGCACAGCATTCGCAGTCGCTCGATGCGTGGCTGGCGCACGTCCCCGGCCTCAAGGTCATACAGCCATCAACGCCCGCTGACGTGAAGGGCATGCTGCTTGCGGCCATCGACGATCCGGATCCCGTCATGGTCTTCGAGCACAAGCTGCTTTACAAGATGAAGGGCGAGGTTCCGGAGGAGCCCTACCGCATCCCCATCGGCAAGGCACATGTGGCACGCGAGGGCCGTGACGTGACCGTGGTCGCCACCTCCATCATGGTGCACAAGTCGCTCGAAGCCGCCGCAACACTCGCTTCCGAAGGCATCGACGTTGAAGTGATCGACCTGCGCACGCTCCGCCCCATCGACACCGCGACCATCATCGACAGCGTGAAGAAGACCTCCCGCCTCGCCTGCGTCTATGAGGGCGTGAAGACGCTCGGCATCGGCGCCGAGATCAGCGCCCGCATCGCCGAGAGCGAGGCCTTCGACTATCTCGACGCGCCAATCCTGCGTCTGGGCGGGGCCGAGTCTCCCATCCCCTACAATCCGGAACTCGAGAAGGCCGCAGTGCCGCAGGTGCCGGGCATCATCGAGGGGCTTCGCAACCTCGTCCGCGGGCGCATGTAGCATGGCCGTCGAAGTCATCCTTCCGCGCGTCGACATGGACATGGCGACGGGCAAGATCTCCAAGTGGCACCACAAGGACGGCGACAAGGTCGCCAAGGGTGCGGCCCTGTTCGAGATCGAGACCGACAAGGCGGCCATGGAGATCGATGCCCCGGCCGACGGCATCCTGCGCAACATCATCGTCACCGAAGGCAGCAGCGCGCCGGTCGGCTCTGCGGTTGCGTGGATCTATGCCGAGGGCGAGGCGGTCACGGTACCCGCGCCCGCGGCCAAACCGGTGGCCGCATCGACTGCTCGTGCTGAAGTGCCTTCAGTTGCCCCGCCATCTGCGTCATCACCGGTTGCCAATGGCGAGGCGCCGCGTGCCACGCCGCTCGCCCGCCGCCTTGCACGCCAGGCAGGCCTGTCGATTGCGTCCATCGCCGGATCAGGCCCGCGCGGTCGCATCACCGCCGCTGACGTGCGCAGCGCCGGCGAGGCGAAGCCCTTGCCGCCGCCCGCCCCCGCGATCAGCAGTGACGGAGTCCAGAAGCTCTACGCTCCCGGCAGCTTCGACGTCATCCCCGTCGACGGCATGCGCCGCACCATCGCGGCGCGGCTGACGGAGTCGAAGCAGACCGTTCCGCATTTCTATCTCTCCGTCACCTGCACCCTCACCACGCTCATGGCCACGCGCGAGCGGCTGAACGCATCCGCACCCAAGGGTGAAGACGGCAAGCCGCTGTGGAAGCTGTCGATCAACGACTTCATCATCAAGGCCATGGGTGCTGCGCTCCAGAAGGTGCCCGCCGCCAATGTCACCTGGGCCGGGGACGCGATCCTGCAGCACCGGTCGAGCGACGTGGGCGTCGCGGTGGCCGTCGAGGGCGGACTCTTCACCCCGGTGATCCGCCACGTGGAAGGCAAGACGCTGACCGCCATCTCCGCCGAGATGAAGGAGCTGGCTTCCAAGGCCCGCGCCCGCAAGCTGGTGCCCTCCGAGTATCAGGGCGGCACAACCGCCATCTCGAACCTCGGCATGTACGGGATCGAGCAGTTCACCGCCATCATCAACCCGCCACAGGCGACGATCCTCGCCGTGGGTGCCGCCTTGGAGCGCTTCGTGCCGGTCAACGGCCAGCCGGTATTGGCCAGCCAGATGGTCTGCACCCTGTCCTGCGATCACCGCGCGATCGATGGCGCGGTGGGCGCGGAGTTGCTGCACGCCTTCCGGCAGCTTATTGAAGAACCACTGCTGATGCTGGCCTGAAGACCGGCACGGCCGATCAAGGGAGGTTTCCGTGCCGCGCTACGATTATGTCTCCATGGGCTTCTACACCTATGACTGCCTCGGCTGGCCTTTCACCGAAGTGCCACCCGGCGGCGGCACGGTGTTCATCGATGAACTCACCCTCGCGGTCTCAGGTGCCGGCGGCACCGCGGCCATCGCCGCCGCCAAGATGGGGCTCAACACGCTGGCGCTGGCCGGGGTTGGCGAAGACCTGATGGGCGACTGGGTGCTGCAGCGGCTCCAGCATTTCGGTGTCGACACATGGGGTGTTCAGCACCAGCCCGGCTGGAAAACCTCCTCCTCCATCGTCACCACCCGCGCTGATGGCTCGCGCCCCGCCCTCCACATGAAGGGCGCCACCTCGAACTTCTTCGTCACCGACGAGATGATCCCGCGCGCGGTGGACACCAAAGTTTTCCACGCCGGCGGCGTGGGCCTCATGGATGCGATGGACAAGGGCCAGACCGCTGTCGTCATGAAGGCCGCCAAGGCCAATGGCGCCACCACCACGGTGGACGTCTTCGCCGGTTCTCCGAAGGACCTCCCGGCCATTGCGCGGGTGCTGCCCTACACCGACTATTTCATGCCCTCGATCGAGGAGGCACAGGCGCTTTGCGGCCTCTCGGACCATGGCGACACCGCAAGATTCTTCCTCGACATGGGTGTGACGGCCTGCGTGCTGACGCTCGGCGGCGACGGCGCCTATTATCATGACAGCCACGGCGTGGAATTCCGTGTGCCAGCCTTTGACATCATCGTGAAATGCACCTGCGGCTGCGGCGATGCCTTCAATGCAGGCTTCGCCGTGGCACTGGTGCACGGCTTCGACATGGAAAAGGCGGTGCGTTTCGCACAGGCGACGTCGGCGCTCAACGCCACGGGCCTTGGCTCCCAGGCGGGCGTGAAGGATTTCCAACACACGCTGGCCTTCATGAACGAAACCCTGACCAAGGGGTGAGCCCTGTTTGCAGGTTCAGGTCGTCTCCCGCTCTTTCAGCAGAAGGAGATCAGTGCTTCCTCTTCGCTCCCGACATGTCCATGCTTGCAATGGAGCGAAGGCTTCTCTACTCCGGGACGATGTCCAACCAACCTACTTTGTGCAATGGGGCAACATGACCGATTCTTCACCCCCCGACAGGCTGAGCGCTGATCCCTCGAGCAAGTTCCACAATCCAACAGAGCTTGAACGCGGGATCCACGTGTTTCTCGATGGGAAGGAATACTTCGACGTCGAAGAATACTGCACGTCCGAGGGCTGGGTCCGTCTCCCGGCTGGAAAAGCGAGAACGCGCACCGGTCGTCCCGTCACGATCACCAAGCGCGGTGAAGTGACGGTTCGCTACGAAGACCTTTGAACGAGGCCCGGACAAAAGGCTAGCACCCGCGGAGCGAGGCCCTCGCCTACCCCTTCACCGCGCCCATGGTGAGCCCGCGTGACAGGTGGTTCTGGATCAGGATCACCAGCAGGAGTGCGGGGAAGAAGGCAAGGAAAGCCACCAGCGCAATGGCGTTGTAGATGATGCCATCGGAACCACCCGAGAAATTGGCCAGTGCCACCGACAGCGGATAGGCGTTCTTGCTGGCGATGATCAGCGTGAACAGATACTCGTTCATGGCGAAGATCGCCGCGATCACCGCCGCCGTGATGATGCCGGGCAGGCCCATGGGGATGATGATCGACCACAGGATGCGGAGGTCCGAGGCGCCGTCGGTGCGCGCCGCATCCTCGATCTCGTGCGGAATGTCGATCATGTAGGAGCGGATGATCCACACGACGATGGAGAGGTTCATCGCGGCATAGACCAGCATCAGCGCCCACACCGTGTCGAGCAGGCCCATCGCCCGGAACAGGAAGAAAATGGGAATAGCCACCGCCGCCGGCGCCATCATCTTGGTGGAGAGGATGTAGAAGCCGATGTCGTCGCGGCCGCGATACTGGTAGCGCGCCAGCGAGTAGGCGGCGGGAATGCCGAGCACCAGGCAGATGATCACGCTCCCGGTCACCGAGATCACGGAGTTCATGAAATAGTGCATGATCGGCCACTCGGCCCAGATCTTGGCCCAGGTCTCTATCGAAATCGTGGGGAAGTAGATCGGCTGCGGCGCGATGATCTCGTTGCGGGGCCTGAGCGCGATGGTGGCGAAGAAGATGATCGGCAGCACGCAGAACAAACCCCACACCGAGAGCAGGATGGTGCGGCCGGCCGAGAAGCGGGAGCCATCCGACATCAGTCCCTCCCCGACCTGAAAAAGCGCCGCACGAAGGACTGGGCCAGGATGATCGTCAGCACCAGCACCACCACCGAGGCCGCCGACGCGTAGCCGAACTCGAAGCTCTTGAAGCCGGTGCGGTAGATGAAATAGCTCACCGTCTCGGTGTTTCCGCCGGGCGAGCCTTGCGTGATGATGTGGGGCGAGGCGAACATGGTGAGGATGTCGATGCCGCGCAGCACCAGCGCGATGGCGATCACCGGGCGCATCAGCGGCAGCGAGATCGAGAAGAAGATTTGCCGCCAGCGCGCGCCATCCAGCCGGGCCGCCTCCTCGATCTCCTTGTCCTGGCCCTGCAGTGCTGCCACGAAGATGATGAACAGGAAAGGCACCCACTGCCACACGTCTGTCACCACCAGAACGCCGCGGGCAAGCCAGGTGGAACCCATGAAGTCGATGTTGGAGTCAACGAGCCCGATCCGCATGAGAAGGTCGCTGATCACCCGTCCATCGTTGAACAGAAGCTTCCAGAGATAGGCGACGGCCGACGGCATGAACAGCATCGGCAGCAGGAACAGGATGCGCCAGCCGCGCACCAGCGGGTCGCGGTAGACCAGGGCAGCCAGCGTCATGGCGATCACGAATTCGACGGCGAGTGTGATGCCGCCGATGATCAGCGTGTTGGTCAGGCTGTGCCAGAAGGTCTCGTCGCGGAACAGGTCGACATAGTTCTGGAAGCCGATGAATTCGAGCTTGAAGCGCCCCTGGTAGAAACTCCGCCAAAGCGCGAAAATGCCGGGATAGAGCGTGATGGCCAACAGGTAGACGACCGCTGGCGCCACCAGCAGGTAAGGAAAGGCCTTGCGCCGGAACGGGCTGCGGCGCCGTGCCATGCGCAAGGTGGAGGTGGGGAGGACGGCGTCAGTCATGGAACCTGCTGTGACAAAAAACCCCTCCCCCGCTCACAGGGAGCGAAACGGGAGAGGGGCCGGAGAGGCGTGTCAGAACGGTAGCGGCTTACCCCTGCCCACCCACATGCCGGGGGCGGTTGCCGCAAAGTTCATCGGATCCTTGCCCTGGTAGAAGCCGTTCTTGGTCATGATGTCCTTGACCTTGACGGCGGCCTCGTCCAGCGCGGCTTTGGGCTGCATCTCGCCCACCACCACCTTGTTGATCAGGAAGCCGATCTCCTGGTCGATCTGGAAGCCGTTGGGCAGGCGCGGTGCACACCATGCGTAGTTCAGTTCCTCGCCCCACACCTTGGCAGGCTGTGAGACTTCCTGCAGCTTGGCGTTGCTGAGAACCGACTTGTAGCCCGGCGCCACGCCATTGGCGTTGGCCTCGTTCATCGCCATGATCGAGGCGGTGGTGAGGTAGGCCAGCATCAGGAAGGCGGCTTCCGGTTCCGGCGACGAGGCCGTGACGCAGGACGTCGAACCGGCGATGTTCGGCGGCGCGAAGTTGCCGCCCTTGACGCGCGGTTCGAAGATGGTGAGCACGTCGTCGCCGATCTTCGACTGGTCGGGGCGCGTGGCCTGCGTGCCCGAATCCTGCCAGGAGATGTTGCAGGCGATCTGGCCGCCGAGCCATGCGGCGCGGTTGGTTGGCCAGTCGGCTGCGGCCACGCCTTCAATGGCGTGCTTCGACAGTGCCACGATGGTCTCGAGGCCCTTCACGCCGGCGTCGCCGTTGAAGATAGGCTCCCAGTTCTCGTTGAAGAGTTCGAGGCCATACTGTGCTGCAATGTGCTGCCAGGTATAGGTGGCCCAGAAGCCGCGGCCGCACATCATGCCGATGCCGTTCACACCCTTCTCGGCCTTGTTCAGTTCCGGCGCGATGCGGATCATGTCGTCGTAGGTCTCGATCGACTTCACGCGGTCAGCGTCGATGCCGATCTTCTTGAAGATCGACGGCCGGATGTGGACCATCTGGATGTCGCAGTCGAAGGGAATGCCGAGAATGCCCTTGTCCGCCCAGTGGCCGTAGTTCAGCTGATAGGTCTCGTAGAAGTCGTCGAAGGGAACGCCCCACTTGGCGACATATTCATCCAATGGCTTCAGGAAGCCTTGTGCCGCGAAGTCGCCGAGCCAGGGCGAGAAGAACTGGATGGCGTCGAAACCGGCGTTGCCGGAGAGGAACTCGGCCACCACCTTGTCGTACATGGAGTCATCGGGGATGGCGACGAGCTCGATCTTGATGCCCGAAAGCTGCGCGAATGGTTCGATCTGATCCTGCGCGGATTCACGGTCGGCCGCGCCGATGGCGAAACGCACCGTCTTGCCGGCATGTTCCTTGCGCACCGCCTCCCAGTCGACGTTGCGGATCCAATCCTTCTTGGGATCCCACAGCTCGTCATTGTCGCCGAGCTTGTACTGCTCGCGATATTCCTTCTTCACCATGTTGCCGACGTTGATCTTGGCCAGCACGTCAGCCGGGTTCGGCAGGTTCTGCGCGGAGGCGCGGCGGATGTTGACCAGCGGCACGGCACCCGTGCCGACGGCAAGGGCAGCACCGACTGCGGCGGTGGACTTCAAGAGCGAGCGGCGGGTGATCAGACCCGACTTGGTGATCGGCATGCGGTTGTCCTCCATGGGGTTCGGCCTGTGTCGTTGCATCCAAGCCTCGCCGCAGGCCGGCGGTGGGCGGGATCAGTCAGCGATGACGGGACGTATGAGAGGGGCAATGGCCTGCCGCGATCCGCGGCGGCAGCGAACGAAACGACGACTGTCAGCAAGGGCAGCATGTTCGTTCCTCCCTGGGCACCTTCCCGTTCTGATGCGGGATCGGCGCACATGTAATTCATGTACTAAACAACATTGCGATGCGCAAATGTTTCGCAATGACGCGCTGCAACAAGGTCTCGCATCGCAAAATCTACGGATAAATTACGCCAAAACGGCGGCTTGGATGACCTTCGATCATGGCTTCCGTTGCCCTCCCAACATCTGCAACAAAAGTGCAGGCTTGCCCGATTTAGTATCCTCGGCCACAATGGGAAGACGCAATCGCCAGTGGGTTCAGCAAGTTGGAGAAGGCACAGTCCCGCAAGAGCCGGACCCTCCCCCCTGAGCGGGGTGCGGGCCGCATCGCCCGCAACCGCATGCGCATCGCCTGGATGTATTACGTCGAGGGCCTCACCCAGAACGAGATTGCCGACCGGCTCGGCATCGGTCGCGTCACGGTGGTGCGCAACATCAACGAGGCGATCAAGCAGCGCGAGGTGAAGATCTGGATCGAGGGCGAGGTCACCGATTGCTTCGAATTGGAGGGCGAACTCAAGAAGGCCTTCGGTTTCAAGGATGCCGTGGTCGTGCCGGAACCGGTGAACCCCGAGAACATTCGCAAATCGATTGGTGTCGCTGCGGGCATGTATGTCTCCGACACGCTGGAAGACGACATGACGGTGGGCGTGGGCTGGGGCGCCACACTCTACGAGTCGCTC
The DNA here is from genome assembly GCA_945889445.1 of Rhizobium sp. Q54. Classification (GTDB taxonomy): domain Bacteria; phylum Pseudomonadota; class Alphaproteobacteria; order Rhizobiales; family Aestuariivirgaceae; genus Aestuariivirga. The sequence goes on from CAMDBX010000019.1 coordinate 50,480, forward strand.
GCAACACTGGCGCCGCGCGACCTCGAGAACCTGCAGGTCATCTCGCTCTTGGGCGGCATCGTGCAGGCCCGCAAGTTCAATCCGGCGGAATTCGCCTGGCAATTCGCCCGCATCATGGGGGCGGACTGCTACCTGTTCCAGGCGCCCGCCGTGGTCGATTCACCTGAAACCCGCGAGGCGCTGATCGAGCGCTGCGGGCTGAAGGACATCTTCCGCCGCGCCGAGCGGCTGGACTTGGCCATCCTCAGCGTCGGCACCATGGCGCCCTCCTCCACCGCCTTCCGCTTCAACCTGATCAGCGACGAGGAGCGCGCCGAACTCTTGAAGCTCGGTGCGGTGGGCGACATGCTGTTCAACTTCTATGACCGCGAGGGGCGGCTGGTGGACCACCCGGTCAACCGCCGCATCATGTCGCTGCCGATCGCGCAGCTGCGCAGCGTGCCCACCCGCGTCATCGCGTCTGGCGGCAACGACAAGGTGGACTGCCTCCTGGGCGCCATCCGGCTCGCGGACTGCAACGTCCTCATCACCAATGAGGCGACGGCCCGCGAGCTTCTGCTGCGGAAGCCTTAGGCGCCGCGCACCTTCATGAAGTTCTCGGCGGCGCCCTTGAGCTTCCAGCCGAAGACCAGCAGCACAAGGCCCACCAGCACCGCCGTGGCGGCGATCACCCAGATGATGCTGATGGCGGCCGTGGCAGGGTAGAACACGATCAGCAGGCCGAGGCCCGCGCCGATGAGACCCGACAGCGCCAGCAGCCCCGGCTGCTCGATCTCCTTCCACATCACCAGCGCGCCGATGAGCTGCAGGAGGCCCGCCGCGATGTTCCAGAAGCCGATGAGGAGAACCACATATTTGGTGGCGAAGTCAGGGGCCAGCAGGCAGACGAGGCCCGCCACGATGCCCACGAGGGCCGTGAGCAGGCTGGTCACCGAGGTGCCCTGTTCACGCCCCCGCATCACGCCCCACAGGCCGAGAAGACCATCCACCAGCGCATAGATGCCGAACAGTGTCACCACCACGGCCAGCGTTACCCCGGGATAGACGAAGGCCAGGATGCCGAAGATCAGGCTCGCCAGCCCGCGCAGCAGGATGGTCCGCCACATCGCGGTAAAGAATTCGCGCATCGCCATGTCAATCTCCCCCGGTTTCGCTAGACTGCGCCAAGCCTAGCACACCCCGTCCTGAATCTGGGAGAGCGGATTGGACACGCAGACCCACGCCAAATACGAACAGCTGATCGAGCGCACCAGGCTCCTCCCGGCGGCGCCGACGGTGGTCGTGCACCCCTGCGATGAGACCTCGCTGCTGGGGGCGGTGGAAGCCGCCGGGCTGGGCATCATCGTTCCGATCCTGGTCGGCCCCCGCCGCAAGATCGAGGCGGTGGCGCAGAAGGCCGGGGCCGACATCTCGGGCTTCCGTCTTGTCGATGCCCCCCACAGCCACGCCTCGGCGGCACAGGCGGTGGAGCTGATCCGGGCGGGCGAAGGCGCGCTTCTCATGAAGGGCAGCCTCCACACCGAGGAACTGATGCACGAGGTCACCTCCTCGGCCACCGGGCTTCGCACCGCGCGGCGCATCAGCCATGTCTTCGTGATGGATGTGCCGACCTACGCCGAGCCGCTGTTCATCACCGATGCCGCCATCAACATCTTCCCGGACCTCGATACCAAGGTCGACATCGTGCAGAACGCCATCGACCTGCATGTGCAGATCGGCCTCGGCATGCCGCGCGTCGCCATCCTCTCGGCGGTGGAGACGGTGACCACCAAGATCCCCTCGACGATCGAGGCCGCCGCCCTGTGCAAGATGGCCGAACGCGGCCAGATCACCGGCGGGCTGGTGGATGGCCCGCTGGCCTTCGACAACGCCATCGACCGGCAAGCGGCGCGCATCAAGAACATCCGTGGCGAGGTGGCCGGCCGGGCCCAGATCCTGGTGGTCCCGGACCTCGAGGCCGGCAACATGCTGGCCAAGAACCTTACCTTCCTCGCCGGGGCGGATGCGGCGGGCATCGTGGTGGGCGCCCGGGTACCGATCGTGCTGACCTCGCGGGCCGATTCCGTGCGGGCCCGCATGGCTTCCTGCGCCATCGCAGCCCTTTACGCACAGTCACGCCCGGCGATCCCCGGCGAATAGGGCACCCGGGCCGACAAAGCTGAGCTTTTTGCTTGACACTCTTGCCCGTCAGGTTCATTTCCGGGGGATGGCGCGGATACCGCTCCATTCTCACACAGGAACCCGAAACCCAATGCCAAGCGACAGTCATAGTCGATCGACCATGCCGTTACTGGCACGCGCGGGTATCTGAGTTTTCCTCGGTTCACCCCCGCCACCCGGTAACGGCTGGTCGGTAAGAGGTGAACCAAATGACATTCAAGTCTCTCTTCACGTTCCGCAAGACCGCCGTACGGGGCGGTCAAAACGACGACGCCGGGATGATCGTCATCCTGATGATGGCGCTCGTCTTCGTTCCCATCGTCGTGGCACATGCCTCGATGATGATGCCGGAGGCTCCCGGCACCCAGATTGCCGCCGCCTTCAGCGCCCTGCTGAAGACCTTCTGAGACCCAAGGCCCTGCGCTCCGGCGCGGGGCCTTTCTACTTCGCCTGCAGGCTCTCGATATAGTCGATGAGATTGTCGACGCGCCGCTTGACCGAGGCCTCGTCGCCCTCGGCGCCACCCAGTTCCTCAGCCGACTCCACCTTGAACCACACGCCCCACACCGGCATCTCGCGCTCGCCATGGCCGGGAACCGGATCGCGCCCGTCGATCATGCGGGCCAGCCTGTCACGCGGGAACTCGCGGTAGCGCGCGGTCAGGGTCGTCAGATTCGGCGGCTTGAGGGTGAGGTTGAAGGCCTTGGGGCCGTTGCCCTTGCCATTCTCGCCATGGCAGCTGGCGCAATACATGTTGAAGTCATGCTCGCCGGAAACCCCTGCATTGGGGTCGACATCCTGCTGGGCATGGAGTGTGTCGGCTGAGAAGAGAAGAAAGGCAGCGGCAAGAACGGCATATGTGCTCCGCATGGCGGTCACCTCATGAATTACGCCCGTTCCCCGTGGTTGAGCTTAGCGTGCTCTCTCATTGGCGTCATCCCGGCGAAAGCCGGGATGTGGATTCACATTTGAAGTGCAACAGCTGCTGGCAAAAGACCTCGGCTGGGGTTCTGTAGTCAAGGCACTTTCTGGGGGTGTTGTTGTAGAGGGCGATGAGGGCATTGAAGTCCTCTTGGGTCAGGGATGCGAGATCTGTC